>JAOZIF010000136.1 GCA_026014495.1 Candidatus Bathyarchaeum sp.
GAATCCCACCCCCCGCACCATGAATTAAGCCGTTTTTAAGATTATTTTTTAGTAATATGCTTGTTTTGAGCTTTTGTTGGGGGCTGAACTTAACACGAATTTACTGGTAGATTTGGGTGGAGTTCAAACATCACGTAACGTTTTATGCGGTCGTAAATAGTTTAAAAAATAAACATAAATTTTAATAAAAAATCAGACAATAAAAGGAACTTGTTGGGGGAAAGTTTGTCTTTTATACCTGTTTTTGAGTTAGGCTTATGGAATGCTTGGATTTTTGTACTTCTTGGTCTTTTGATTGGTTTTATATCATGGAGTCTAATTGGGAAAAAAGCAATGAAGAAATTTAGGTACGCACCTAATGGACACAAAACTGGAGCCAAGAAAACCTCACAAAAATTGTTTTTCTTACTTGCACTTGCCAGTATGGTCTACAGTGTCTTCTTACCAATTAATCTAGGTACATTATGGTTTTATGCAGGTCTTACGATCTGGGTTCTATCTATTATTATAAGTCTCATAAGTTTTGTCTCCTTTGGTACTACGCCACTTGATGAACTTGTTTCCAAAGGAACTTACCGAATTTCTAGAAATCCTGTTTTTTTATCAGGTTTTTTGGCTGATTTAGGTATAGGAATAGCTTGTGCTTCTTGGATTTATGTGTTATATGCGGTAATAGATTTAATCCTAATGCATTTTTATGCGAGAACTGAGGAAGCCTTCCTTCTAGAAAAGTATGGTGACACTTATCGGGAATACATGAAAAGAACTCCAAGATGGATAGGAATACCACAATCAAAGGAAATAGAGTGAATATTTTACTAGTAACTTAGGGTGCGAATCCCGCCCCCGCACCATATTTGGTTGGTTAGTTTGTGTTTTCTAAAGACTTGAATCTGTACCTGACAGTTCTTTTTTCCAGTTTTCAATTATGTTTGTTATATGTTCGCATTTGTGTCTTTGTAGAAACTTGACGATTTCGTTGTCTGTGACGATTTTTTCTTGTATTTCTTTAGTCAGGCAAGGGTCATGTGTAGCAAGTATGATCTGATCAGCGTAGTTGGCTACGGAAACAATTGCTGCTAATATGTTTTTTATTTTAGGTCCGGGGTTGCTTGCGTAAAGTTCGATGTAGAGCGGTTTTTTGAGTTGTTTACTAAAATCAAGTGCCAACGTTTCCAGCCAGTAAGTTGGTGAGTATGACATGTCGTAGATGGGGACAAGAAAGAAGTCAACATACTCTGCTAGTGCATGGAAGTCTTCGCCGTATCTTTCTTTGCCAAAACATGGGTCTGGTAGTATTGTTACTGAAAAGCTCTTTTCGTTCTCTTTAACTATTTTTGAGGCTTCTGCTACAAGTTCAGTTACTGTTTTTGCTCGCCATTCAGTCCATTCTAGGTTGCTTTCTTTGTGGTTTTCTACACATCTGCTGCATGTGCAGTATTCAGTTCTGGGAAAGCCTATGGACTCTAAATGAATTCCCGTTACGTCAGCTTTTAGTGTCTCATTTACTAAATCAAGAATCTGTAGCCTGTAATCTTCAACGCTTGGGCATATGTGGTCCCAAAGAAACCGGTAGTTTTTGTTGGTTCTGACTGCTTTGCCTGATTTAGAAGTAGCTACCCACTCAGGTCTTTTTCTTGCAGTTACGTTATCGCCAAAGCAGCTGATTGTGTTATAAACGTTGTCTGCTGGCTTTTTGATTCTGCCTGTGCAGGACTTAACGTAATAGAATGTTTCATCAAAGCCTTTTGTTGGTTCTGGTTGACCTGTTAGTACTCCAATCTTCATTTTGTGTATCCTCCAAAGTGTGTATGCATGAAACAGTTGGTTGGATTATCCAAATTAAGATTTGCTTATGATCAGCATACGCAACGAAAAAAGTGCCATGTTGACCTCTCAGTTTTGGTGAATGTTCAGATTTCATATCCACGCACTTTTTGTTGTAAATTGACGGGTTTCTTATGGTATCATTTGTAATTCAGGGTCTTTACGTAAAATATTAATAAGCGAACTAAGACTGTGGACGGTAAACCACGTTTGGATTGTGCTTTCCCATCGCAATCGCTGATACCGAGAACAACGAAACTGCTAACGATTTCGCTCTTCCCGTAGACCTTATTCGTACCTGCGGCATAATTTTGGTTTTGCTGCTTCACGCAGCCAACGAATACTACACTACCATAATGGCGAGTCCTCTTGAGTCAGCGTTGTATTGGTGGACTTCTACCGTTTACAAATCTTTTACTTTGCCTTGTGTTCCATTGTTTATTATTCTAAGCGGCGCATTGCTGCTTCAGCCCTCAAAACTTAACGAACCTATTCGTGTCTTCTTAAAAAAACGGTTCAATCGCATCGGGTTAGCTTTTATCTTCTGGAGTGCAGTTTACCTTGCATGGGCATTTTTTGTTACCCAAATGCCCGTTACTTTGAGCAACATTGTTGAAGGCTCGTTTTTAAGCTTATTTTCTGGAGCTTATTACCATTTTTGGTACCTTTATCTTATACTTGGTCTTTACTTGATTACCCCTATTTTGCGTGCAATAGTTTCTTGTGATTCCAACAAAATTCTCAAGTATCTCATAGGTTTATGGTTCATAGGCGTATCAGTTGTACCTGTTATCCAGTTGATTACAGGATATTCTTTGAACGATACCCTTTTTGTTATGGGCGGAACAATAGGCTACTTCATTTTAGGCGTTTACCTACAAAGAATAAACGTACGCCCCTCAATCGTATACGGGCTCTTTTTTTCAAGTTTCCTTTTCACGATAGTTAGCACTTGGCTCATGCACTTTCATTTTTATTCTATCGGTCAAAACTACTTCTTCTTTGACTACTTGTCGGTAAACGTTATACTATCATCCGTGACTATGTTTCTGATTTTAAGCAAGTTTCCCGCAGATTGGCCAAAAAACAAGCATCCCATTATCTGCCGTGTTGTTCATGCAATCAGCAAAAACACTTTGCCAATCTACCTCTTCCACTTAATCATCATGGAAACCCTTCAAAGAGGCTACTTAGGGTTCAAGTTAAGTCTTACAACAATGAACCCCATTATTGGCGTCCCTGTTATCACAGCAGTTACCCTCTTTGTTACGCTTGGGTTAGTTCTTCTCATGAAGAAAGTGCCTGTTTTGAGGACACTTATCGGCTAAAACATGCGAACCTCAAGTTTCGGTAGAAATAATTGCGTTGTAAATTTGTTCTGCTATTACTGTTGCGCCCTCGTTGTTGGGATGTACTCCGTCTTGGAAATATTCTGGATGATTTTCTAGGGCAAAATAAACATCGATAACCTGTAAGCCAAGTGCATTTGCTGTTTGTTCAATACGCGGAATTATTCCCTTTAACAAGTTTTGACTTTTTAGGTCAAGTTCATTTTCAAAAAGTGGTGGCGGTTTTACAATAAAAATTTGTGGCTTTGTTTTGCTGGATTGGATGCTGTTGATTAGCATTGTGTAGTCTGCTACAAAGTTGTCTATTGATTGAAAGTTGTCTGTTCGGGCATCGTTGGTTCCAAGCATTATAATCACAATGTCTGGTAGACAATTTTTTGCATCAATAAACGCTGTCTGGTGCATGTATGGCGTGTACGTGTCAAGCAGCACAGTTGAGCCACTAACCCCAAAATTTCCTACAATATAACCCACCCCAAGCATCGCCTGCAGGTCATCTGGGTAGTTAGTGAGTTCTGTTATGCTGTCTCCCATACAAGCAACACGAATTACTTTGTCGCTGATACTGCCGCAGCTTAAACTGGTTTCAAAAATTACTCCTGCTATACTTAAAGTTAGTAACAGAACACTAACGTATACCGCAGCTCTTTTTTGGGCTATATTTATGCTTCCTTACCTCACAAACAAGATTACTAAATTATATGTACAAAATAAACTAAAAAGATTTGGCAACAAAAACCAGCCAAGCATATTAGGAGACTAATAGAGGTACATTGTTGAAAACAGTCTTTTTTATGAAAAACTTAAGCAACAACAAATCACGTTACTTACAGGTGTGCTTGCTCAACTAGAACTGTATACTTTGTATCTGCGTTCACATCTTGAACAGCGCTTCAACAAATCCTCTAGGCTCTTTTTTTTATCAACAAACCCCAACTTTTTCACAGACTGCCATTTCTCATCAACATCTGAGCAGTGATTGTAGCCTCTGCGCTTCATCTCTTCAACAAGCTCTTCGTGACGAGCATACATGCTGTGAACTTCAAGCAGTCCCTTCTCCAAATAGCCCTTCACAGTTTTTCCGTGACACAAAGTTCCAATAAACATGTGAATCTCCACATGCTCCCCCAAAAGATGCTGGCGACACATAATCTTCGGGTCTACCATCCACATTCGCATAAACAAACTACAGTAAACTTAGAGAATTAAAACTATCTCAAACATATATTCCCCCATAACAGAGCATTGTTGAAACACGTTTTTAGTGAAAAACCAAACAAAAAGCCTGTTTTACCTAAATTATTGGACAATACGAAGAGCCTATAACCGCCATCAGCTCCTCAAATAACCGAAAGAAATAAAGAAGAACCACTTACTATTTGCTGAAGAGTAAAGAGAATGTGATTACATGGGCAAAATTAGGGTTGGCGTAATTGGCGTAGGAAACTGTTTCGCTGGTCTAGCTCAAGGAATCGAATACTACAAGCGAAACAAAACCCAAAAATTAGGATTAATGCACGAAACAATCGGAGGTTACGGAATCGAAGACCTCGAATTTGTTTGCGCTTTCGATGTCGGAGAAAACAAAATAGGCAGACCCCTAAACGAAGCAATCTTTTCAGACCCAAACTACGTAGACTGGGTTGACAGTGCATCGAGTTGCACAACAAGAAAAGTCAAAGAAAGCCCAACTCTTGACGGCGTAGGCATCTACGTTGCAAGCATGATTAACCCAATTAAACAAACAAAACCCACACAAGAACTCGAAAAAGAAGCAATTGAAGAAATAAAAGCAACAAAAGCACAAATCCTAATCAACTATCTGCCTGTGGGCAGCCAGAAAGCCACAGAATTTTGGGCAAACATCGCCCTTAAAACAGGTTGCGCATTCATAAACTGCATGCCCGTATTTATTGCATCCAATAAAGAATGGCTCAAAAAGTTTGAGGCTGCAGGTCTTCCAATTGTAGGAGACGA
Organism: Candidatus Bathyarchaeum sp.; assembly: GCA_026014495.1. GTDB lineage: Archaea > Thermoproteota > Bathyarchaeia > Bathyarchaeales > Bathyarchaeaceae > Bathyarchaeum. The sequence continues at coordinate 5,154 of JAOZIF010000136.1, forward strand.
CGTCAAAGGCGTAATCGGCGCAACAATAACTCACAGAACATTAGCCAAACTTTGCGTAGACCGCGGAGCATCAATAGACCGAACATACCAGATTAACGTCGGCGGCAACACAGACTTTGCTAACATGCTTGAACGAGAACGGCTGGAAAGCAAAAAAATCTCAAAAACCGAATCCGTACAAAGTCAAATACCCGAAAAACAACGCTTAAACGCTAAAGACATATACATCGGACCAAGCGACTTTATTCCCTTCCTGGGTAACACCAAACTAGCATTCATCAGAATAGAAGGAAGAATGTTCGCAAACATACCCTACAACATGGAAATCAGACTAGACGTAGACGACAAAGCAAACTCAGGCGGAGTAGCAATCGACGCAATAAGATGCGCACAACTAGCCCTAGACAAAGGAATAAGCGGCAACCTAACATACACTTCAGCATACCTCATGAAACACCCAATGGAACAAATGGGCGACGAAGACGCCAGAGAAAAACTGGACAACTGGATTTCTGAACTAGAAAACAAGTAGCAGGAACACAAAGCTTGCCCAGCAAACCCCGCCCCCTTCTCATTTCTTGCGGTATCTTGCGAAAAGAAATCGAAAAACTCATAGAACAAAAACAACTTGATGTTGATGTTCACTTCTTGGATGCAGGTCTACACGTAGTTTACGCTGAACTAGAAAAAGAAATAGTTTCTGCGCTCAAAAAAGCAAAAGACCACGCAGAAAACGGAATAGTTGTTGTCTACGGCGACATGTGCCATCCACGAATCAAAAAAATCGTCAAACAATACCGCAATGCCGTCAAAGTTGACGCCTTAAATTGCATCGACTGCCTTCTTGGCGGACACAAAAACCTTCTACAGGCAGACCCAAAATGCAGTTACTTCTATTTGTCTCCAGGATGGATGCCTTCAAATCTCAAACAAACCGAATATTTTCGAGAAATCTTTGACTGGAACTTGGAAGGCATAAAAGAGCAATTTGAACACCTTAATGGGTTAATTATAATCGATTCTCTAGACAACCTAAACGAGCTAAAAAGTGACATAGAAGAATTCAGTGAAAACACGGGACTTGCTGTTAAAGAAACAAAAACTGTGGGACTTGATGGACTAAAGTCTGTTATCGATGAAGCAATAAAAAAACTTCAAAGCTCAACAAAATGAGTATCAATGACTTTTTAGATTGTCAGAGAGTGTTTGCGGTATTTGAAAAGTCCCGGAAAAATGTAGTATGTCGACCCTTTTATCGCGTAGCCAAGAGACTTTGCGATGTCATAGCCATCGCTTACTCTGGTTATGGTTCTTGTGAAAACTCCGGCCTGCTGTTCATATGAGATTCTTCCGAACCTTCTCATTAATCTAGAAATCTTTTGGTCCTCAGAAACTCCCAACTCTGAATCATAAGGTCCATACCCGTCCTTGGACATTTTGGATGCAACGTCACGCAACAATGTTATGCTACATCCGGGAACGCTTGCCCCCATCACTGGAATTCCCAAAATTTGTATTGTTGGCAGCTTGAGGGAAAACCAAGTCAAAAAGTTCGCTCCCATTATTCCAAATCGTCTTCCAAGCTTGAGGCTGTCTCTTGGTCTTAATGATGGAACCGTGGCTACAACATCTTTGTGTTTGAATGCAGAATACATTACTTCAAAATAGTTTTTGTACTCGTCTAAATCCGAAAAAATGTAGTCTTTATCCATTTCTGTTCCTGTCGAGAAAAGTGAGTCAATGTCATGAAAAACAATTATTTTTCCCTTGGAATGCCTAAACCCTAAATTCCGTCCTATAGCAGGAGTATCCCACTTTGGGTACTTGATTATTCCCGACTTTAACAGTTCTTTTCTGTACTTTTCATATTCTCTAGGAGAAATTATTTTACAATCACAGATTTCGGGGAACTCTGCGTTTTCTCCTGCATCTGCAACCAAAAACTCGATTGCATTGCTTTTTCCTGTTTTTTCTTCAAAAACCTTTTTTGCAATCTCCCAGTTGTTAAATGCCTCTTTGAGGGCTTTTGTATCTTTCTCGCCGCGTCCAGTTGTTATAACTGAGAAGATTGGGTTTTGCATAACCTCTTGTAGAACAAGAATGGCTTTTATCTTTTACCCGAATATCTCAATAAACCATACAAATAATCCGTTTGTAGCATGCTGGCAGTTGCATTCCATTTGTCTAGCCAAGACTATCTAATGTGCTACGATTTGGTAATGTGCCTTACGTATACTACTGCAGAAATGGCTGAAATCCACGCCGCCACATTCTGGCACAAAACATATCTTAACACGATGTCACTCTGAGTTAATGACTGTGCACTATTTGAGACAAATCCTCCAAAGATGTTTCCAAAAGCTGGGGCTATAGAATCTAAGCTACTAGCAATAGGAACCAATGCATTACCGAGTCCCTCCATAACTCCTTGTAGTGGCGAAGTTGTGCTGTATAATGCAGTAGCAAAATCGGTGAACAGTTTTGGATAAATTAATACCGACACTAGGATAGCTGACAGCAAAAAAATCGTTAAGACAGTTAATGTGCTTTCAAGGGCAGTTCTACTGAAACTGAGTTGATGTTGTTTAGTTGAGCCTTCGCTAGAAAGAGTTGCGGTGATTTTGGTGAAAACTTTTTTGACTGTTCCAAACGTGTTTTGTGTGAGTGTTTTACGCTTTTTTCTTCCTCTTGCACGCCTTACCTGACTTTTTGATGCCTTAGACGGAGCTTTTACACGTGGTCTAATGGCTACATATTTTGTAAGGTATAACCAGCTTAAGACTAAGACAGCTATCACTGCCAAAGGAAGAATATGAAACAATGTACTGGCGTACAACTGGTTTGCAGAAACTTGTGTTAGTCCTAAGCCTGCAAAAAAAGAGACAATGAAATATTCGGAAACAAATGCTAGAGCAAAAAACGACCCTATTGTTAACAGTCCCTTTTGGGACGTCCATTTGAACATTGAACCATCGTTTTGTCCTTTAGATTCCACTGATACTTTCCCTCACGATATTGTCTTAAACACTTGAACCATTTTGGGTGTGTATTACTTAAGATAATGGCCTTCTTATTTAATTTTGACTCAACTTCATTCATAATACACTCCCTTTCATGCCTCTAAAAACACATGCTATGTCCTTGAAATAGACAACATTTGCTCTATGCCCGACAGCCAGCATTTTACCATCAGCCGTTTTTATGTGTAACTTGTAACTGCCTTATGTGAATCATTTCATGTTCTTCTGTGTCATGGATGATGTGTAATACAAACATGAATGCAAAGTATAAATTACGCCTCCGTAACATTTTAAACAACTGTGAAGCATAAGCTAGCTTTGCTTTAGATGCGGTTGATGGAAACTCCTATAACCGCAAATCAAAAGGAGACAATGCATGCCAAAAGCCTCTAAAAAGGGATTGCTTAAGCTGTACAAGGACCATAACGTGCAGCTTCTTATTAGCAAGTTTGTTAGCGGAGAGCTTGACGCACTGAATCCAACTTTTGACCCAAAGCAGGGTTTTAGATATCCAATTGTGGATAACCTAGTTGGGGACTCTAGCACCGAAGACTTTTTGCAGAGTCTCTCTGATGGTGGTGTTCTAGAGAGAAAGCTTTACGACAAAATTGTCTATTGTCCCTCATGTAATTCAGCGAACGTTTCGATTCATTATACTTGCCCCCACTGCAAGTCGTTTGACGTTAAAAAGAGCGCCTTGATTGAACACATAAAATGTGGATACATCGACACTGAAGACCACTTTCAAAAAGAAGGCAAACTAATCTGTCCTAAATGTAACAAACCTTTACTCGCTCCTGATGTGGACCATCACAAAGCAGGAGTATGGTGCACCTGTAACCAATGTTCAAAGAGCTTTGACATTCCAGTTCCAGCACATTTTTGTCGAAAATGCGAAGAAAACTTCACTTTCGACGAAGCAATCTACAAAGACGTTTACTCCTACACTTTGACCCCAGAAGCGGCAAAAGAGGCAACGGTAGGTTGGATTATGATTGCTCCCATTATGGAATTTTTGGGAGATAAGGGATTCGAAATCGAAAGTCCAGGTTTCTTGGACGGAAAATCTGGAACGCGCCACATGTTTGATTTAATTGCGGTTTCTTCTAAAAAGAAGAAAACAACTGCGATTGACTTAGCAACATCTAATGACGGTGTTGTATCTGAACAGTCAGTGATTTCTATGTTCGCTAAGGTTTTCGACGCTAATCCAGACCAAGCTTGTCTTGTTGTGATTCCAAAAATGACTGAAAGTGGCAAAAAATTGGCAGCACTCTACAAGATTGATTTGATTGAAGGTAAAGATCAGAATGCTGCAATAGATGCCTTGAAGAGTTGTGTATCACAATAACTTAATTTCCAGAATAGACTGCTATGTTTCCACGTTCTGTTACAACTTTGATTGTGTAACTTTCTGCTGGTAAAGATATGTCTTCTGACGTGTATGTTTTTGTTTCTGCAGAATTCACAAAGACGCTTACGTCGTACTGTTGATGGTCTTTTTCGGTTATTACCCACAATGAAACCAGATGCACTGTTAGCCCCCCGTTGTTTTCGAAGGTAAATTCAGACTCTTTCTTGACGCTCTCAACGTTGGTGATGTTGATGTTTTCTTTCATTTTTTCCCAATCCACTTGGGTCATCTCATAATTCCACAAAACAATATCCGAAACGATAGCCAAAATAATCACTAGACTGAGGGCAACAACAATCACGTTGCTGACACCGCGTTTGTCACGTTTAAATCGGCGCCATGTAATAGTCCACAACAATTGTTCCCCTCTCTGTTACAACTTTAATTTCGTATGCCGAGTCTGCTTTCCATTTGTACTTTACGTTTAACCATCCATGTTCCCCTTGTTCTAACTCAAGAGTTGTAATCGATTGCCTTGTGCGATTCACATATACAGAAGATATTTCGATTGGAACCTTGCCTACATTACGAACATACAATGAAACCTGATTTTTTGAGTTAAACCAAACATCTTCGACAATAAGGCGTTCACCCATATTATCGTGTAGCCCATCAGTGATAACATATGTAGCGCCAACAGCAATTGACATACCCGCCACTGCGATTACAGTCAGTAAGAGACTGCTTAGCACTGGGGTTATTCCCCTCCTGTTCCGCAATAGCTTTCTCACTTTGTCCTTTTCTCCGTCACACTATAAATTTGAATGCTAAATATCCACAGGTCAACAGAATGACACTGTGTTTTAAACCTCCGCCAACAGTTCCTTCGCCCATTTTACCTGCAACCAAACCTCCAAAGAATGCTTGGATTGCACTCATGTGAAAGAAAATGCTTCTTGCCTCACTAGTTGACATTAACTCAAATTGGCTGAGTTCAAAATCCGTCACGTCAACAAAGAATGATTTGAATAGCATAATAACCGTGAAAAGAAAAACAAAGAATGCTACGTAGATTATTGCAAGATACGGTCTAGTCTGTGTTTTACGTTCATCATCAAACGTTAAAGTTGTCTGCACAAATTTTTCTAGAGGCTCAAAAACTTTTTCAACCTGCCCTCCTGAACGCTGAGCTTCAAGAATCAACGGAATTGTTTGCCTCATAAGCGCAGTGTCAACACGCTTACCTAAGGACTGAAGGGCATCTTCAAAGGAGACTCCCCAGCTCATCTGAGCCACCATTTTTTGCAGTTCCTTGGTCATGGATCCGTAATTTCTTTTGGAAGCTTCTTCCAAGGCTTGTGGCAAGGTCATTCCACTTTTTTGGGCTTGAACTATGCTTCGAAACAGGTCAGGAAAATGCTTGTCTACTGATCGTTTCCAACGATAGTCCACGTAATCAAGAACTGCAGGAGGAAAAACAGTGATTACCACCGCCAATAGAAAATACTCATCAAAGAGGGGGCTGTCCCTGAGGAGGAGTATAGCTGTAACGCATATGATGAGTCCTAGGGAACCCGAGACAATCCACGCGATTTTCTTTTCCCATGTTTCGATTTTAGGCATAAATCATCTCTTCGGTGAAATCATGTCTATTATTATTAGAAATATCACTGAGCCTATCGGTAAGCCAAGATATGTAAGGAGCTGTAACATTAGACGAGAATCTAATGGACCAAAGCCCCCGCCACCTAGCATTGACATAACCGCAAGCATTACTACAAAGATTAGAGACCCCGCTACCATCAAAGTGACATAAAATTCTGCTAAAACTGCAAGGCTGTCAGAGAAACGTTTCAGTGCAATCTGTTTTAGCTTCATGTATTGCTGGGAGCGGTTTCTGAGATATTTTACCATGCTTCCTCCTGAGTGAACGACTGAAATGAATCCTTCAAGTAGTTCTTTGAATCTTTCAGAAGGTGTTAGATTAGATGTTGTTTCCAGTGCTGAATTGACATCAAAGCCGAAAAGCTCCACATCCCGAACCACGTTTTTTGCAACATTAGAGACTGCCAACGAATCGTCAACTTGAGCTAAAGATCGCCATATAAAATCTGGAGGTACACCTGCTCCTGCCAAAATTGACATGTACCCTGCAGTGAATGGAAGGTCATCATCTAAGGCTCTTTTTAGGCTATCTGCTTTGTAGCTTGGATAAGCATAAAAACCAATCACAGTTACAGCTCCAGCGAGCAAACTCATTCCAACTCCAAAAAGAAGCGCCATCAACACAGAAAGATTAAAAACGAAAAACAGCAGTGATGGAACAACAATAATTATTGAGGCTGACACCAGCAAACTTGCTAGAATTGCTGTGCTTACGTACGCTTTGAAGTTGGTTTTCATTCCTGATTTTTTTAAACTGCCATCAAGATCTTTGAATAGTGGAAACAGCCGCGTTGTTCTTTCTCCCACAAGTTGATACGCAAAAACCTGAGGCTTAGTTTTGCCCAATCTGAGACTCTCACTCCACCTTGAAAACCAGCTATTACTAGGCGTGGAACTGCTCTGAAAAACACTTTTGATGCGATAATAGGCTTTTTTGAGCCACTTTCTTTTGTCGTTTGTGCTCATTATATTCCCAACCTAGCCTTTCGGAAGACACGAGTGGGATCAGCATAATACTCTCTGATAACCGAAACTACGTCGGTGTACTTGCGAATCCCCTGTTTTACCATCCAATCTAAAACCGTTTTTCTTTGATTGAGTTCAGTTTGAACCTCTTTCTCATTAAGCCCCTTGCGTTTCATTCTCTCTTGTATCAGGTGACTATGCCCCGAATAAACAAAGGAATCAGTTCTCGCATCCCACCGGTACACCTCATGCGTTAAAAGTTCCCTTGTCTTAGGGTCTATCCCAACAATCTCAGTTATTGAACGCGTTCTTCGAACAGGTTTTCCATCAACTTCAGTTCGCAACTGAACAGGAATGGCATTAATCATTGTTAAGAGCGGTCTTGGGATGTTCATTGGTTCTGACTCCAAACGGTGAATAACTGAACTCGCAGATTCACCGTGGATTGTTCCCATTCCTAGGTGTCCTGTTGCCATGGCTTGGAACAGCGTATATGCTTCTTCTCCTCGAACTTCTCCTACAATCAGATAGTCTGGTCTTTGCCTGACTGCTGCCCTCAAAAGGTCAAAGAGTGTAACACTTCCAGATCCTTTTGGATCATGACCAAATCCTGTTCTTGCAACTGATGGAATCCAGTTTTCATGGGGCAAATTTAGTTCTGCAGTATCTTCTACGCTGACCAGCTTTAGTCCAGGTTTGATGAACATCGAAAAACAGTTGAGTATAGTCGTTTTTCCTGCGGCAACGCCTCCTGCTACAAGGAAGGAGGCTCTGTTTTCGATGGCAAACCAAAAATATGCACCCATCTCTGAGGAGATTGTGCCAAGGGAGATTAAATCAGAAATTGTTAGTGGGTCAACACGGAAGCGCCTTATCGTGAATGTTGAGCCTCTTCGTGTAATTTCGCTTCCGTAGGTCATCTGTATTCGGCTACCGTCTGGTAGGGAAGCATCAAGAATAGGCATTGCAAGAGAGATGTTTTTTTTCGTTAAGTAAGCCAATCTTACGATGAACGAGTTTAGTTCTGTGCTATTTTTGAAGATAATGTTTGTTGGAAGTGATTCGTAGTCGCGGTGCCAAACGTAGATTGGTATGTTGACTCCGTCTGCTGAGATGTCCTCGATTAGTGGGTCTTTCATGAGTGGGTCTATTTTTCCGTAGCCTAGAAAGTCGCGTATAATGTAGTATGTTAACTTATCAACGGCTTCCTCGTCGATTTTCAGGCGGTAATCTGTGATGACTTCATGAATTTTTGCTTTCAGATACTCTTCAGCCTTGGTTCTTGTTCCAATTTCTTTAAGATTAACATCGATTTCCTCAACAAGTATTCCTTTTAGTTCTTTGAGTTGCTCTTCCTCTTCTTTGAGAAGCGTAGGTTCAATCAATTCATACTTTATTCGTTGAGTATTTGGTTCAGTAACAACTGCGGCGTATACGTAGGGCTCATCAATTGGATATACCTCTCGGAAAACGGAAGCTTTTCTTTCCGTTATGGATTTTGAGTTAGTTTTCATTCGCCCTCACATTTACTCCGATTCTCAATTAATCCACTGGCTAATTGGCAGATGGAGCCTGTTCGTTGTTGTAGTACAAAAAATAGGGCATATTAAGACTTAATAAAACCTATGTATTCGGAATCACTTGCCAAAATCAATCAAAAAACTAAGCTGCCCAAAAAGGAGACTCGGCACGCCTAATTTCAACAAACTCGTTTAGGGCTTCAATTTCTTCAGCCGACAAGCGATCTTCGAACTTGGTCAAAAGTAGCTTTGCATGAGATTCAGGCACTTTAACATAGAAATTTTCTCCTTCATGGATGTGTCGTCCTACGACTGTTTTGCCTAATGAAACTGCTACTTGTGAGCCGACACCCGATTCTGAAGCTGCTTTGCCTTTGTCTTGAATTTGTAAGATTTCTCCTACGTTACGTCCGTCCTCTTTGGTGAGAACTTGTTTTGGTTTTATTTTTCCTGCCAAAACTTCAACGCCGATAACTGCGGGTTTTGCTTTTCGGAACACATATCCGGGAAGAAACTTGACTTTGGCGGGTTTGACCAGTCTGTTGAATTCTTCTTCAAGTCTTGTTTCGTCCTCTTGTTTGAGCCATGCTAGGTATTCATCTATGAGGCTGTAAATGGTTCTTTCATTGAATATGCGGATATCGCGGTTTCTTGCTTCTTCTTCGGCGTCAGGCAAAACCTTAACGTTGAATGCTAGAATAACTCCATGAAGTGGCTCTCGTTCTTTGACAACTGCTGCCTCAGTTACGTCACGTCTGGATACATCACCAACGTCAGCCAGCTTTATTGGAACGTTGTTTCGTTTCAGGCTTTCGGCAATTGCTTCAAGAGAGCCCAAGGCGTCAGTTTTTAAAACAATGCCGTCTAGGTCAGTTGTGATTTTGATTTGTTCGACCTCTTCTGAGACCAGCTTCATGTATTGTTCAAGTTGATCTTCAGATGGAACCGCATACAATGGGGCGCCTGCTAATGTGTCCTCAAGGTTTGGTGCTGCAATCTTTACTCCAGCTGCAGCTGAAACAGAAGTAACTGAAGAAAACTTGTCTCGGGGGTCTCTGATTTCGTCTAGGGGCTTAGGCAAGAAAACTGCACGAATGTTTGTTACAATCGGTTTTTCTTTGGCGCCAACAACTATGAGGTCGCCTTTTTGTAGTGTTCCATCGTAAATAATCACGTTGGCTGTGATTCCTAATCCTGGCTCTTCTTTAACCTCTAGGACTGTTCCTTTTGCTGGTCCTTCTGTTGTTTTGAGCCTAGCCTTTAGGTACTGTTGGGTCAAACCTACAAGGACAGTTAAAAGTTCAGGTATGCCTTCTCCTGTTGTTGCGCTTGTGGGGACGATGGCGATTGTTTTGGTGAAGTCTTTTACGTTGTTGAATTTGTCTGTTCTAAATCCTAGTCTAGAAAATGTTCCCATGATTCGGTACAGGTTTTCGTCTAGGGCTTGCTGAACGTATGGGTCTTGGTCTTTATATGATGCTGAAAATGTTTCGTCTGGGTGAGGTTTCCATCCTGGTATGCGGTCAATTTTGTTTGCTGCCACAAGGAATGGCGTCTTTTTTTCTTTGAGGATTTCGATGCACTCGTAGGTTTGTGCCTCAAATCCCCTTACCACGTCGACTACAAGAATTGCGATGTCGGCTACTGCGCCGCCTCTTTTTCTTAGGTTAACAAAGGCTTCATGGCCTGGGGTGTCGATGACCAGTAGTCCTGGAAGCTGTACGTCTTTTTTCAGTCCCTTAAACAGTGGTCCACAGATTTTGGCTATGGTGTCTACTGGAAAGTAGCTTGCGCCGATGTGTTGGGTGATTCCTCCGACTTCGCGGTCTTGGACGCTACTTTTTCTAATTTTGTCAAGTAGTTTAGTCTTTCCGGCGTCTATGTGGCCTAGAACTGAAACGATGGGTTGTCTTATCGGCAAGGGGGGTTTCTCCTCTAGTTTAATTTGAGTGATTGGTTGCTTTTAGGTTATGCTCTAAGTGTTTTAATGAAAAGATAATAGGCGCGGTTTGTTTAGGCTTATTTTATGTTTTGAAGATGTTTTTTGCATTGGCTGATTATTTTTTCGATTTCTTCAATCGGGTAGTTTGCGTCGATGTCTGCTATCAAACCTTTTTTTCGAAGATAGTCAGCAACGGGTTGTGTTTTTTCGCGGTATACTTCTAGCCTGTTTTTGATGACTTCTGGTTTTTCGTCTGCGCGTTGGACTAGTCTTCCGCTGCATTGGTCGCATATGCCTTCAATTGTTGGGGGTACGTTTTTTGTGTGATAGATTGCTCCGCATTTGTTGCAGGTTCTTCGTCCGCCGATGCGTTCCATTATAACTTCGTCAGGGGCGATAAAGTTGAGGGCAACGTCGATTTTTTTGAATTTCATCATGGCTTGTGCTTGAGGAACTGTTCTGGGGTATCCGTCAAGAATAAAGCCGTTTTTGCAGTCGTCTTCTTCTAGTCTGCTTTTTACTAGTTCGATGACTGTTTCGTCTGGAACAAGGTTGCCACTGGATACGTAGCTTTTTATTTTTTTGCCTAGTTCAGTTTGGTTCTTTATTGCTCTGCGGAAAAGGTCTCCAACAGAGATTGTTGGGATGTCATACTTTTTTGAGAGAACTCCTGCGTATGTTCCTTTGCCTACGCCCGGAGGACCAAGAACTACAATATTCATAGTCGTTCACCAAACTTTTATGGTTACCTTGACTTTGAAAGGGGATAACCTTTCAGTTATGCTCTCCCTTTTTCTTCCTTTCCGAAGTATTTTGTCCACTTAACTTTGCGGGAGTCTCGTTTCAAGTCGATTGCGCTTTTTCTGCATTTGTTGGAACAGAACCACACTGTTGTTCCGTCATTTTTGATGTACATCATTCCGGTGCCTGGTGGAAACTCGTGTCCACAAAAAGAACATTCTCTTGTTTTTGGCACTGGTCATTCTTCCTCTAATTTTATCTTCTGAGTCGTTTTGCTTCTCTTTCGGTGTCTCGTAGGACTAGAATGTCGTTAGCGCGCACTGGACCTTTTACGTTCCTTGTTATGATGCGGCCTTTGTCCATTCCTTCAAGAACTCGGACTCTCACTTGGGTGATTTCGCCAGTGAGTCCTGTTCTTCCAACAACCTGAATGACTTCTGCGGGAACTAGTTCATCAGGTGCCTCTTTTTTGCTCATTCACTAGAGCCCTTCTGTTTTAGTTCCTCGAGTCTGGTTGAGATTTCCTTTATCAGTGCTACTGCTTCGCCGACGTTGGCGATTGCAGCTGCGGCTGAGGAGACTTCTATTCCTGAGGAGATCCCAAGTTTTTCTCTGCTTGGTACAAATACGTAGGGGATTTTTCGTTCCTCACATAGGAGTGGGAGATGTGCTACAACTTCCGGAGGGTCTACGTCGTTTGCTATGACGACAAGTTTTGCTTGTCCTCTTTCTACGGATTTTGTTGTTTCGTTTGTTCCTATTCTAACAGACCCTGTTCGGTTGGCTATTTGCAGGGCTTCATAGGCTGCATCTGCCACCTCGTCGGGAACTTCAAATTTTGCGTAAAATGGTTTTGACATATGCCTCACCCTTATTTTTCAAGTGCTGAGTTAATCGGAGACAGGGTTTATGAATGTTTCGACCTGAGGGCTAGTGTTCTACATTAACTAGTTTGGTTTTGGTGTTTTTGTTGCGTGAATTTTTTCTGAAAAAAGGTTGTTTTCAACAATGTACCTCTATTAGTATCCTAATAGGGCTCTGGTTCTTTTTGGTCATTATCTGCTGTTTTGTTGGTTTGTGAGCAGTGTAACTTATAAGAAAACTTTGCATTTGGTCAAGTGTGGAATGTGCTGTGTCTAAGAAGCTTACTTACTCTGAGGCGGGCGTGGACAGGAAAACAAGAGCAAAATCTAAAGAAGCGCTCTCGATGTTGAAGAAAACATACACTTTAGGCAAGTTTGGTAAGGTTGTTCAGCTTCCGTACGGTAACATCTTTCTTGCGGGTGACCGTTACTTGGACCTTGTCATTGAGGGTGTTGGCACCAAGGTTCTTCTTGCCCAGTTAGCAGACAAATACGACACAATTGGGGTAGATGGGGTTGCCATGGCAGTTAATGATGTGATACGGTCAGGTGCTACGCCGTTGGCTTTGGTTGACAATTTTCATGCTCACGTTTCTGACCCAGATTTGGTTAGGGAGTGGCTAAAGGGCATAGTAAAGGGTGCAGAAGAATCCGATTGTCCAGTTCCAGGAGGCGAAATCGGCGATGTTGCAGCCATAATAAAGGGGTTAACAGTGGGGAAGGGCTTTGATTTGATTGTTGCCAGCGTAGGCGATGTTCTAGAGGAGGACATTATCACTGGAACAACAATAAAAGAGGGCGATGTTGTTGTGGGAATGAGAAGCTCAGGCGTTCACAGCAACGGAATATCCTTGGTCAGAAAAGTTCTTTTCAAAACGTGGGGCGGCAAATATGAACCGTTTGATGTCCCAGACGGCTTTGACAGAGAAGTTGTCTTTGAGGCGCTAGAACCTACAAAAATTTATGTCAAGTCATTCCTGAACACCACAAAACAGGTCAACGTGAAAGGTGCAATTCACATTACAGGAGACGCATACGTCAAGTTTGACAGGTTCATGAAACACTCCACGGGAATAGGGTTTGAATTTACGAATTTTAAGCCGCAACCAATTTTTGAGTTGATTCAGCGGACAGCTCCTGAGATTGGAGGTGAAATAACAGATGAAGAGATGCTTAAAACCTTCAACATGGGCTGGGGCTTTGCTGTGCTAGTAGACAAAAACGATGCAGATGAGGCAATTTCTGTCCTTGAGAAAAGTGGAGTAGAAGCGGAACGTATCGGAAAGGTTACGGGCTCAGGAAAAATTGTTGCTCACTATAAAGATAAAAAACTGGAACTACGGTAACATTTTGAATTGGGTTGTGCTGGTTTGAAATCCGTTAATGTTGTTTGGTGAGTTATTCAACTTGGATTCAATTTGTGTGTAGAGAAAACTTATAAATTGGGATGGATAATCCATCCATGTAGAAGGGGTAAAGCAAGGGTGGGACAGACTTTGGAAAGTGATCATGCTCGGTGACGACATGAAGGTTTTTTCATTTTTCCCTACTTTAACTTTCCAAAGTCCAACCAAAAAAAAACACAGACAATTGATACATACAACCATCTTTTAACAAACCTACAGACCTGTAATACATAGCCTGAAAAACGGGAACATCAAAACTCACACAGAGTTTAACTTTTCATATCAATTTTGTTTCGACAACATTTAAATTTTGATTTTTTCACTAACAATCACAATGTATCGCGCAAAAATCGAAGTCAGTCTCAAACAGGGGCACTCCGACCCTGAGGGAGAAATGACGGCTCAATCCTTAAAGGAATTAAAGTTTTCCGCCAAAAAAGTCAACGTAAGCAAGGTCTACATAGTAGTTTTTGAGGCAGAATCCAAACAGAAAGCCGAGGAGGCGGTGGAGGGGATGTGTCGAAAACTTCTTGCTAACCCAACAAAGGATAACTACAGTTACGTAATAGAGGAAGAAAAATGAGTCGTTACGTCAAAAAAGACGTGCCCTTTGAACTGGTAGAAATAGATTTGAAAACCGCTGATGATGGGCAGCTTATCGAAATCAGTGGTGAGTTGGGAATAGGCTTAAACTTAACTGAAATGAAGCTTGTTCAAAGCTATTTTTCTAGAAAGAAACGTAATCCTACAGATGTGGAGCTTCAGACTATTGGTCAAACGTGGTCTGAGCATTGTTACCATAAAACCTTCAAGGGCGACATATCAACGCCAAATGAGCAAATCAGAAGCCTATTCAAAACATACATTGCAAGAGCAACCGAAGAACTTGACCCCGACTGGTGTATTTCAGTTTTTGAGGACAATGCGGGCATTATTGATTTTGAGAAAAACTATGCCATAGCTGCAAAGGTTGAAACGCATAATCATCCGTCTGCGATTGAGCCGTTTGGTGGAGCAGCAACGGGAACAGGTGGAGTGATACGTGATATACTTGCGGTGTGGGCTGATCCGATAGCATGCACGGATGTGCTGTGTTTTGGTCCTCTGGATTATGATTACAGTAAGCTTCCTGCTGGAACAAAGCATCCAAAATATGTTTACAGTGGCGTGGTTGCTGGGATTGGCAGCTACGGAAACAACATGGGAATCCCAACAGTGAATGGTGCCATAAATTTTGATGAAAGCTATGTTGGCAACGTGGTTGTTTATTGTGGCTGTGTTGGGCTTCTTCCTAAAGACAAGTTTGTAAAAGATACAAGAGCAGGAGATGTTGCTCTTCTTGTTGGCGGAGAAACAGGAAGAGATGGAATCCACGGCGTAACCTTTGCATCTGCAGAATTAACCAAAGAGTCCGAGGAAATCTCCAGACCTGCAGTTCAAATCGCAAATCCCATAGAAGAAGAACGAGTCAAACGAGCAATTAACAGGCTACGGGACGCGGGTTTAGGCTCAGCCATAACCGACATCGGTGGAGGCGGAATCTCGTGCGGAACTGGAGAGATGGCTGAGCGCTCAAATCTTGGAATTCACGTTTACCTCGAAAAGATTCCGCTAAAGTATCAGGGCTTGGCGCCATGGGAAATATATGTCTCTGAATCGCAGGAAAGGATGCTGCTGTCTGTTTCAGAGAAAAATCTAAAGAAAGCTTTGGAAGTTTTTGAAACCGAAAACGTGAAGGCAAGCCCCATAGGCAAATTCACAACTGACGGAATCCTAAAAGTAACATACAAAGGACAAACCGTTGCAGAACTGGACATCGACTTTGTTTTTAATCCACCAAAATTTGTGGGCACCACAGACTGGCAGCCCCCAAAACTGGATGAACCAACGTTTCCAGAGCCAGCAGACTTGACCAAAGAACTGTGGGGGATGCTGTCTATGCCAAACATCGCAAGCAAAGAATCGGTCATACGAACCTACGACCACGAAGTTAAAGGCAACACAGTGCTAAAGCCGCTGCAAAGCAAGTATGGTGGACCAAACGATGCGGCAGTTCTAAAACCGCTACCTGATTCATGGAAAGGCGTAGTTATTTCGTCTGGACTAAACACTAACTACGGAAAAATTGACCCATACTGGATGGCAGCCTCAAGCATAGATGAGGCAATACGAAACAATGTGGCGGTTGGTGGACGAAGAATAGCGCTGCTTGATAACTTCACGTGGGGTAATCCTCAGAAGCCTGACAGGCTAGGTTCACTAGTAAGCGCATGTAAAGCCTGTTACGATTTTGCCAAGGGCTTTCAGACACCTTTCATTTCAGGAAAAGACAGCCTGTATAACGAATCGCCCATAGGACCAGTAACACCCACGTTGCTAATTACTGCAATCGGGATAACCCCTGACGTAAGAAAAACGGTTTCTATGGAACTTAAACAGCCCAAAAACAGCATCTACATGGTCGGAAAAACTTACCCTGAGCTGGGAGGCAGCCAGTACTACCAAAACAAGGGAATCCTAGGAAACACGGTTCCAAAAGTGAGAATGGCTCAGGCAAAAAACACTATGGACCAGATTACAAAATCCATCGACAACGGGTACCTCAGGGCATGTCACGACCTGTCCGAGGGGGGCTTGGCGGTTGCGGCTGCGGAGATGGCGTTTAGTAGCGGATATGGGATAGAGTTGGACCTAAACAAGGTGCCCAGAACCGAGCAAATGTCCAGAAACGATTTTGTGTTATTCTCGGAGTCAAACAGCAGATTTTTAGTTGAAGTAACACAAAAACGCAAAACAGAATTCGAGGCACTAATGAAAGGTGTGTACTGCGCTGAAATTGGCACAGTAACAAACGATGAAGTTATGTCGGTTACTGGCTTGGACGGCAAACAGGTACTCCATGCTGACATACCAGAGTTGAGGAGACGCTGGAAAAGCGCCCTAGGAGGAAAATAAATCATGAAGACTCAGGATGTTCGTGTTCTTGTTATGCGGGTTGGTGGAACAAACTGTGACGCCGAAACCCAACGAGCCTTCACTGAATTGGGCGCACAGGCACAGGTGCTTCATTTCAACGAAGTAATAAAAAATCACAGCATTCTAGACTATAACGCGCTTGTGTTTCCGGGCGGATTCTCGTACGGCGACTACGTTAGGGCTGGAGCAATCTGGGCAACAGGAACCCTAACTAAACTACGTAAAGACCTCAAAGAGTTCGTTGAACAAGAACGACCAATTCTGGGCATCTGCAACGGCTTCCAAGTATTAGTCGAAGCAGGGCTGCTACCTGCCTTTAATGGAATAAGCGAATACCCAAAAGCAACTTTGGCAACTAACATTCCAATTGGTTACCGCTGCAAATGGGTTTACCTTAAGCACGAGAACTCTGGAAACTGCATATTCACCAAAAACATACCCAAAAACAAGGTCATGCATATACCCGTAGCTCACGGCGAGGGACGTTTCTTGTTTGCAAAAGAAAACGAAAAACGTTACCTGCAAAAACTCTACGACAACGACCAACTAGTCTTTAGATACTGCACAAAAGACGGTGACTACCCAAACGGAGAATTTCCAGTCAACCCCAACGGAGCATTCCACGACATAGCAGGCATCTGCAACCCACAGGGAACAGTTTTTGGCTTAATGCCACACCCAGAAAGAGCCTTTTACGGCTGGCAGTTGCCTGACTGGGCAAAAACCGAGCAAGCGCCAACGTTTGGAGACGGAAAACTGGTCTTCGAATCCATGATTGATTATTTGAAGAAACGGTTCTAGATGGCTTTCAGGTCAGCTAATCTGGGTAGCCCTGTTCTGGCGCCAATCTTTGAGACACAGCGGGACGCAACAAAGTTTCCCAGCTTTCCACAATCAAACAAGTCCATTCCTTTGGCTAACCCGTAAATGAATCCTGCATCAAAAGCGTCTCCTGCACCTGTTGTGTCCACAACATCAACCTTGTATGCTTCAATTGTGTGACTCTCTTTTCCGTCAGTAACATAGCAGCCCCACTTGCCACGTTTAACAGCAACCAACTTTGCGCCCAAATCCATGAACGTCAACGCCCCTTCCTTGTAATCTTGTCCTGTAAGCAACTTAACTTCCAGTTCGTTAGGAAGAACAACAAAGCTTCGTTTTATTATCGGCTTTAGCTCATCTAAACCCTTTTTTGCATATATTGCTCCGGGGTCAAAACAGACTTTCACGTTCTGAAGCCTAGTTATGAGCTGCTTTTGGGCATCAAAGGGCTTTTGTGCAACAAACGACGACAAATGCAAAAACTTTGCGCCAGAAAAATACTCCAAATCAACTTCGTCAAAGTCTACCTGATTGTTGACTCCAGCATCAACGTAGAGTGCCCGATCGCCGTTCTGGTCGATGTATCCCATGACCTTGCCGCTTCTGCCCATTTTTGTAACTGTTATTCCGTTGACGTCAACGCCCTCTTCTCTCAGTTCGTCTAAGAGGAATTTTCCTTCCATGTCAGAGGCAACCTTTCCAACAAACCCTGTCTTGAGTCCGAGCCTAGCCAGACCCACGATTGTGTTTGCTGCTGAACCTCCGCCAGAAATCTTAAGGTCAGTGACAAAACCTTCCTCTTCCCTTTTGGCTATCATGTTAACCTTGAAGAGCTTGTCCAAGTTGAGGGCACCAAAACCTACGGCATCAAAATCCATCAAAACAGCCCCCGCAAACCTATCTTGTGTTTACCAAGTTTTCCGCCATAATTTCCTGCAGAAACACGGACAACGCCATCAACAGCGCTTGCAGTTTGGATGCCCACCTTCATTGCTTGTTTAACTGCTTTCATTGATGTGCCATTGATTACAATTTCAGGAATATACTTTACGCCCAACGGAACCTTAGAGCTTCTTCCCAACTTAGTCTTTAGGCTATGACAGTACGGATGGTTCGTGGTAGGGCCAATCAACGGAAACCGTGTTTCAGGCTTTGAACCCGCAGAGCAAACATCAAACGGAGTTACCACACCCTCAACTTGGTGTATGGCATCTAGCGCCTTTTTTCCAGCTTCCATAACTGCCCGTTTGGTTTTGCACATAAACCAGAAATTGGCGCCCATAACTCCCCTTGCGTAACCCAGCTCGTTTTCTATCAAAAAATTAGAGACCATCAAAGGAACAACAATCAACTCTCTTCCGTAACGCTCTTCTGTCCACTCGTAGCCATCTCCACAGTGACCAACCCGCTCCATCATCCCAATCTTGCCCTCAGACTTAGGAAGCGCATCAAAAACAGCAGTGAACGGCTTCACCAAAATGTCTTGCCGTAGCCTAAACGACAACTCTGCCTCAAACTTTTTCAGTGAACTTTCTAGGGGCTTGTTTTCGTCGATGCCGCCCCAAAACTGCAAAATTACGCCTTCTCGTTTGTCTGGCGTTTCTTGTTTGTTTAGGTATTTTTCGATGCCGCCTTCTGTTCTGCCGATTACTATTGCAGGCGTGGCTGTTGCCTGTTGTGCAGCTTTACATAAAACTTCAATATGGCCTGCGGTGACTATGACTCTGGAATATAATCCGTCGAAAGCTTCCGCGTAGGTATCTTCGATTTCGGCTTTCATAATGTCCCCCTTCATATGTTACCCTAACTTTCCTATAGCCTCTCCCCTAACTGTCTTTCTGAAAACACTGCTCTGGCTTATCAAACGCTCCAAGTTATCAGCGGTTACCTGCTCAACCTGAGGAAAAGCTTCAGCAAATTGTAGTTTCATCTTTTCACACAAAACAGGAACCAAACAATATTTCTCAAGCCCTAAAGGACTCCAGTCGTTAACCAGATTTAGTGCTCCTTCTTTGCCCTGTCGACTGAAGACTTGCGCAAGAACAGAAGTCACAACAGTATTTCCAGAAAGCACAGCAACATTTGACTCCCGCACAGAATAACGGTTCCCATTAAATGAAACCGCCAAGCCCCCATTCTCTTTCACTAGCCTTAATGCCTGAGCATCTGTTATGCTGTCGCCCACATACATCACATGGTCAAGACTGCAATCCATCTTTGTAACAATATCCTGTACGGCTCGTGCTTTCTCTGTTCCGCCAACAGGATTAACGTCAACAAGCATCCTGCCCGACTCCAACTCTGGCAACTCTTCCCAGAAAATCTCATCCAAGCGTTCAACCGTCGCTTGGTCTCTATCGGAAAAATCGGCAACTGAACCAGCATTTTTGGGAATTTCAATCATAGGCAAGGAGGCTATTTCGTTTCCTAGCTCTTTTAGTCTCTTTGTCTCTTGGGCGGATATCTGGTAGTTATCCAAGTTCAAGCGCGTGCAGTAAGTGTTCTGGAAAGGAAAACCCGTCAACATGCACAGGGCAAAGATGTATTGCTCATAGCTGGTGCTGACAATAAACGAGGAAAACATTTCACTGACAAACTTGAGCGTGTCTTTAGCTCCGGGAACCAACAAAACGTTTCTGGCAGAAAAATCTCTTATTTTCGCATCTGTAGCACCGTACGCTTTCAGGAAAGGAAGAATCAGCCGCAGCGTATCCCCAGCTTTGTAGCCCTGCTTTTTAACGATGTCCGCTAAAACATCATCATACTTGCTCACAAGAGCAAAAATTTTGTCTCCCTTATGCACAAAATGCTCTGCCAACTCAAAGGCATTATCATTTTTGGAGATTGGCCCCTCACAGTCTGACACGAAAACTCGCGGACTTTTTTGGGACACTTCTGCTGGCATCAGCGCCTCCTCAATTCTTCCATATGCCTGATGCTCTGGTTAATGTGACTCTTGACCGCAATGTCGCTTCTGTTCCACAGTGCCCCACCCTTGATTGCGGCTATGCCCTCTAGAGACTGTTCTCGTGCATCTTGAATAGTGTCGCCTATGCCCACAACTGCAACAGCCCGAGAGCCAAGTGCAAAGGTTTCGCCTTCTCTAAGCTCCATGGAACCCGGATACACCCTGACAGCTTCAGAATCATTTTTTACAAGCTTTTGGGTGCCACTCAAATCAACAGCACCACCCACTTCAGCCTTGTTTACTTTGTCAGCAAACTTTGTAGAATAGCCACCATAGTCTGGAGGAACCTTATACGTCACAACCGTTGCCTTCGATTTGAAGTTAACTTTGCGCAGGTTTGCGTCTATCATATTGTAGCAAACTTCAACAAAATCGTCCTTCAAAACAGGCAAAAGCGTCATTATCTCTGGGTCTCCAGGTCTGCTGTTGACCTCCAAAATTTTGGGACCCTTACTTGTATGAATAAAAGCTGCATAGAACGGAACTCCCCTCAACCCAGGGTTACTTCCTTTTCCTTTCATTTCCACGAAAACCTTGTTAACAAGTTCGATTTCTTTCTCTCTGTCCCTTTTGGTCATGAAAGGCAATATGTCTCCAGCGTCTTTGTATGCGCCCATCCCCCCAGTGTTAGGACCTTCATCGCCGTCAAAGGCACGTTTGTAGTCTCGTGTTTCTGGAAGCGCAACCAAACGTTTTCCATCACAAAACGTCTGAAAACTTGATTCCTCGCCCACAACCTTCTCCTCAATTAACACTGGACCATGCTCATAGTTGGAGATGAAATGCTCAAAAACTTCTTCTGGCGTATTGAAGTGGTCACCCCAAACGCCGACTCCTTTTCCTGCAGTTGCCTTGTCAGGCTTAACAGCTACTTGGTTATCTAATTCTTTGAGCCAACCATACACGCTCTTTTTGACCTGCATTGTGCTGCTGTAGTCTTTGGGGTCAAAAACTTTGAAGCGGGGATTAACTTCTGGCGCAACTTTTTGGAAGAGTTCGCGTTGAGCTATTTTGCTGCCTTCAATCGCATATTTTTGAGTTGGACAAATCATTGGAATTTTTGTTTTTTTCTCAACAACGTCTCTGACGCCTGCGATGATTGGCTTTTCTGGACCAACAATGCCAAAGTCTATGTTGTCGCGATGTTTTTTTGCGAATTTTGCGATTTCATCCAAGTTGAAGTCTGAGATAATTGTGTGTTTTTCGGCGTGTTTGCTGTTAAACGGGTTTTTTTGTTTGTCAACAACATAGAATTTTGGGGCATAATCTTCGCTGTGACAAAAAGCGTCTATGATTGCGGCTGCTCTTGAGCCGTACGAAATTACTAGGATGCCAACTTTTTCCATTAAGGCTCACCATAACATATGATTGGTTATTTTACGGAAGATTCGTATATTCTTCCTTTTTCGCTGTAACCGTTCTCGAATCTTTCTTTCATTTCGTCAGCCAACTTTTGGGCTAACGGGGTTGGATACTTGCCTGTAATACAACCCAGACACAGGTTTTGTTTGTCTAAGCCTGTTGCTTTAACTAGGCCATCAACGGACTGGTAGTTCACGGCGTCTGCGCCCACGATTTCGGCGATTTCTTCTGCGTCGTGTTGTGAGCCTATTAGTTCACGGTAGGTTGCCATGTCTACGCCGTAGAAGCAGGGTCCGATGATTCTGGGGAATGTGATGAAGAGGTATACTTTTTTTGCGCCCATTTTGCGTAGTTTGGTGACTACGACTTTGGTTGTGTCGCCTCTGACTATGCTGTCGTCTACTACTGCGACGTTTTTTCCTGCGAGTTTGTGGTCTACGATGTTGATTTTTCGGTCTATTGTGTTGTATCTTTGGTCTGAGAGTAGAATAAAGGCTCGTTCTGCGACGTATCTGTGGCGTCTTGAGGCTCTTTCCCATCTTATGCCTGTTAATTCGTGGTATCCGTAGGCTGCGTCGTTTCCTGTTTCGGGCATGGACATTATAATGTCCACTTTGCTTGTGGTTTCAGGGTATTCCCATGCAAAGTTTCTGCCAAACTCTTCTCTAACTTCATACACGTATCTGTTTCCTAGTCTTGAGTCTGGTCGGGCAAAGTATGCGAATTCGAATGCGCATAGTGCGTGTCTTTCTCCAGGGCATAGTTGTTTTCTTTCGAAGCCGTCTTTTTTGGCGACTACAAGTTCGCCTGGGTTTACTTCAAAGTTGAAGTCAAAACTGTTTATGTCAAGGCCCACGGTTTCTGATGATACGGCGCAGGTTGTTCCGTTTTTGCTGCAGCCGCAGCATAGGGGCCTTATTCCTTGTGGGTCTCTGAAGGCAAAGAGTTCTCCTTTTTCTGTCATTCCAGCGACGGAGAAGGCGCCTTCGATTTCTTTCATGCACCGTTTTACTGAGGAGGCTAGGTCGCCGTCTTTTGTTTGTCTTAGGAGTTTTCTGGAGATTAGTTCTGCGTCGTAGTTGAATCGAAAGTTTGGGGTTTCTTCTTGTATTTCTTTTATTATGTCAGGCGTGTTGACGACGTTGCCGTTGAAGGCGATTGCTATTTGTTTTTCTCCTCGTTTTTCCATGATTGGTTGGGTGCTTTTTACTAGTGACTCGTAGTCTGTTCCGCCAGATGTTGAGTATCTGACGTGTCCCAATCCTACAGATCCAGGAAGTTCTGTTAGCCATTTTTGGATTTCTTCCTTTTTTACTTTGGGAACAAGGTCCAAGCCTTTTTGGCTGTGGAATGTTCCGTCGTATGTTAAGAATCCGTGGGATTGGTGGCCGCGGTGGTTTTGGGATCGCAGTCCCCAGTATATGTAGGGGAAGACTGGTTTGTTTGTGAAGTCTTGTGCTGCGAAAACCCCGCATGCCTCTTTTAACTGTTCGAGCATATTTTTTTCTATTGAGGTGTCCTATTTATCAATCTTTAGTACAATTTTAAGGCAATATTTGTAGGTGTGAGTTTTGGTGTTCTTTTGTGTGGAAGAATTGTTTGCGTCGTAAAGTATGTTTGATGGCATATTATTGTGGTTGTGGGTTTGTTGCTCGTATTATAGTAAGGTATATATGAATTATGTGGGTTAGCTTTTTCGTCAAGGTGTTTTCATGAGGAACATACTTGTTAATGGTTCGAAGCAGACGCCGCTTGATAAGCAACCTGTAGAGATTGTTGAACGCAAGGGTGTCGGTCATCCTGATTCGATGTGTGACGCGATTATGGATCAGGTTTCAGTGGAACTTAGCAAAGCGTACCTGAAGGAGTTTGGGGCGATTTTGCATCATAATACTGACAAGTCGTTGCTTGTTGCTGGGGATGTTGAGTGCAAGTTTGGTGGCGGTGTTGTGAATGAGCCTATGTTGCTTATTTTTGGTGACAGGGCAACTTTTGCTGCTAATGGGAAAGATATTCCTGTTGAAGATATTGCCATCAGAACTGCTAAGGCTTGGCTGAAAGAGAACATCCGTTTTGTTGACCCTGAAAAGCACATGAAGTATCAGATAGCGATTAGGCACGGCTCTCAAGGATTGACAGACATTTTCAAGAGAGAAACTTGCATGTTTGGTGCTAACGACACTTCTGCGGCTGTAGGTTATGCGCCTTTGACTCGTACAGAGAACATGGTTTTGGCTACTGAGCGGTACATTAATTCTAAAGAGTTTAAGAAGCGGTTTCCTGTGAGTGGGGAAGACGTTAAGGTTATGGGCTACAAGAATGGCAATGTTTTGAATTTGACTATTTGTAATGCTTTTGTTGACCGTTTTGTTTCTGACGTTAAAGATTACATGCGCAAAAAGGCTGAAATTGTGGCTGATGTGCAGGAGTGGGTGAACAAGAAAGCTGCCTTTGACAAGGTTAACGTTTACCTAAACACTTTAGATGTTGACGACCGTGGTGTTGATGGTGTCTTTTTGACTGTGCTAGGCACATGTGCAGATGGCGCAGACTCTGGTCAGGTTGGACGAGGCAACAAAGTCAACGGAGTCATCTCACTGAATCGTCCTATCGGAACAGAAGCAGCAGCAGGAAAAAATCCAGTTAGCCACGTAGGAAAAATCTACAACGCACTAACTCATCAGATTGCAGGAAAAATCTGTGACGAAGTTCCCGAAGTTGCAGAAACATGTGTTTGGTTGCTTAGTCAAATCGGAAAACCAATCGACCAGCCCGCAATCGCTGCAGCACAGGTAGTCATGAACGACGGCGCAACGCTAGACAAAACAATTCAAGGCAGAATCAACGAAGTAATCGACGCTGAGCTTGCAAACATCGAAAAATTCTGCGAAAAACTAACATACGGAAAAATCTCAGTCTGGTAAAAAAACCAGACCTACCCTTTCTTCATTTTTGTTTAACAGTCTTTTTAGTGCTGGTTCTACAGGTTTTCAATAACATAGTCTGTAGTAGAGTAACGCAGGTGTGAACTTTAGGCAACAAAAGTGTGCTGTGCAAAAAAATTCAGAAAAAAAGCTAGTTTTCAACAATCAACTGCTATTAGACTCCTAATATGCCGCACAAAAATGTGAACAATAGCGTATA
Organism: Candidatus Bathyarchaeum sp.; assembly: GCA_026014495.1. GTDB lineage: Archaea > Thermoproteota > Bathyarchaeia > Bathyarchaeales > Bathyarchaeaceae > Bathyarchaeum. The sequence continues at coordinate 29,903 of JAOZIF010000136.1, forward strand.
TTATTTGATTTTTAGAAAAAATCACGACAAACAAAATGCTGAGTTAAAATTTAACCCCACACACACCTGTTCGTGTTCACACGCCCGTGTACGTACGTGCGTGTGTGCTTTACAGCCCGCTCCCTCGTCCGCCTGCTCTCTCACCCACACGCCAAAAATAATAGAAACATACCCTGTGAAATCAGTTGTATATAATTAAAATCTGTAGCGATGTCGAAAAATATTTGGATTGAAAATGGGCATGGGGATTACGTTACATTGTGCCGTTTTCAGCATTAGGGACAGTAGCGATCTGTTAAGTTTGTTAAAATAACCCCCTTTCAATTGTGAGCTATTTCTCGGCTAATCGTTCAACCCGTGCCTTATACAAGGCGCTTGTGGCTTGATAAATGTCAAGCATTTCCTTTTTATTTAATCCTAAAATATCACAGAAGACTATTTCATCTAGTGCTTGCCTCTCCTCAAGTAAAACTTCCTCAAAAAGAGGCTTAACTTCGTGACCTGCTATCTTATCTAATGCTTGTTCCAACTTTTTAATTATTAAAGGGTTCTTCTTTTCAATTTTTTTCATATCAAGTGTTGGTACTTCTCTCAACTCGTAAATTTTAATTTCGTTAGATATTGTTTTGTCTCTATTTTCTATGTATCTACCACAAAATTCAGTAAGCAAAGCAGTAAGGGTTGAATTAAGCACAGCGCAATGAGCCTTTGCATACTTCTTATTAAAAGGGCGTATCTCGTCCAAACAATCTGTAGCATAGAAACCCAACTTGTTATAGAATATGATGTGTCTTCCCCAATAGATACTTGGAGAAAGAATCAAACTTTTCGGTCTGCTATCCAAATCATACCAAGGCTTTCTCGAAGAGCAGGTTGGATGCTCATGATAACCAGCATATTTTGTCGCCCTCCAAAAATGTTCCTTAGTTTCACCATACTCGATATATTCTAAGACTTTTTTTCCGCCATTTTTAAGCGCACTCTTTTTTTCTTTGCATATAAGCAAGTATCCATCTTTTTCAAGATTAGATATGCTTTTGTGGGGTCTTATTTTATTTAAGACAGGCTTGACATACTCCCATTCTATCCAAAAACGTTCTTTTTTGGTGCCTTTATCTATAAGAACTAAGAACTCGGGGGTTTCTTTTGTCTTGAAAAATCGATTTGGAAAACAAAAGAAATGGTTTGCGCCAGTTTTGATTGCATATTTAACATCAGCTACTTTTCGTAGAGGAATCACAAAATCTTTTGCTTGTTCCAATAGCTTAAAGAAAGCTGTGGGAGCTACCAAATATTTTCCCCATTTCGGATCGTTTCTAAGATCACATTGTCTAACAAGAACTATCTTAAAATCTTCATTTTCATAAAACCAGACTTTTCGATCTAAAAATTCAGTTTCTTTAAAATCAAATAACTTCTCAGCACATTCAATACTATTTACGAATTTATCCACTTCGCTCCAACGATAAATTTCCTGAACCATATCACGTTCGTCAGAAATTGCTGGGACCAATTTAGAGATAGGAGATTTAAGTTGAACAAATTTAACGAGATTATCATTTCTTTCTTTTTTCTGGTTGCACATTTCAAGAATTGAAACACATGGAAGCATTTGAGCGTCAGGGAACCATTGTTCTTCATTTGATTCAATAATTGCTACAAGTTTACAATGGTCAAGGAAAAAATTCTTTAATGCTTTTCCATATTTCACATCAAGCCACGATCTCAATGTCACAAATCCAAGCCTACATTTGTCTTCCAAAAATTTTAAACTGTGAATGAAAAAGTAGGCGTAAATACTTGCCCTCAATGATAGATTAATATGTGGGTAGTCTTTTTGGATGGTCGCTAGTAGTGTTTCTTCCTTATAATTATGACCAAACACTTCTTCCAACATTTCTTCTTGACGTGTATATGGTGGGTTTCCGACAACTGCACACATTAGGGGCAACTTTTTCTCTATTACTGATTTATCTAACTTGGGAACTTGTACTACTGTTTCTTTTTTGGGGATACCATAAGCCTCCAAAGTATGCTGTACTCCAATATCTACTTGTGATCTTGGAAAAACCTCAAAGAAATCATTGTACACTATGTTTGGATAGTTCTTTTCTACCGTCAAATCTCTTATTGCGAGATTTATTGTAGAAAGGTGAGCGGGAAACTTAGCGATATCGACTCCCCAAAGCCGTCGGAGTAAATCTTTGTGAGATATTTTGCCTTCCAAATACTTGAGTCGGTAATATGACCTTACAAGAAATGTTCCTGAACCACAGGCAGGATCGAGTACTATATCTTGTTTATTTTTTACACAAAATCCTATAATCAAATCAACAATATCCGATCGAGTGAAATATTGACCTAAAGTATGGCGCTCTGTTGTTGGAATTATTTTCTCGAAAACTTTTCCGATAATATCGTAGCCAATGTTGGAATAATCAAGTGTTTGTAAGTAGCCAATTGTTCTAATTAATTCAGATATAGTATCACTGGGGAGAGGAATTTTATCAACAAAGTTCGTTTGAAAAACTGTTTCATAATTTCCAGATTTCTCTATACCTATGTTAAAAAATGTTTGAAGGAGCGTATAGAATGTGTCTGAAGTCAATCCTTTTGGTAAAGTAAGTTCGGGTAAAGCATATTTGACTTTAAGAACATTATAAAATAGCAATTTATTCACGAAAATATACGTATATTGTTTTGCTAAAATTATACAATATTCTTCAAGTTTTGTTTTGTTTCCTTTTGGATCGTCCCAACCATTATCCGCTAACCACACTTCGAATTTCAGTCGATAGTCTGAGTCCTCAATATATCTTGAAACAAGCTCGTTTACTAAATGCGTTGTGCTGACAATACCGTTGATGTAGTTATGCAGAACTTCCACTATGCTCTCATCTATGGGTTTTGGAGGTTCCCCTTCAAGAAATTTTGAAAACCATAAAAGAAATCTTTTGAAGGAGCCTCGAATTTCATCGGTTTTTCTGAAATATTCTTGCAGTTCTTTTACATATGTGATAGCGAACTCGGCAATTCTTTTGAGTGTTACAGCATCCCATAATACAAGAAAGTTCACATTATGAGTTGCAAAATATCTTATGTGTGGACGATAATTTTCTACATATCCTATTGTTTGCTCAATAACTTCAGGATTGTAAGGTGCATCCATTTCCTCTGGACGTTTTACTTCAATTAGAAAAAAACAGTTGTTCTTATCATCTAAGAAAAGTATATCGGCACGTTTCCTTTCCTTTACCATCTCAACTTTTACTTTTCCAAGTGGCAAATTATTTTCTTTTATTATTTGCCCTATCCACTCTTTCAGGTCACTCGCATAAGTTGGTTCAGTAGGCTCCCCACTCAACGCAATCCCTAGTCTATTAATTTGTTTATAATTTATAAGCTTACAAAAAATTGGATTTTTTTTAAAAAATTCACCATCCAAAAGAAGCATGGTGGTGTGGCATTTACGCCAAAAGACAATTTTCAGTCGATTCCCCCGCAAGAAGTTTTCATATTTCCTGTCCTCCTACGTGTTCCTAATATTGCAAAGAACGGGAATGTCAAGATAATATTCTCTTCAGAAAACAGTTGGGGAATGAAAGAAATCTTGATTCCATTTGAGATTGTTAAGTTAAGTCCTATTGTTTCTAAAAAATATTTACTCGTTTTTTAGCTTTGTTAACAGCCTTTTTCAGAAGCTCAGATTTGCTATTCTTGGTTTCCATAATGTATGTTCACTTCTCAAATATTTTGCTAAAAGTAAAGCTTCTTCATTTATCAGGGTTTCAAGGGTTTGTTTTTTGCCGTGTCTTATTCTTGGGCGTTTTGCTTCTGACCCCAACTTTGCGGTGTTTTTGTTGATTGTGTGTTATTTGTTGTTTGTTGTGAATAGTTCTAGTAATAGTTCGTAGAGTTCGTTTCCGCCTTCTATTTTGGTGAATAGTGTTTTTTCTGCGGTGAGTATTTTTTGTGCTGTGTCGCAGGTTCGTCTCCATTCTAGTTCTTTCCACATGAGCTTGTAGTTTTTGTGCTCCACCCATGCCCGAAACACCAGCACAGTAAACATTGCTACGGTAACCAAAAGATTTAGAACATAAATGCTTAGCAAATCCAACATAACCGCCTCAATATACTGTTTAGTTTCTGTAGATTCATAAGATTTATTACCGCAAAACAGAGTATCGGTTTTTGCTCTCACCGAGATGAAACCTGCGCTGCACGCATAAATCCCATTTCATGTATCATCTCAACGCGAGATATCCAAAATTTGATTATATTGGGTAGCGTGGTACAGGCTCCGGTGAGAGCACAACTTTACATTCAATTTAACACCCGAAATAAAGAGACTCATACGCCTCAAGCATATTAGGAGACTAATAGCAGAATATTGTTGAAAACTAGCTTTTCTGAAATTTTTACTAGCAACCACCAATCAAGTCACTGAAAAGCTTGAGTGCTTCCTTTTTTTCTTTGAAGCCTTCAACAATCATAACTCCGCTTTTTAGAACACTCACCTTAACATCGTCACGAATAGAAGTCAACCCCAACTTACCTTTAGCTTTGAAACTAAACCCTCGTTTAATCAATACTTCCTCCACCTCTACAAGGTTAACTTCCAAGTTTTCTGTTGGAACTATAACATATGTTCTCTTTCCGTTACGTCCACAAACTTCTTCCACGACTTCATTTTTTAGCTGCACAGCAGAACCTGACACTTTTACTCCACAGACGGGACACGAATCAACGTTTGAGAGATTAATCTCGTTAAATTCCAGTTCCTCCAAGTCAAAATGCAAAAGCTTGTTGACTAACCGCGGCTTCTTTCCCGTAAGTATCCTGATTGCCTCGCTGACTTCTAGACTTGCAATAATATTCACCAAAGACGGGTGAACACCCACCACCCCACATTTAGGCAACTTTTTGTCATCAAGATTCCCATAAAAACACTCAAGGCACGCTGTTTCCCCCGGAACAATCGTGGACAAGTTACCTGTAGTAGCTACTGCTGCTCCAAAAACGTAAGGTACCCCAAGCTTGTTGCAAGCTCTGTTTACTGCATAACGTGCAGCCATACTATCCAAGCCATCAACCACAACATCCATTCCCTGAACAAGGTCTTCTGCGTTGGTCTGGTTTACTGAAAACGTAAGAGGCTCAATGTTGATGTAGGGATTCAGCTTCTCTAACCGTTTGGCGGCAGCCTCAACCTTCGCAAACCCAACATCATCAACACCATAAAGGTGCTGACGGTGCAAATTAGTTCGCTCTACTACATCGCGGTCAACAATCCGTAGATGCCCAACTCCCATAGCCGCCAGCTGCATCGCCGCAGGAGAGCCTAACCCGCCTACACCAAGCAAACAAGCTTTAGAATTTTTTAGTTTCAGCTGAGCGTTGTAGCCCATTTCAGCCATAACAACCTGTCTTGAATAGTAATCTAGCTCTTCTTTTGAAAGCTCTGCTGTAACTGGCTGTTTAGGCTTAACTATCTTTTTTCACCCCAAAGAGTTGGCTCATGCTCAACAAAGCAACTGACCATATTAAAAGAACCGTTCCCCTCAGCTTTTAAATAAATTCCCCAAAAGAACAACCTAAACCAAAACTAACTGGTTAAAGCCGAAACCAAGACCCGTTCAGCTTCATCTACAGTAATATTATTGACTAAAAACCGCTTTTGCCTTGAAGTACAACCTGAAACAATATCAACTCTACGACCAAAAAGCCGCGAAAAACGCTTCAACAACTCTTTGTTAACCTTGCCCTTCACTGGAGCTTCACAACACGACACAACCAACTCATCTTCATCCAGCTCCATACGAAACTGCTTTGCGTTTGGCTTAACATGCACATCAAAAACAACGCCCTGAGCAGTCTCCAACAACTTCATGCCATACCACAACACATGAGCAATTAACATTCAAGGAAGGCTTACACCGTTATTTAACAGTAATCAAGCCTTTAATAGGCGCCCAGTTAAGACTCATTGAAGGCAAACTAAAATGCTAAAAGACGCTTGGACGCTCGCCATAGAAACACTAAGCTGGATTGAACTAAAACGAATGGGTGAGCGCCTAGCATTAACAAAAGCCACAAAACAACTTAAAATCAAAGACCCAAAAGCAATCGGATTAGCCCACAGACTAGTATCCGAAACGCTCAGAAAAAAGAATTACATAGACCTTCTACTAAACTCTGTTTTGGAACCCCAAACAATCAATGACCTAAAACTGGGACCCAGAGTTTTCCTTCGTCTATATGTTCACGAAACAAAATTTGCAGACGAAAGCCTAGACAAAGCTCAAAGAATAGCACGAATGGGACGCACAATACTGGGATGGTGGAAACTCAAAGACGTAGAAGAAGTTCTAGGCAAAATCCTAAGTATCAACCCAGAAACCCTCATAGCCAGATTAGAAGAAACAGAGAAAATAGGCCTCCAAACATACCACCCCACATGGTTTGTGAAATACTGCTTTAGGCTCCTTGGAAGAGGAGAAGCCCTAAAATTCCTAGAAAAATCTGCAGAAATTACTCCCACTTACGTGCGACTAAACACCCTAAAGGCACCAGAACAAACCCTAATCAAAGACATACAAGACGAAAAAGTAGTTCTAGAAAAAGTTCCTCAACTCAAACACACCTACAAACTAATCGAAACAAACAAGCCACTCACAAGAACACAAAGCTTCAGGCAAGGACTATTCTACATACAAGACAAAGCCAGTTGCCTAGCAGCCGAAATCGCAGACCCCAAACAAAACAATACAGTGCTTGACGTATGCGCAGCCCCAGGCTCCAAAACAACATACCTAGCGCAGCTGATGAACAACACTGGAACAATCGTTTCCGTTGACTACTCAAAACGAAGAATAAAAGTATGGAAAAAAGAAACAAACCACATGGGCACAACAAACGTTCACTCAATAGTAGCTGACGCAAGAAATACTCTGCCCTTGAATATTTCTGCAGACTTGGTGATTTTAGACCCTCCATGCACAAGCACAGGAACCTTCGGCAAAACACCAGACGCAAAATGGCGTCTCACCAAACGGTCAATGCTGGGCATGTCAAAAATTCAATCAGAAATGATAGAACAGTGCTCAGAATACGTGAAGCATAACGGCTTTCTGGTCTATTCCACCTGCAGCATAACCTTAGAAGAAAACGAACTGGTGATCGAAAAGTTTCTGAAATTGCACCCCGAATTCAAGCTAGTCGAATCAAAGCCCAGAATCGGATTGCCTGGACTTAGAGGACTAAATAAGTGTCAAAGGCTGTATCCACACATTCATGAATGCAATGGGTTTTTTGTGGCAAAACTAAAAAAAGAAACAAAATAACCTGTTCAGACCTAGCTTTTTTGTGAACTCTCTAGAAAGCCTAGCACTTCAAAGAGGACTTTTGTAGCTTGGATAGCGGTTACGCCTTGGTCATAGTTAGGCGCCACCTCAACAACATCAAAGCCAACAACTCGATGGTCACACACAACCTGCAGAAGGTCCAACAGAGTTGCAGTGTCCAGTCCTTCAGGTTCAGGGTTTGGAACAGCAGGCACAATCGAGGGGTCCAACACGTCCATGTCTATTGTAACATAAATTTTTTTGTAACCCTTAAGGGCGTTCTTGATTGTTTCAGCCGTTTTCTTGACGCCCTCCTTTCGTATTTCATGTGCAGTTAGATAGTCGATTCCAGCCTCTTTTGCGTAGTCAAGCTCTTCTTTACATACTGCGCGAGTTCCAATCTCCAAAATCTTGGCGGGTTTAACATCCTCGTTTATTCGCCGCATGAACGTTGTATGAGAAACATCAAGACCAAGATAGCTGTCGCGCAGGTCTAAGTGAGCATCAAAACTCACCACAGCAACATCTTCACCAAGGCTACGTGCAACACCCAACGTAATAGTGTGCTCACCTCCAATAAACACCGCAACCTTGTCGTCGTCAAAAATGTCCTTTGCAACCAAAGCCAAGCGCCCCAAAGTTAATTCGACATCTCCAGCAACATGCAAGTCCCCTAAATCGTGAGTTTTCAGGTCCTCAACATCAACGCCCGTTCTGAAACTGTAACACTCAACATTTTGGGAAGCATCCCTGATTGCAAGAGGCGCAAATTTTGCTCCACAACGGTAAGTGCTTGTTACGTCGAATGGGACTCCTAAAATCACATACTTTGCTAATTCAAAGCTTTCTTGGCTGCCCGTGAATACGGGAGATGGGGATACAAAGAGTTCACGGTAACTCAAGCTCAATCACTCCTTAGAAAAAATAATCACACATGAATCAACTGTAACATAAGAAAAGGAAAGATTTAGGATTATTGGCTCTGCACTACTTTTTCGTAGCAGCTCCAACACAATATTTCACAGTTTTCTACTGTAAATTTTCCGCCTTTTTCGGGGCTAACAAAGTAAGTGGCTTCCCAACCGCTTCTTTCGTTTTTGTTTCCCCTGTGTTCCCATATAATTTGCTTGAAGCATGTAAAAGCTCCATGATCATGGGTGTCTCTTTCACATTGGCAACGCATATTTGCCCTTGAAAATGCTTTCTTAACGATTTCCTCAGGAAACTGGCTCATTACAATTCCTCAACAACAGTAAGCCAATATTCAGTATATTTTTAAAGCTTACGAAAGTAAACGCAAATAAAATTGAATAAAACAACTAAAACCGTATTTGACATCTAAGCCTTTTTTGTGGAGATAATTCCAAGCACAGGTCGCAGTCGCTTAGGGGACAATTAATGCACGAAGAGAATTCTGCTGTTTTTGTTCTCTTTGCTGTTCAAGTTCTTCTCTCAGACTTTGAACTTCCCGTCTTAGACTAATTAATTCTAAAAGAAGAAATGTGTTACCATGCCTGAAGAATTGATTTACCTTCTCAGAAACTGTTTCTTCGTTTACGTGTCCCCTGACTTTGGATGTTATCTCTTTTGAAAGCATCTTTTTCGGGTCCATCTTTAATCGACACCACATTACAGTAACAAGGGATAACACTTATGAAAACAGGATTATTACAAAGAATCCATCTTTTCCATCGTAAGCGACAATCTTCCAATTTACTGAAACATTGCCCAGAAATAACGTAATTCAACAAAAACGGAGAAACTAATTTATTACCAATCGTATTATAGCGGTAAGAAGGAATGCAATATGACCTCAGAAAAGAGCAGCAAGATTGAAAATCCAATTATGCGGATAATGGCAATTTTTTACATTATAGTCGGAATTGCTCAATTAGGATACTTTGCTATAGAAAGCTTTGCTGCACCACCACACATCCCAGTTCTGGGACTAATAAGTTTAATCACAGCATACAGTGTTTTCACAATGAAAAAGTGGACTTTGCCTCTTGTAGCTGGACTATTCTTTATAGGAATGACATTTGGAGCAACAACACTCGTCAACTCGCTTGCACTACAAACATTTCCAGACGCAATGCTGTTCAACATCGCTCTGATAGCATACATGATAGTGTTGTTGATAGCATCAGCTTACATAATAAAGAGCAGAGAAAACTTCAACTAAGAACACTCAAACATTTTTTGTTTTTCTAAGCTTTCCAAACAAGTAAACATCTATCTCTGTTCCTACATCTACAAACTGCTGTTTTTCAGAGATTTCAACAAAACCGTCAGCCTTAACCAAAGTTGTTATGGCACCAGACAAGCCAGTAGGAACAGGACTCGCAATTAGCCTTCCTGAGTTATCATAACCCAAATTTACCATTGTAAATGTTCTGCGTCCTCGCGCCGGAAACATCTTCTGGGCAGCCACTGCCTTAAGCGTGTGCAACTCTTCTTCTGGTCTTCCAGCAAGCTTAACAATTACAGGACGAACGAACACGTTAAACATGAAGAGTGATGACGTTGGGTTACCTGGCATGGAAAAGACAGGTTTTTCGTTAACTACTGCAATTGTGATTGGTTTCCCAGGCTTCACAGCTACTCCAGATATGATTACTCCCGGTTTACCTAAACTATCTACAACTTGAGGCGTAAAGTCCTTTGGACCAACTGAAACTCCGCCCGAAGTTATCACAGCATCCGCCAAAGACAAAGCTTTCTTGAGCGCGTCTGTCAATTCCTCTTTATTGTCTGGGATAATTCCCAAGTTAATCGGCTCTCCTCCAGCTTCAGTAACCGCAGCACTCAATGTATGAGCATTTATATCATAGATTTTTCCTGCAGGAAGCGGTTCTCCGGGTGCCACAACCTCCGCGCCTGTGGATAAAACAGCCACTTTGGGGCGCTTGTAAACAGTAACTTCAGTTAAGCCAATTGCAGCCAGAACCCCAATTTCACGAGAACTCAGAAAACGACCCACTTTTAGAACAGTCTCGTTTTTGCTAATGTCTGAGCCTGCAGCCATAATGTTCTCACCTATCGTAACTGGGCGGTGCACAAAAACGGAATATTCTCTGGGTGTTGTATATTCAACCATTACTACTGCATCTGCGCCTTCAGGTAGGGGCGCGCCAGTCACTATCTCAGCAATTAACCCCTTTTTTACAACCACATTTGGGGCTTCGCCTATCGCAACATGACCACAAAATTTTAGGGTAACCGGTTTGTCTTCACTTGCGTCGAACGTGTCAGCAGCTTTTACTGCATAACCGTCAACAATTGACCGAGTGAACGAAGGGATGTCTGCTGGTGACGTAACGTTCTGGGCTAGCACTCGCTCATGAGCTCCTGAGAGAGAAACTTGTTCGACTCCAATAGGCTTAGCAGAAAAGCTCTGTTCAAGAAGTTGTTTTGCCTCATCAAAAGAAAGAAGTTTTCGGAACATACTACTCCCTCACTATGCTTGAAAAAAGTTGCACCCTAACAGCTTCTCCCTCGTCTATGCCTTCACGGTTTTCAGGAATAATCACATACCCGTTTGCCTTTGTCATAGTTGTTAGCACACCCGACCCAGTTACTCTGACTGGTTCAGCAAAAAAGCTGTCACTTCTCTCAAACACGTGAACACGCAAAAAGACTCTTCGTCCCAGAGCCCCTGCAACTCTTCGTGTAAGTTTCGCCTCCACTGCTGGTCTAGTCTCATTTACTCCCAGCAACCTAAGCAATGTAGGTCGAGTGAACGCCTCAAAGCCTACAGTTGCTGCCACAGGGTTTCCAGACAACACAAAAACGGGTTTGCCTTTAAGAATCGCCAAACCTGTTGGCATTCCAGGTCTTATGGCAACGCCATGCACAATTACCCCCGGCTTGCCTATCTTGTTAACTGCCAAAGGAACCAAGTCTGGGTATCCAACGCTTGTTCCTCCAGTTGTAATAACCACATCTGCTTGCTCTAACCCTTCCTCAATTTTAGACACTATCTCCTCCAGATTGTCTTTGACTAACCCCAAATTCAGCGGCTCGGCGCCCAATTCCATGCACAGGCTAGAAAAAACTAGCCGATTAGTCTCCACAATCTTGCCATGCTCAAGCTTGTTTCCCAACTCCACAAGTTCGCTTCCAGTTGCTAAGATGGCAACTTTAGGTTTTTTGACAACAGACACGTTGGTTTCGCCCAGCGCCGCCAATAACCCTAAATGGTGAGGATTTAGTCGGGTACTAGCAAGTATGGCTACATTTCCTTTTGTTACGTCTTCTCCCCTTTTGGCTACGTTTCTGCCTGGAGTAACTGAAGCTGCCAACTCAATCTTGCCCTCAGACTTCTTGGTGTACTCAAGCATAACCACTGCATCCGCGCCCTCGGGAACTGGGTTTCCAGTCCACAGCTCTTTTGCCTCATTTTCGTTGACTTTATCTTTTGTTAGCTTGAAACTTTTAGTTTTAAATGCAGAAACTCCGAAAGTGTCCTTTGCTCGCAGGGCATAGCCGTCTACTGCGGAGCGGTCAAAACGTGGCAAGTCATCCTTGGCTCGAACGTCCTCTGCAGTAACTCGACCTAGTGTCTCGTGAATTGGAATTCGTTCAGAACCTAGCTGTTTTGGATTAAGTTGCCCCAAAAACGATTGAAGAGCATCATCCACGTTTGTAAGTTTTTCAAAGCCTTTAAGCCGAACCAAAGATAAGCCCTCTCAGTAAAGAGCAAGAAAGTAGGCGTAAAAAACTTATCGCAAAACGCTGCATAAACAATTAATATTGCTGCCAACACAGCTGATTTATCTGTGGTTTATTGAAAAAAGCGATACATCTGAAGGAAAACTTAAATAAACTGCAACTTACTTCGGTAGTTAGCCTAAAAGAGACGTGAATATTCAAGATGTCTAGAGAATTTCAGCACATCATAAGATTTGCCGGAGCCGATATTGAAGGGACACAACCGGTAACTTACGCCCTGACAAACATAAAGGGAGTAGGAATAAAACTAGCAAACGCAATTATAGAGAAAACTGGAATCAGCCCAGAAACAAGAATGGGTTTCCTTTCTAGTGCTGATATAGAAAAAATTGAAGATGCCATCACAAACCCAGTAAAGCATGGTATACCTGTGTGGCTTCTAAATCGCCGAAAAGATCTAGACACCGGACAAGACATTCATCTCTTAGGCACAGACCTAATTGTTCAAACTAAGAACGATATCGAGCAGATGAAAAAGATACGCTCATGGAAAGGCTTCCGTCACAGTTATGGATTAAAGGTTCGAGGCCAAAGAACCAAATCTACGGGTAGAGAAGGAAAAGCTATGGGTGTAAAGAGGAAACAGGTCCAGCGAGGAGGCAAATAATAGATGGGAGATCCAAAACGACAAAGAAAAAAGTTTGATACACCAAGATTCCCTTGGCAAATGGACACACTGGACGCTGAACTAAAACTGCTTGGTCAATATGGTTTACGAAATAAACGAGAAATCTGGCGCCACAAAACTTTGCTCTCAAAGTACCGTGGCATTGGACGTTCACTATTGGGCATGTCTGTTGAAGAAAGAAGCGAGCAAGAAAAACAGCTTCTAAACAGGCTTAACAGGCTGGGAATCCTGTCTGAAGAAGCTGCACTGGATGACGTTTTGGACCTGACACTGGGAGACATACTTGAACGTAGACTTCAAACTCTTGTTTTCCAGAGAGGCTTATCACAATCAATACAGCAAGCTCGTCAACTCATTGCCCATGGACACATCGCCATTGATGGACGAAGAGTTTCATCTCCAAGCTATTTAGTGCTCAGAGATGAAGAGGAAAAGCTGTCTTATTCACCTAAAAGCCCTCTAACAGACCCTGACCATCCATTAACTAAAGCCGCAAGCATCCCAGCTGAGCCAGTATCAGAAAGTAACGAGGAGAATAGCCATGAGTAAGAAGACTGACAAATGGGCAGTTGTTCACGTTTTCAGTTCATACAACAACACAATAATTCATTTCACAGACATCTCAGGCGCAGAAACCATTGCGCGTTCTTCAGGTGGAATGCACGTTAAATCGGACAGACTAGAATCTTCTGCATACGCTACTATGCGAGCCGCAGCACACGCAGCCACAGTCGCTAAAGACAAGGGAATAACCGCTATACACATTAAAGTTCGTGCTCCAGGAGGCTCAGGTGCCAGAACGCCCGGAGCAGGAGCTCAAGCTGCTATACGTGCCTTGGCAAGGGCTGGATTTCGTGTAGGCCGAATTGAAGAAGTAACTCCTATACCTCATGATGGAACCCGAAGAAAGGGTGGACGTAGAGGCCGTCGAGTCTAGACTTCTTTTATCACCAATGATGTGAAACAGAGGAAAAAGCCGAAGAGACTAATGAATCGGTTTTCCCTTGTAACCAAAATATTGAAATAACCCCTTTCGCTCTCTTTGAAAAGCACGAGCTTTAAACGCGTTAATTACAAAGAGGCTTAATTGAGGCTTAACTGTGGTAGAGATTCAAATCCTTGAAAAAAGCGATGACTTCATGCGATTCATTGTTAGCGGAGTCAATGTGCCGTTTGTAAACGCGTTACGACGAATCATGCTCACAGAAGTCCCTGCAATGGCTATAGACGAAATTGTTGTCCTAGAAAACTCTTCAATTCTTAACGATGAAATTCTTGCCCACCGAATTGGTTTCATCCCACTCAAAACAGACTTAGATTCTTACAGTCTTCCAGAAGAGTGTAAATGCGAAAGCGAGTTCGGATGCAACCTTTGTCGATCAAATTTAACACTTGAAGCTGAAGCAGTAGATAAAATTACGACAGTTTATTCAGGGGATATGAAGCCAGAGAACCCTGACATAGTTCCAGTCAGCGACAAGATTCCGATAGTGAAGTTGGCTTCAGATCAACGAATAAAAATGGAAGCCTATGCTCGACTGGGAAAGGGAAAGAAGCATGCGAAATGGCAGCCAGTGTCAATGTGTAACTACATGTATCTGCCAAAAATCAAGGTTGATGTTGACAGTTGTGATGCCTGCGGCAAATGCGTTAAAGTGTGCCCTGAAGAGTGTCTCATAAAAACTGATTCAGGGATAAAAACTCAGAACGAGCTTGAATGTACGCTTTGCATGGACTGTGTAGATGCCTGTCCAAAAGAGCCGTTAGCCGTTGAAGTGACTTGGGACAAGAACGCTTTCATTTTCAAAATCGAGTCAACTGGAGCGCTTCCAGTGGAACGAATTGTTGTTGAAGCAATCAAGATTCTTGACAAAAAAGTTAAGGAATTTTCCGATCAACTGAAAAAGGGTAAGTAGAAGTGAAGAAAATAAAGGCAACTAATCCGGAAATTATTGCTCTCATCCGAGATTTGAAGAAACAATCACAGGAAAGCCAAGCTGCATTATGGCAAAGTTTAGCTGATAGTTTGGCTAGTTCACAAAGAAGCCGTATAGCCGTAAACGTAAGCCGCTTGAATCGTTATACGAAAGATGGAGAAACAGTTGTTGTTCCGGGCAAAGTTCTAGGCTCCGGAAAGGTTGTTCATCCCTTGACTGTAGCTGCATTCTCATTTTCTGATGTGGCTAAATCAAAGATTCTGAAAGGTAAGGGAACCTGTTTGTCTATCAGAGATCTGATGAAAAAGAACCCGACAGGCAAAAACGTGAAAATTATGGGGTAAACTGTAATGTCTTTTGATACAGCTACAATTATAGATGCTAATGGATTGATTCTTGGGCGATTGGCCAGTAGTGTAGCCAAGCGTCTTCTTCAAGGCGAGACTGTTATAGTGTTGAATGCTGAAAAAGCAGCTATTTCAGGCAAGAGGCTGCACATAATTAGTGATGCTAAAGCTTTTCTTGATGTTGGGCATCCAAGAAAAGGGCCATTCCATCAGAGAAGACCTGACAGAATAGTTCGTAGAACCATTCGGGGTATGCTTCCTCGACAAAAACCGAAAGGTGTGGCGGCATTCAAAAGATTGAGGGTCTATCTTGGTGTTCCGTTGGAAGTTGAAGGAAAAGAAATTCAGACAATTCCCGAAGCCAGCGCGGATAAATTAAAATCACCTTATATAACTGTGGGCGAATTGGCTAAAGAAGTCGGCGGATGGACCCCAGAGGTTGAGTAGCATGTCAAAAACAAAGAAAGTTATGGTACTAAGTGGGAAGCGGAAAACCGCGATAGCAAGAGCAACAGTCAGACTTGGGAAAGGAAGAGTTCGAATAAACAATGTTCCATTAGAGGTTTTTGAACCTAAAATCGCTCGGGACAAAATTTTAGAACCCCTACTACTCACAGAAGACAAAGTTTGGAGTCAACTTGACATCAACGTCAGTGTTGCTGGAGGAGGCTTCATGGGGCAAGCTGAAGCCGCGCGTATGGCAATAGCTAAAGGTCTACTAAAATGGACAAAGAGCACCCGACTTCGCACGACACTTAGAGATTATGATCGAACAATGATTGCTGGCGATCCTAGAAGAAGTGAGTCCAAAAAGTTTGGAGGACCTGGGGCTAGGGCTAGGGATCAGAAAAGCTACCGGTAAGCATCCAAAGGGGCGTGTTGGTGGCTAAAGGCGTCAATGTGGTCTAAATGTATTGACGCCGAAATGTATAAGTAGGAATTGAATGTTCGAAACAACCTGAATGTCATAATTATGTATAGGAGGTCGAGTTGAAATTATCATCCCAGTTCGTTGTTTTACATGCGGCAAGTTGATAGCCGATAAATGGGAAGACTTCAACAGTAGAGTAAATGCTGGAGAAGACCCAAAAAAGGTTCTTGATAGTTTAGGAATAACAAGGTATTGTTGTCGCCGAATGATTCTGGCGCACATTGAGATTTCTGATAGTATCCTCAGATTTTATGAGGAAAAAGGGAAACTAAACAGCCCTCAACCATTTTAGTGGTGAACAAGAATGTCGTCTGTCATAGAAGATGTTATGGCGCGGAAACTTTTCAACAGCAGAGGACACGAAACCATAGAAGTTGACATCATAACAGCTGATGGGTTTGGAAGAGCTGCTGCTCCCGCTGGAGCCAGTACAGGTAAAGCTGAGGTGGTTTCTTATCCTAAAGGTGGAGTTGACGCGGCTATAGCAAAGTTGGAAGAGCTTATTGCACCTGAACTTGTTGGAATGGATGCTGAAGAACAAAACGATATTGATGCTCTTCTTCATGAAATTGATGAAACAGAAAACTTCAGTAACATTGGAGGAAACACAGTTTTTGCTATCTCTGTGGCTAATGCAGAAGCAGCTGCAACCTCTTATGATTTGCCGCTGTTTCAGTATTTAGCTGGGTATGGTGGAAATGAGCTTCCGTATCCTCTTGGAAACGTGTTGGGTGGAGGAAAACATGCTCTTGGAAAGACAACTGATATTCAAGAGTATCTAGTTATCCCGTTTAAGGCACGATGTTTCTCAGAGGCTGCTGCAGCAAACATTCTGGTCCACAACAAGATTGGCGCTTCCCTTAGAAAAGCTGACCCCAACTTTACGGGTGGACGAGGAGATGAAGGAGCTTGGGCGCCTAACATCGAAAATGAGGAAGCTTTGAAGATAGTTGCCAAGGCTTGTGAAGATGTTTCATCTGAGATGAATGTCGAATGCAGACCTTGTCTTGATGTTGCGGCTTCTAGTTTTTATGACCCAAAAAAGGGCGTTTACGTTTATTCGATGGAAGGAAAAAAGCGAGACTCTGGTGAACAACTAGAGTTCATGTTGCGCTTAATTGAAGAGTATAACTTGGCTTATGTTGAAGACCCCTTCGATGAGGATGACTACGAAAGCTTTGCCGAACTTACAAAGAAAGTTAACAATTGCCTAATTTGTGGCGATGACTTGTTTGTCACAAATTCCCAGAGGCTAACTAAGGGAATTGAAATGTGCGCTGGAAATTCTCTTATAGTAAAAACTAATCAAGTTGGCACACTCACAGACGCTTGGGAAACAACACGGTTGGCGAAAAGGGCTGGATATGTTCCAGTCATGTCACATCGTTCTGGAGAAACAACTGATACACATATAGCTCACTTAGCAGTTGGTTTCAATTGTCCAGTCATTAAGACTGGCGTGTTACATGGAGAACGAGTAGCTAAAATAAATGAGCTAATCCGAATAGAGGAAACCCTCGGAAATAGAGCACAAATGTCAAGATTATAGTTGGAGGAAAAAAAGTTGTCTGAAAGTGAAGAAAATATGGAAACATACAGTGAAGAAGAACTCCTGTTACCTCAGGATACCCTATTATCCGCAGGTGTTCACATAGGAACAAGAATGAGAACAAAAGATATGGATGCATTCATATATCGAGTTAGAGCCGACGGCTTGTTCGTTTTGGATGTTAAAAAAACTGACGAACGCATACGAATAGCTGCAAAGTTTCTGGCCCGATTTGAACCCTCAAAGATAGTTGCTGTAGCAGGCAGATTGTATGGGCAGTCTCCTGTAGAGAAATTCTGCCAAGTAATTGGAGCAACCCCGATAGTTGGAAGGTTCATTCCTGGAATGCTTTCAAACCCGCTCTACCCAAAGCGTCTTGAGCCTAGCGTGATAATAGTGTCTGACCCCAAAGCTGATGTGCAAGCAGTAAAAGAAGCTGCTAACATAGGCGTTCCAGTCATAGCACTATGCAGCACTGACAACGACTTCTCCTTTGTAGATTTGGTTATACCAACAAACAACAAGGGAAGACGTGCATTAGCAGTTATCTATTGGCTTCTAGCTAGACAGATACTACGCGAAAGAGGCGAAATCCCCGCAGACGGCGACCTAAGTCAGACAATCGAAGACTTCGAAATTAAACTGACAAGGGACCGAGGGGAAGTAGAAGAGGATTGAAACTTCGGTATCCAGCAGTAGCAGATTCATGGTACTCTGGTACCCCCAACGGTTTACGTGAGCAGATAGAAGAACTTTTTACGCATAAGCATGGACCAGGAAGCCTTCCCAAAGTCGTAATGGATGGTCCGCGGAGCCTTGTTGGACTTGTTGTTCCCCATGCAGGATACATGGCTTCGGGTCCAGTAGCTGCACATGCGTATCAGTATCTTGCAGCTGATGGAAAACCTGATGTTATAGTGATTTTTGGCCCAAATCATACTGGGCATGGAAGTGCGCTTTCGATTATGAATGAAGGCGCATGGCGAACTCCCCTAGGAGACGTGAGAGTTGATGAAAAAACAGCTGACGATATTTTGCAAGCGTCAAGAATTATTGACGTCGATGATAAGGCACATGTTTACGAGCATTCTATTGAGCTTCAGTTGCCCTTTCTTCAGTATTTGTATGGTTCAGATTTCACGTTTGTTCCAGTCTGTTTTATGATGCAGGATTTGCAGTCCAGCCGAGAAGTAGGAAAAGCTGTTGCAAAAGCCTTGAACGGTAAGAATGGTTTGGTTATTGCTTCTTCTGATATGACTCATTATGAGCCACAGGAAAGAGCAGAAAAAAAAGACAAACTGGCGCTAGATTCTGCTCTACAGCTGAATGAAGAACAATATTATCACAATGTGGAAGTTTATGGGATATCAACTTGCGGTTATGGTCCTGTTATTGCTGCTATTGTTGCTGCAAAAGAACTGGGTGCCAAAAAGGCGGAGTTACTCTGCTACAAAACAAGTGGCGACGTATTAGGTGACCGTTCTGCAGTAGTAGGTTATGCATCAATGGCATTCGTTAAAGGCAGTTGATTTGAAGACTTATTTTGTCTTGATGCTGGTAACGTATTGCGTTGTGTCTCGTTGTTTTGTGTGTGCTGTATGCTTGTGGTTAGTTTTACCAATGAACACACGCGTTCAAATAAAACGCTGCTTTTAGAAAATACATTCATTAAAAAGTAATGTTTATATATAATTATATAGTATTATCTAAATTAACTGAACAGGTGTGAGTGAGTATGGCAACACCAATAACTAAAAAAAGTGAGTCTAAACTGGAACTAAACGAATCTAGAGCCTTCAAGCAACTTGCTGAAATCTGGTTCTTCCCAAGAATCTAAAACAAGCATCAACCTCTTTTTCTTTCTGTAACAACATTATGTTTAACCAGACCCCTTTTCGAGAAAAGCAGTAACCTAAAAGTATTTTATTCAATCTCTTCCATTGTCATTTGGGTTTGTTCCAATGGGAAGAGGTTCTGGTTTCGGAAAAACAATTTTGTTCGGTGAACACTTTGTTGTTCATGGCGTACCAGGTATTGCTTCAGCAGTTGACTCAGCAGCTGATGCGCACGTAAAAAAAGCCGCAAAAGGCATCAACGTAACAGATGAAAGAACAGGCGCAAAAGGTTATGCTGAAAAAAAGAAGCTGCAGCAGCTAGAGTCAATTGAAAGAATGCTAACAGCAATGAACATGGACCCACAAAAGACTTCAATGGATATTTGGTTGGGTGGAAACCTTCCTGGATTTAGTGGACTTGGAGCTTCTGCGGCAAGCAGTGTCGCGATTGCCAGAGCCATAGCAGAAGAATATGAGTTGGTTTTGTCGGACGAACAAATTAATGACATTGCCTATGAAGCAGAAAAGGCGTATGCAGGAAATCCGTCAGGTATAGATAACACCGCAGCAACCTTTGGTGGTTTGATTTGGTTTAAGAAAAACTTGAACAAAGGCTCAAATGAAATAGAGCAACTAAGCATACGTGAGCCAGTTGAGATTGTGATTGGTAACACTGGAATTGTTGCTAACACTAAGGCAATGGTTGCAGGGGTCGCACAAAGAAAGGAACAAAACCCCGAAGAATATGCTGCAATCTTTAGGTATGCAGAAGAGTTAGCCAATAAAGGAAGAAAGGCGCTGGATGAGTTTGACCTAAAGCAGGTTGGCAACCTTATGAATGAAAGCCATCAGTTGCTGCAGCAAATCGAGGTCTCTTGTAACGAGCTAGACTACTTGGTTGAGTTAGCCAGAAAACAGGGAGCGTTTGGAGCAAAAATGACTGGGGGCGGAGGCGGAGGCTGTATGCTAGCTTTAACTCCAGGAAAAGACCTGCAAGAAAAGGTTGCGTTAGCCATAGAAAATGAGGGCTTTGAAGTATTAAGAACAAAGATTGGCGTCAGGAAAGTGTAAGAGGGAACAAATTTGGGTTTTAGAGGATTTATTGAACAGCTTGAACGTGAAGGAAAATTAACAAGAATCCAAAAAGAGGTTTCAGTCGACCTTGAGTTGGCGGGAATCGTTGAGGCACTGGGCGAAAAGCCATGCTTTTTTGAGAATGTGAAAGAGTCAGAACTGCCTGTTGTTGCAGGTTTGGTTTCTTCTAAAGAGCTTGTTGCTAAAGCATTGAACATGGACATACAGCAGATTTTGCCTAAGCTTTCACGGGCAATAGAGACTACTGTGGTTCCAGAAGTTGTGAAAACTGGTGAATGTCAGCAAGTAGTTGAAAAAAACGTTGATTTAACCAAGCTTCCTATAATGAAGTACACCGAAAAAGACGGCGGAAAATATGTTCCATCCGCCATTTCTCTAGTAAAAGACCCTGAACTAGGAAGAAACATGTGCTTTCATCGATTAATGCTGATTGACAAAAACAAGTTTGTAGCTCGAATCGTAGAAAACAGGGGAACCGATACTGCACTGAAAAAGGCAGGGGGCGAACTTGAAATCGCTATGTGCATTGGAAACTCAACAGCTGTTCTTCTTGCCGCTTCTACATCTTTGCCCATGGGCGTTGATGAGTTGGGAATGGCGAATGTTTTAGAAGAGACTGAATTGGTGAAATGTAAGACCATTGATATTGAGGTTCCAAGAGACTGCGAAATCGTTTTGGAGGGCAGGATAACAAAAGAGTTGGTTCCCGAAGGCCCCTTCCTTGACCTTACGGGGATTGTTGATCGTGTTAGAATGCAGCCTGTTATAGAAATCAAATGTGTAACTCACAGAAAGAACCCTATTTATCAAACAATTCTTGCAGGACGAAACGAACACAAGGTGCTGATGGGAATGCCTAAGGAACCCACAATTTTCAACGAAGTCAATAAAGTCTGCAAATGCAACGACGTTTACATCACAACTGGTGGCTGCAGCTGGCTTCATGCAGTGGTGCAGATAACCAAACAGAACCCTGATGATGGAAAAAAGGCAATCAACGCAGCTTTTGAGGGTCACAAGTCGCTAAAGCATTGTGTTGTAGTGGATGATGATATAAACATCTATGACAGCAACGATGTTGAGTGGGCACTTGCAACACGTTTTCAGGCAGACAAAGCTGCGGTTATCTTGCCAAATCAGCCGGGGTCTTCACTTGATCCATCTGGAGATTTGACTGCGGGTAAAAAAGCTCGAACATGCAAGATGGGTTTAGATGCGACGATTCCTTTGAGTGGAACGGGTAAAGGCTTTAATAAGGAAAATTACCGAAAAGTTGACTTGAACAAGTTCTTGTGATATTATGTTTCTGACAAAAGATGAAGAGCGCATGCTAGATGGCGAAGAGGGTTACGCAGTAAAGAAGTCTATGGAGATACTGGTTGCTCTTGGGGACATTTACGGCGCCGAAAAACTCATACAAGTTGGGTCTGTGCAGGTTGCGGGCGTGTCTTATCATAATCTTGGGGATGCGGGTTTAGAGTTTCTTAACGAGTTGGCAACAGACGGTAAGGTCAAAGTTCTTACAACCCTTAATCCTGCGGGAATGGACCTAGAAAACTGGCAGAATCTTGGCATTGACCCTGAGTTTGCGAGAAAACAGAATCTTGTTATTGATGCTTTCAGCAAGATGGGGATAATTGTTTCGTGCACTTGTACGCCTTATCTTATTGGTAACTTACCCCGTTATGGTGAGCATGTTGCTTGGTCTGAGTCTTCGGCGGTTACTTTTGCGAATTCGGTTATTGGCGCGAAAACAAACAGGGAGGGTGGTCCTTCGGCGTTGGCGGCCGCCTTTGTGGGCAAAACGCCCTGTTATGGACTTCATTTGGATGAAAATAGAGTGCCAGATGTTCATGTGGATGTAACGGCTGATTTGTCTAAGTTTTCTGATTGGGGAGCTCTTGGTTATTGTGTTGGAACTCAGGCGCAAAGCAAAATTTCCTACATAACGGGCATAAAGGATGCTAGCGTGGATGAGTTGAAGACATTTTGTGCTTCTGTGGTGACTTTTGGTTCAAAGCCGCTGTTTTATATGAAGGATATTACTCCTGGATCCGAGAATGTTCCGCTTCCAAAAGAGAAGATCACAATCGATAAGCAGGATATACAAGATGCTTACCAAACAATTAACGATGAAACAGAAGACATTGACTTTGTTTGTATAGGCTGTCCGCATGCATCCATCAAAGAAATATCACAAATAGCAAGCCTGCTAAAAGGCAAGAAGATATCGCCAAACACGGAGTTCTGGGTTGCAACCTCAAGACCTGCAAAGCAGCTTGCTGACAAAAGAGGCTACAGCAAAGTAATCGAGGCTGCTGGAGGAAAGTTTGCCTGTGACACTTGCATGGCTGTGGCTCCTTTGAAGGGAAGGTTTAGAGCAATCGCTACAACCTCCGCGAAGGGATGTTATTACTCAAGGCATAACAAGATGTTGACAAAGATGGGCAGCCTTGAAGAGTGCATAGCTGCTGGGGTGAGTGGAAAATGGAAATGAAAGGAAGAATTATTTCCAGGGGTGTTGCTGAGGGCGAGGCGTTAACGACAACTCAGCCGATTTCGTTTTATGGCGGGGTAGACCCAGAGACCAGCGAGATACTGGAAAAGGGTCATGAGTTGCAGGGAAAACTAATCAAAGGTAAAATCTTGGTTTTCCCGACGGGAAAAGGCTCAACAGTTGGTTCGTATACTCTTTATAGGCTAAAGAAAGGTGGGGTGGCTCCTGCGGGGCTTGTGAACAGTGAATGTGAAACTGTTGTTGCTGTGGGCGCGATAATCTCTGAGATACCCTGCGTTGATAAGGTTGACATTTCAAAAATAGCGACTGGTGACATTGTTCGATTAGAGAACGGGGTTGTCACAATAAAGAAGTAAACATGTTGACAAATCTGCAAGCCAACTTGTCTACAATAAACATTGATGGTGTACCTTGATGGGAGTTAAGCCAACTGTTCTAAAACTCGGCGGCTCTGTGATAACAGACAAGAATAAGCCATCTACCGCAAACGTTGATGCAATTGACCGACTGGCAGACGAGATTTCCAGCGCCAAAGTTTCGTCGCTTATTTTAGTTCATGGCGGTGGCTCTTTTGGGCATCCCATTGCAAAAAAATATAATCTAACTGAAGGCTACGGTGACCCATCACAGGTCATCGGGTTTTCAGAAACCCATCGTGCCATGACCAAGTTGAACAATTTTGTTATGGAGGCACTATTTAGCCATAATATTAACGCGGTAGTTGTTCAGCCATCTTCTTGTGTACTAACAACGGGAGGCAGAATCCAAAGCATGGAACAAAAGCCAATAGAAAGAATGCTTGACATGGGGCTTGTGCCTGTTCTTTTTGGAGATGCAGTTCTTGACTCTGAGAAAGGATTTGCCATACTGTCTGGAGACCAGCTTGTTTCGTCGTTGGCAATAACTTTTGGTGCATCCCGTATCATAATGGGCGGGGATGTTGATGGATTGTACACCGCAGACCCAAAAGTGAACGCTTCAGCTAAGTTGATTGAGCGTGTTACATTGGAAGAATTAAAAAACCAAAAACATGAGATAGAAGGGTCAAAGGCAATCGATGATGTGACGGGGGGTATGCTGGGAAAGATGCGTGAATTAATTCCTGCAATAGAGAAGAATATTCAAACGTTGATTGTAAATGCTACAAAGCCCTTGAGAGTTTACAAGGCGCTCAGGGAAGAAGAAGTTGTTGGGACAATTATCAAGAAAAGGTGAAACATGTTGGATGATATTATTGGAGAGCGGAAAGCTGACCACATAGACGTGTGTCTTAAAGAAAATGTTCAATCCCAGAAAGTGACAACGGGATTTGAGGATGTTCATCTTGTGCATAATGCTCTACCTGAGATTGAAAGAGACAAAATTGACACTTCGTTAACCGTTTTTGGTTACAAGTTTTCTGCCCCCTTTTTTGTTGGAGCAATGACAGGAGGCACAGAACAAGCAACAAAAATCAACGCTGCCATAGCCGAAGCAGTAGAATCGCTTCATCTTGGGATGGGTGTTGGAAGCCAAAGAATAGCAATTGACAACCCAAAAGTTGAGCGCTCATTTAGTATTGTTCGTGAAAAAGCGCCAACAGCTTTCGTTTTAGCTAACATTGGCGGCCCACAGCTTGTCAACAAATATGGGGTGAAAGAAGCAAAAAAAGTGGTTGACATGGTAAAAGCAGACGCTTTAGCTGTTCATTTGAACGCATTACAGGAGGCTGTTCAGCCAGAAGGAGACACAAACTACTCAAATCTTCTCCAAAAAATATGCAAACTTGCCCAAGAATTAGATGTTCCCGTGGTCGTGAAGGAAACTGGTGCAGGAATCTGTGCAGAAGATGTAGTAATGCTTGATGCAGCAGGTGTTGCAGCAATAGATGTTGCAGGCGTTGGGGGCACAAGTTGGGCAGCAGTAGAATATTACCGTGCTAAAGCGCGCAAAGATGAGGCCAGTCAAAGGTTGGGTGAAACGTTCTGGGATTGGGGCATACCCACGGCAGTAAGTCTTGTGGAAACAGTCAAGTCCTCTCGTTTGCCTGTCATAGCTTCGGGTGGAATACGCACTGGGGTAGATGTGACAAAAGCTTTAGCTTTAGGTGCAAGCTTGGCTAGTGCGACTTATCCATTTTTAGGTCCAGCCACGAAATCTTCGGAAGATGTTAAAAAGGCGCTGGGGTATTTGGTTGCAGAAGTGAGAAATGCGATGTTTCTTGTAGGCGCAAATTCGATTGAAAAGCTGCATCAGGTTCCAGTTGTGTTAACTGGAAAAACCTCTGAGTGGTTAACGGTACGCGGTTTTCAGCCTGAAGTTTATGCGAGGAGAAAACTATGAGCCGTTTGTCATCTCAGATAGCGGAATCAGCAAATAAAGTGAACAAATTCATTGAAACTGTTGTGGATTTGGACAGTGAACCCAAAGTTCTCTACAATGCTGCTCGTCACATAATTGATGCTGGTGGAAAACGGCTAAGACCGTTTCTTGTCTTGAAGACCTGCAAGCTGGTCGGAGGAAACGAAGAGGATGCGCTTGCAACAGCCGCATCTTTGGAGATGCTTCATACTTTCACTTTGCTTCACGACGACATAATGGACCAAGACGAAAAGCGGCGTGGAGTTCCGTCTGTTCACACTAAATGGGGAGTGCCCATTGCGATAGTGGCTGGAGACTTGTTGTTTGCCAAGGTTTACGAGGCAATCACCAAGTATACAGATTCCAATCGTGTGAAGCCAAAGCGAATCTTGCAGGTAATGCAGGAAGTTAGCGAGGCAACCATCGTTTTGTGTGAAGGTCAGACACGTGACATGATGTTTGAATGTAAAGAAACCGTGTCTGAGGCTGAGTACTTTAAGATGATTGAGGGAAAAACTGCGGCGCTGTTTGAAGTTTCGGCTCGGTGTGGCGGATTGTTGGGCGGCGCAACTAAAAGTCAAGTTAAGCGTCTTGGCGAGTTTGGGCATTACTCGGGCATTGCATTTCAGGTGATTGATGATGTTTTGGCTTTGACTGCAGATGAGAAAGTTCTCAAGAAGCCTGTTGGTAATGATATTCGTGAAGGAAAACGCACTTTGATGGTTGTTTATGCACTCAAGAAAGCTTCGGCACGTCAGAAAAAACAGATTCTTGAAACCCTTGGAAACAAGGATGCATCTGCTGAGCAAATAAAGGAAACTATCTCTTTGATTGATTCTTTGGGCGCAATTACTTACGCCAAAAAGCTTGCTGACCGATACATCAAAAAAGCCAAAAAGGCATTGGCAAGATTTCCTGACTGTGACGACAAAGAAGACCTAATAAACTTAGCAGACCTGATTTTTGATAGACAACATTAAACAAAGTGGCGTGCCTTGAATCCAAAAGAAGAAAAAGAAGCAAAAGAGCTAATCAAAAAAATTGTACTTCTAAATGCTATTCGTTACGAAGGAAAAGCTACACCTAAGCCTATTTTTAGCAAACTGTTAGGTGAGTACCCCCAGTTTAGAAAAAACGTGAAAGCTGTTGCACCAATCATTAGCAAGATTGTACAAGAAATCAATGAGTTGCCTCTAGGGCGGCAAAAAGAAATTGTAGCCAAAAATTGGCCTGAAGCGTTAGTTGAAGAAAAAGTTGAAGAAATAAAGCAGCTTCCGCCGTTGCCAAACGCCAAAAAGTATGACAAGGTTGTTACGCGCTTTTCTCCAAACCCTGACTTTGTTTTGCACCTTGGTTCTGCTAGGGCAATTTTGCTCAGTTACGATTACGCGAAAATGTATAACGGCAGTTTTATTCTTCGTTTTGAGGACACGGACTCTAAGACTAAGAAGCCAAAGTTGGAGTTCTATGATGCTGTTCGTGAGGATTTGGATTGGTTAGGTTGCAAGTGGGATTCTGAGTTTATTCAAAGTGATAGGCTTCCGATTTATTATGAGCATGCTGAAGAGTTGATTAAAGCAGGTAACGCCTACGTTTGTGTTTGTGAGCGGGAGGTTTTTCAGGAAAAATCGAGGGCTGGCAAAGCGTGTCCCTGTAGAGTGTTATCTGTAGACGAAAATTTGGTTCGTTGGAATCAGATGTTAAATGGAGTGTATGCTGATGGGGAGGCTGTTGTTCGGGTTAAAACGGATTTGAGTCATCCTAACCCTGCTGTTCGGGACTGGCCCGCTTTGAGGATTGTTGATACAAAAAAGTTTCCTCATCCCCGAGTTGGCAGCAAATACCGTGTTTGGCCACTCTACAACTTTTCTACAGGCGTTGATGACCATCTGATGGGTATCACGCACATTATACGGGGAAAAGAGCATCTTACCAATCAGGCTAGGCAAGAATACATGTACAAGCATTTTGGATGGACATATCCTGAAACAATTCACTATGGTAGGCTAAAGATAACCGGGGCATCCCTTAGCAAATCAGAAATCGTGAAGGGCATGGACAGTGGCTTATACAAAAGCTGGGATGACCCGCGGTTGGCTACTCTTGCGGCGCTGAGAAGGCGTGGAATAACCGCAGAGGCGATTCACAGTTTAATTGTTGATGTTGGTCCTAAGCCGCAGGATGTGGTTTTAGCTTGGAAAAACCTGTATGCACATAACCGAAAGCAAATTGACCCTACGGCTAAGCGTTACTTCTTTGTGCAAAACCCCGTGAAACTGGTTGTAGATGCTGTTCCACACGATTTTATGGTTCAAGCTCCGTTTCATCCTGACTGTCCTGAAATGGGTGTTCGCAGATTTGAGGTTAAGCCCAAGAACGGGGAAGCAGTATTGCTGATTTCCAGTGATGATGTAGAGACAGTGAAAGGGAAGAGTGCTGTGCGTTTGATGGATTTGTTTAACTTCAAAGTGAAAACAATCAAAGATGATGTGGTTCGGGCTGATTTTCTGGGCGAGTCTTACGAAGAGGCTAAACAGCTTGGTGCACCTTTGATTCACTGGGTTCCCGCTGATAGTGGTGTTGCATGTGAAGTTGTGATGCCTGACGCTTCCGTGGCTAAAGGCGTTGCAGAGGATGCCTGCAGGGCTTTGACTGTAAATGAGATTGTTCAGTTCCAGCGTTTTGGTTTTGCCCGAGTAGACCATGTTGATAACAAGAAGTTGACGGCATATTTTGCGCATCGTTAGCTTGTTGGCGGAACTTTTTATTACACTTAATTGAGTTATTTCTTGAGGGGTCAACGGGTGTCAAAGCTTGTTGCTAAGTGTGGAATAGATTGTGGTGCGTGTCCTTGGGGGCCTTATCCTAGAAAGGGCATGTCTGCACAAGATTTTGAAGCGTATAAACGCGATGCTAAACGTGTTTTGGGTCATGTGCCAATCAAGACGCCGTGTGTGACGTGTCAAATTCCAGACGATAAGATTCCTAAAACATCAAAGTTACCTAACAAAAGGTGCTTGATACGGCAGTGTGTAGACAAGGCTGGAGTTGAGAACTGTGGTTATTGTTCTCGCTTTCCATGTGACACAGTTACAGAGACGGCTGGGGCTTGGAACCGTGAGAGTATCGAGGTTAAGCTTGGTGCATCCCTTTCTGAAGAGGCTTATCACTCGTTTGTTGAACCTTTTGAGGGGCTGGCTCGTTTAGAGGCTATTCGTGATTCGTTAAAGCCAGATAAGATTGTAGACCCTGCGAAAGTTTGTGTGCCTAAGATAAGGCTAGCTGATTTTCCAAAGAATTTACCTTTTAGCAAGGACGAGGTGTCTTCTTTCAAAGCGGTTTATAATTTGCTTGCAAACATAGAGCGTTCTTCGTTTGGGTTAAAGGATACTGACACGTTTGCTCAGCAGCACAAACTGAAAAAACAAAGAGCACACGTTTTGAGGTTTTTGTGGCTGCTTGGAGCTTACGGCGAATTTGAGAATGGAGATACTTCACGGCTTGTTGTTGATGCTGAGACGTATCTTTTTAACCGTGGTAGCGAGAAGAGTTTAGCGATTTGGTCTTTTGTTGATGGTGTTATTTTCAAGCTTTTATCTGGGTTTGGAGTTTGTTGTGAACGTCTTGTGTTAGATGGATTACTGAAGGAAGAACTGACCACGGGTACGGGTTATCTTCGAAAAAAGGGGTGGGTAATGAGTATGTCGTTTGACGCGAAAATCGGCGGTAAGAATGCTCTTGAAGCGTTGCAAGTTTACATTAAGAAACTAGCCAAAGAATATGGCAAAAGAGCTTTTCAGCGTTTTTGCGTAGCAGACATGCATGTTTTATCTGCAGCCTGAATTGTGAAAAGAAGTTAATGAGAGCTTAGCGTTAATTGTTTTCTGAAAAAAGGTTGTTTTCAACAATGTACCTCTATTAGACTACAAATATGTGTGGTTCTATAGCCATCCTAGTTTGTTTGCGTCGACGTCAAAGTTGGCAGCTTTTAGTTCTTTGATTAGTTTAAGGTACCATCCCGTTTTGTATTCTATCCAGAGAATTTGGTTGTCTTGGTTTGGGATTTTGAAGTCTTTGGTTTTCTGGTAAATTGCAGCCACGTTTTGGGGTCCAAGGTGTCCTAGAAAGTAGCCTAGTTCAAAGATGCTGTTTTGGTTTGCTTGAGTTTTTGCTTCTTGCGGAGTTTTTTCTTTTGGGTACACCCGATTGTCTGGGGACAAAAGGACTACTGCAAAGGAGACGTGCGGGTTTTCGTTTATTGTTTTGGTTATTGTTTGTTGTTCGTGTACGATTATGGGGTCAAGGTCTAGTTTTTGCAGTGTTTGGGTTACGTCTGTTTTCATTGTTGGGTCGTTTCCGTGGACGAGAAAGATTTTGTTTGACCTGACTTGGTTGTTGATTTTTTTGTTTCCCGTGGGTGGAGCTAGGAGTAGCTTTACTTTTTGTAGCAGAATATTTGATGCGTTGGCGACTTCTCTTAGTTTTGCTTGTTCTTGTTTGGTGAAGCCTGAATCGAATGTTTGTTCGCTGAAGGGGACTGGTTCGATGGGTTTTAGTTCTTTGTAGAAGCCTAGGGCTTGTATGTCGTTTAGTATTTTGTTGTATGTGTTTACGTAGTTTTCGTAGCTGCTCCAGAATTTTTCAGAAAAGTCTTCTTTTGAGCTATACGCAAGTGTTTCTAATTCTATTATTAGCGAACCAAAATCTATCGCCATCTATCTAACCCATTTAGAATTGGTTTGCTCACCTGTATATTCGTATCTTTTTGGTGCTGCTACCTTTTTCTGGAAAAAGGTTTTTTTCAACAATGTTCTGCTATTAGTCTCCTAATATGCTTGGCTGTTTTGGGTGACCAGCTTTTGCAAGTTAATATACTTCCTGTTTTGGTACAATCATTTAGTGAAAGCATCTGATTGGGGGTGAAACAGGGTATGCCTTCCTTAGAAAAAAAGAACAAGCAAAAAAAGAAGAAACATAAAGAAAAATGGGGAGAATAACACGAACATACTGCTGAAGCGGTGTTAAACTCCCTTTTTTTGTGCATAAAACCAGTTTGGTTGGTTTTGTTGTTATCAAAAAATTTTATAGCTTGTTGCATTGTTGTAAACTTGTGGCAACCTTGAGAAAAACTGGGTGGGGCAGTATTATCTGGGTACTACTGGGTTTTCTTATGTTCTTAACTGCATTTTTTGCACAAAATGTAGTAACAATGACTTTTGGGTTAGCTTTGACGTTTGGAAGCTTGTCACTGTGTCTGACTTCGCATCTGAAAACTGACAACACAATAAAGAAGGCTTTAGAAATAGTGTTTTTGGTTGCAGCCTTCACAGTTTTTGGCTACGGATACATTGTAACTCAAAGCCTAATACTTGGACTAATGATGATATTCATTGTAGTGATGACTCTTTTTGCATTCACAGCCACGTATCTTCTGCCAAAAATACGTAACAAACCCAAAAAATAGCAATTAACAGCTATTTTCGGCATATGTTACTGGAAACTTACGTTGAGGCTTTTGTATTTGACCCAAATACGGGACAAAACATATCAAGTTATTTTCTTAATATAGAACCTAGGGGTTAACACTGTTTCCCAATCAGAAAGATGTTGAAGTTCCTATTCTTGAGGTTCTTGTGGAACTTGGTGGAACGGGCAAGACAACGGAAATCTATCCACGTGTAACAAAAAAATTCCCTGAACTCACTAATGATGATTTAGCCGAAGTTTATCTGAATGGAGAATCCAAGTGGATAAATCGTATCCGATGGGTGAGACAAAATCTTACGGCTAAAGGTGAGATAGATAGTCCAAGCAGGGGCGTTTGGGGGATTACTGATAAGGGTAGAAAACGTGTGGAAACAAAAGAGTCCACAGAGACTGTAATTAATTTTTTTGAGTTATATGAAGAATATGAAACAGGGTTCCGTTCGCAACTGCTTGATAAGTTGCATGAACTTTCTCCTCGTCAATTTGAAATATTCTCACGGAAATTGCTTCAGGCTTACGGTTTTGTTCAGGTTAACGTAACAAACCTGTCATCAGACGGAGGTATTGATGGGTATGGAAAACTTCGATTAGGTCTTGCAACTATGAATGTGGCGTTCCAATGTAAACGATGGCAAGGTAACATAGGACGACCAGAAGTAGACAAATTCAGAGGAGCAATACAAGGTGAGTTTGAACAAGGCGTTTTTCTTGTAACATCAGACTTTACAGAACAAGCCCGGAATGTATCATTGAAAAAAGGAGCAGTTCCAATAATTCTACTAAACGGCGTAAGCATCGTTAATCTAATGATGCAAAAAGGAATTGGAGTAGAACGTGTTCCGTTGTATCTGCACTATGAACGGCCATCTGATTTTGTAGAAGAAATAGAGTGAGGGCTAAAATATAACCTAATTAGTATTTCAGAGAAACTACGAAGAATTATTTGCATTTTGGCTCTTCTGGGTTCGTTAGTATTGCTCTTATTCTTCTGACGCCTGCTGCTATGCCTTTTTGTTTTGTTATTTTGAAGACCCCTAACTCTTTGGTGTTGTTGACGTGGGGTCCGCCACAAATTTCTGTTGAGAACTTTCCTACCTTGTAAACTGACACTGTATTGCCGTACTTGTCATCAAACACTGCCTGTGCGCCCCTAGTTTTTGCTTCTTCAACAGTCATCTCTTCCCTGACTACAGGCAAAGAACACCTTATTTGCTTATTAACCAAGTCTTCAACCGCAGCTAGTTCTTCAGGTGACAAAGCTCTATCAAAATTAAAGTCAAAACGCAGCCTCTCTGGAGTAATATTTGAGCCCCGTTGAACAATATCGTTCTTTTTCAGTACCACCCGCAAAGCCTCATTTAGCAGATGAGTTGCGGTGTGAAGTTTTTTAGTTTCAATCGACGCGTCACTCAAACCGCCTTTGAACAGCTTTTTTGCACTCGCAGCCGAAACTTTTTGATGCTGTTCATACTCGTTTCTGAAGCCTGCTTCATCAACTTCAATGCCTTTTTCTGCAGCAAGCTCCTGTGTTAATTCTATAGGAAATCCAAAGCTCTGAAACAGCAAAAACGCGTTTCTTCCATCAATTGTTGCACTGTTTTCTGCTATTCGATGGAATTTTCTTAAACCTTTTTCCAGAGTGTTCTTGAACTTGGTTTCTTCTTTGCGTAACTCTGCAAATATGCTGGCTTGTTTTTCTTTAAGCAGTGGATAGTCGAATTCGTTAAGATTTATCACGACTTCAGCAACATCGTTTAGGAAGTCTTTTTCAATTCCAATTAACCGCCCAAACCTTATTGCACGCCTGATTAACCGCCGCAAAACATAGCCCCTGTCAAGGTTGCTAGGCTTAACGCCCCGTTCGTCCCCCAAAAAGAACACTGAAGCGCGGATGTGGTCGGCGATAATTCTAATCGAACGCTCTTCAGTATCGGTTGGAACACTAATGCCCGCAAGTTCTTCCACAGTTTTTGCTATTGGACGAACTGCTCCAATCTGAAAAACGTGCTCCTTGCCCTCAAGCATTGCAGCAGTGTGCTCTACACCCATTCCAGTGTCAACGTTCTTTTGTTTTAAGAACTCATAACAACCCGCAGGTGTTTTGTTATACTCCATGAAAACGTCGTTCCAGAGCTCAAAATATTTACCACAAGAACAACCCGGTCTACAAGATGGGCTGCATGCTGGTTTTCCAGTATCGTAGAACATTTCAGTACAAGGCCCACAAGGTCCTGTGTTACCAACTGGTCCCCACCAATTATCTTCCTTGCCCAAAAAGAAGATATGCTCATCAGGAACCCCTGCACTGCTCCATGCCTCAAAACTTTCGTTGTCTTTTGGAGCATCTTTATCTCCTGCGAACACGGTCACAGACAACCGTTTCCTGTCTAAGTTAAGCCACCTTTTGTTTGTGAGAAAGTCGTAACTCAGGCTGACGGCTTCTTTTTTAAAGTAGTCACCCAAAGACCAACTACCCAACATTTCAAAAAACGTCAAATGAGAACTGTCTCCAACACATTCGATGTCTCCGGTTCTGAAACATCTTTGAACGTTTGCAAGTTTTTTTCCAAGCGGATGAGGTTGCCCCAAAAAGTATGGTATAAGCGGATGCATACCCGCTGGAGTAAATAGAACGGTTGGGTCATATTCTGGAATAAGCGGAGAATTAGGAATTAAACTGTGCTCATTTTCACTAAAGAAGTCCAAGAACAGTTTCTTTAGTTTTTGTGAATCTATGACCATAGATAGGAGTTTGGTAAAAACTGCTTAATATCCATACCGTAACCAAACCCTTGAAAGATTTGACTAAAACACCAACATTTCAAAAACAAAAGATTAAAGGAGATTAAAAATCTCTCCCTCAAACAAACTCAACCTGAACTAAACTTGCAAAAGCTAAGAAAACAAAGAAATCAAAAAGAATTAAAAGAGAGGAAAAGCCTCCCCTTTGTTCAAAAAACGGAACTAACTCCGTTTATCCGAACAGGGAACCTAAACCTTCCATTGCTGCTTCTTCTTTCTTGCTCTCGTCTTCTTCAGGCTCTTCTTCCTTCTTCTCTTCCGCGGCTGGTGCTGTAGCTGCAGTCGCTGGTGCTGCCGCCATCATTGCAGGAGCAGATTTGATTGCTTCTTCAATGTCAACTTCGGCAATGGACGCCACTAAAGCTTTAACTCGAACAGCATCGGCGCTTACGCCAGCTGCCGTGAGAACTTCAGACACGCTTTTTTCGTTTATTTCTTTACCAGCTTTGTGCAGGAGCATTGCAGCATATACGTATTCCATTATTCATTCTCCTCCATCTTTTCCTTCATACTTACTTTTCAACTTTTCTGAACCTAACTTGATGACGCACCTTTTTTCTCGGCTTCATCCAATTTATCGCTTAGACCTTGCATTTCCATGTTAGCCTTTCTGATAAGATCCTCAACAGTATCCTTGTTAATTACGCCAGCATTCAAAGCCAAACTGTAGGCTTCCTGATGACCTCGTCTAAGAAGATAACTGATATTTTCTGGAATTGGATAAGCCGCTTCCAAAGACAAATTGAAAGCAAACTGGTGAGCCTCTTCGACACTTCGACGAACCTCATCAAGGTCTACCTTCAGGTCTTCTTCAGTCAGAATCGCGCCATCATCATAAACAACCTTTAAGCTTAAACCAACCTCAACAGGCTTTATTCCAAGCTTAGAAAGTAAACTCGCAAGCTGAGCACTAATCGGCTCACCTTTCTTAACAACCATCGTGGCTTTAGACACATAGACGCTTCCAGACTCTATTCTGGTGCGCAAACCAACAGCAGTAAATTGGCTAATGATTGGACCTGGAGGCAATCCAGTGTTTCCAGCAGGAACTGTAACATCAAACGCTGCTAAGTCTCCTCCTCTAGCAGTTGCGTTAACTCTACTTTTTTCGAGAAGAATCGCAAGTTTGAATGGATTTAGATTTGTAAAAAGATACAGGTTTGGTCCGGTCAAATGTTCCTGAAGCTTTTCGATTCCAGCGTCATCCGCTGTTTCAGAAACTGCTCGTACTATGAGAGAGTTTTTAACAACTCTAAGGCAAGCGCTCTTAGCCAACTTTTTTCTTAACTGTTGAAGTTGAGCTGACCTAACCTTTTCTAGGCTGGCGATTCCCACCGCATTATATTGCGACAGGAACTCCTTTAGTTCTTTAACTTTATCAGCCTTTAACAGAGTTGATTGACGGACTACCATAACTTTTCCCTACATAGCCACCTTAACTGAGCCACCCATAGAGGTTTTCAAATAAACCGACTTGAAGTTTTTGATTCCTCTTTTGAGTTTTCCCTCGATTCTTCTAACAACAGCTTGAACATTTTCAGCTATTTCTTCGTCTGTCATAGCTTCATTTCCGATTCGGCACTGAATAACAGGTTGCCCTCGCATTCTCACGAACACAACGTTCTGATGCTTCTTAATCTGTTCTTCTATGTTAGCATTAGGAGCCACTGGAGTAGGCATCTTCCCTCTAGGACCAAGGGATGCACCAAGACTCTTACCTACAAGAGGCATCATTGGCGCCTCAGCTATGAACAAATCATACTTTTTGGCAACTTCTTTCTGTTTTTTCTTATCTCCAACTAAAGCTTCAAGGTTAGCACTTTCAAGAACAGTAGCACCAGCCTTTTTTGCCTTCATCGCCATCTCGCCTCTAGCTATAACACATACCTGCATTTGTTTTCCAACAGAATGCGGTAACTCAATGCGTTCCTGAATTCTACCTTCAGGCTTCTTCATGTCAATGTTCTGCAAGTTTATGGCGAGGTCTATAGACTGAGAAAACTTACGTTCAGATGAATTATTTTTAACCTCTTTAACTGCCGCAATGAGGTTTTTCATGTTCAATGGCATTCTATGAGCCTCGCGCCAATGACGTACAAGAGCCAGTTATAAAAATCTTATTACTCTAAAACTTATTTTACTAGTAAAGTATCGTGCTTTCCTTCATCGATTTCCTTCTGAATTTCGCGTGGATCTTTGCTTTCAACCGTTACGCCCATGCTCACTCCAGTCCCCAAAACCTCTTTAACAGCTGCCTTTAAGTCTCTACCCAAAACATCTTCACGCTTCATCTTAGCAATCTTCACAACTTGCTCCAAGGAAAGATCACCAATCTTTTCAGTGTTAGGAACCCCTGAACCCTTAGTTACGCCCAACTCGCTGACAAGCAACGCTGAAACTGTAGGTGTACCTACACTCACTTCAAACTCTTTATTGTCAGTGTCCACACTGATCTTCACTGGCACTTTCATGCCCGCGTAGTCTTTTGTTATTTCGTTGATTTTGGTTACTATAGCTAAAACATTAACTCCCAACGGACCAAGAGCAGGTCCAAGAGGAGGACCAGCGGTAGCTTGCCCGCCGTTCACTAAAGCTTCAACAACTTTCTTTTCTCCCATGTTTTCATTCTTCCTTTTTCGATTTCTCAACAAGTTTCACGTAGTCGGCGTGAACTGTGATTGGTAAAGTGAAGGTTGCCTCCAACAATTCAAGAGTCACATCCTCCTTTGCTTTATCCACCCTTGTAATTTTGGCTCTCATTCCCTTGAAGGGTCCTCCAACAACTTCAACGAGGTCATCTGCGTCCAATTCTTCGATAACAGGTTTCACAACTATGTATCGTTCTACTTCCGGAAAAGTCACAACACCCGGAACTCGAGACCTTACGTGTTTGACTCCCGCTATGGCTTTTTCTACAGAGTGAGGGCCATCAGCTTCAATGAAAACGTAGCCCTTCAACATCTCAGGCACAAGCACAGCTTTTATTTGCAGTTTATACATTTTCACTTTTGCTTCAATAAGATTCGCCACATTTTTTTCTTGACCTGCAGTGGTTCGTACAGCGAATACAGCTGTTGAAATTTTAGTTTCCTCGCCCATAATCTATCAACTCTATAAAACGTTACCAATGAGCCTGATTATGTAGCCGATTCCTCCGATTACTATGATGCCTAGAAAGCATATCTTTATCGATAGCCAAAGCTCGGTTCTGCCGGGTTTTGTGGCAAGTTTAAGCAATCTGGATGCTGACTCAAAGAATGATCGTAGTCCCAAGGTTCTTCGCACCTTTCAAATTAGGTTCTAATATGTAAACTTATCCCCGAGAAAAAGTTTTTCCAACATAGTTTTTTGTGGTTTTGCTAAAGGTTTACTGAAAGTGAAGTGTTCTATTCAGCACAACAGATGTTAAAAGGCAAAAAATGGGTAATATTACTTTGGTGAATAAATGTCAAAAGAGAATGAAATGCTAGAGGAACTTAAGCAAATACGTGAACTGTTGGCCGCTAAACCTGCTCCCCCACCGCCCCCTCCTGAGGGCCTATGGAATGAATTCAAAACTTTTCTGGAAAACTACAAGGTCATGGGCTTGGCTGTAGCATTTATCATGGGTGTCTACTTGGGTAGCTTAATTCAATCACTTGTTAAAGATTTGTTGTTGCCAGTTATCGGTCTTGCATTGCCTGGGCTTTCAGACTTGTCTAGTCTTGAATACGCTGTAGATGCACAAGTATTTGGTGTAGGAAACTTTCTAGTAGCATTGATAACGTTCATCATTGTTGCCTTTGTCATATTCATACTAGTAAAGATCACCAAAAAATGGGGAATTAAATAGAATTCTCCATTCCACCCACTTTTTTATTTTAGATTACTTTCCATATTTTATGATAACTAAGCGTTTTTAACATGATTACACTGTAATTCAGCGAATAGTTTTATGCTCTTTCTACTTGCACTCCATGCTCTTCCAGCACCGCACTTATCTTGGGTTTGTGCTCACCCTTAATTCCCTTCCAGTCAAGAACCACAGAATCAACTGTTTCCACAGTTCGGTCAACACACTGCCTTATGATTTTTGCATCAACTTCACTAAGAGCATACTTTGGAATCATGTGACCAAACGCTTTCTTGTTGCTTAATGCCAGTTTAGTGAACTTTTTGTTATAGTGAGGTCCACCGATTCCCAGAGCTACAGAAACGCAGGAACAATTAAAAAGAGCAGCCACAGCAGCATCCGCAACAACCTCTGCGGCCTTAATGTCCTGCCACTGTTTTGGTGAACTGCCCAGTTCTACGAACATAGCTGGTGCATCCAAGGATGGTCCATGGTGTGTGCACTCGTAGGAAACATCATAGTCAAGTTCTCGTTCATCCGTCAGTTTTGCCATTTCTAAGAGCGCATTTTTCATTGCACCTGCA
This sequence comes from Candidatus Bathyarchaeum sp., assembly GCA_026014495.1. GTDB lineage: Archaea > Thermoproteota > Bathyarchaeia > Bathyarchaeales > Bathyarchaeaceae > Bathyarchaeum. Next base: position 67,862 of record JAOZIF010000136.1, read on the forward strand.
GGAGAGATTGAGACTGTTTTAGGTTTTCCGCCAAATTTTGCTTCTGACAGGTTTCCAGGCGTGTGCACCGATAGGGTCGGGATGCCTTTGGCGCTACTGTGTCTAGACAGGAAGATGAATAGTTGGGGGCTAAAGAGGTTGCCCAAGAATTGGGTTTGTATTATTTCTGTATTGACGAAAAGTAGTCTAGTTTCTTTGTTTTGAAATGTTTTTGCATAAACAGGATTTTCTTGGAATGTTTCTGAAAGTTTTTCGAAGCTGTGGTTACTTATGAGTTGTTTGGCGATGTTCATTCCAGCTGTGTCTTTTGTTGAGGCTATGAATAGTATCAATTTTGGCGTCGTCCTTGAACGTTATTTTGTTTTATTGGAAGATTAAAGTTTTCATGTGCGAAAAAGAGCGTAATTTTACGCAAAATTGGGCTCTTAGACCAACTCGGTGGTATTGGATGTCTACTTTTTGTTATAGGTTATTGTGGATAATTATCTAGAGACTAAGTACAGAGAAAGTCACCATGACCGCTTATATTAGAGGGCAGTTTACTGTATGCTGTGCGCCAAAAGAGGGAGCGGAGATATTGAAGAAGATACGGATAAAACGTTATCCCCCTCGAAACTTTCCAGCAAAGTCTTTGTGGGAGATATTGGCTGTTCCGCCCAAGTCTGAACAGGACACCGAATTTATGTTGTTATACAAGGCTAATCCAAAGCATCCAGCAGTCATAGAAGAGATGACAGAGGTTGTGGAACTTGAAGTTAACGAAAAGGCATTCAACGAGTTGATGTGGCTGTTTAAAAAATATCAGGTACCTTGTAGGCCCATAGATGAAGGAATAGAAATCAGGCATGTTGGAAGTAAATCTAACTGCGTTAACGACAAAAAGTTTGAAAATCCCTGATTTTTTTGTGTAACCTTAGCTTTTACATGAATCGTTCAAGCTTCGTCAGTCCGATTATTTCGTCAAAGTCCAAGCCCAAAGCATCGAGGATTTGGTCAAATGTTGATTGTAGATAAGCAACATATTTGTCAACATCAATTTCGTTGTTAGTTGCTATTTGAACAGGTTTAACCCGCGGCTCCTTCATAACTTTGACGAAGCTTATCAGGTCTCCAGCTTTCATCTCATAGCCTATTTCTTTTAGCATACGAGCTGCTTTCACATGCTGAGGAGTAGTTTTGGTGTACGCTTCTGGAGGTTTGCCAAGTACCATATGAAACGCTAGTTCTTCGGGGCTGTCTCCCCATCGTCGTTGCTTCAGTCGCAAGTAACGTTCTCTGATAATTTGTTTGATTTCTTTTTTTGCATCCTCGAATTCTGCAGGATTCTGCACCTGCTCTAGCCGCTCTTCTAGCGTGTAAAACGCTTTTTTGATGTATGGGGGAATGTGGCGTTTTTTTCCGGTCATTCCTTTGACGTCAACGCCGCCGCCTTTCAAGACTCCAAGATAGTTCTTTTTGCGTGAACTGAAGACAGCGTAGCGGTACCATTTTTCTACTTCTAGTTCCATTCCCATGTTCTTTTTAGACCATTCCGCTAAGATTTCTACTTGTTCGGGTGATGGGTTCTTCAAAAAGACGCTGTCTGTGTCTCCATACAAAACTTCGATGCCTAATGATCTGGATTTCTCTATCGTTTTGGTTATAACGTGTCGTCCGATGGCGGCTGTTGCCTCAGCGACTGGTGGGCAATATAAGTTGAAGGCAGGTGAGCCGAAAACTCCGTAGCTTGCGTTTAGAACGACTTTGAGGGCGCTGGGGATTACGTTATACCAGCTTTGTATGTCCTTGGGCAAAGTTTTGTCTTTGGCTTTAGATTTGTACCATTTGACTCTGAGGTCTCGCAGTGATCCTATTAGTAGGCTTTCAAGAGCCTTGTTTTTGGTGCATATCCAATGCGAGGTTTCAGGAACCTTGTTTGTTTTACATTCTTCGTGGTTGCATAACAAAGTTTGGTAACCCAGATTGTAAACCTTAATGATAGACGGGTACAGGCTGGCAAAGTCCATCACAGCCACATTGAAGTGGACTCCAGGCACAGGATCAACAACTATGGCGCCCTTGTACTTCTTTCCCTTAATGATGGCCGTGGTGCTGGTTCCACCTTTGAGCGCGAGTATATCCTCGGCGTTGGGAATCAGCAGGTTTCTTTGTCGATGCTCAAAATACAGAAAGTTTCGTATCCACCTAGAAACGCCTTGACGACTCACGTCCTCCATTGGCATTCGGGCAATCCTTGACATTGCAAGAATCAGTTTCATAACCAAGTTGTCGTTAAAGGATGTCAAGTCAAGAGTGATTTCGGAGTCGCGCAGGTTGTATTCTGCAAGTTCAGTATAGCTTAGTTCTGATAACGGTTTTTCGAATTCTATTTTTGGAAGTTCTAGCAGGGCTGTTCCAATTGCGTTGAGGGTTATGTCTCTATATTTGTTGCCGAACGCGTAGATTTGAATTGACCTGTTAAAGAAGAACTTGTAGAGGTCAATGTGAATCCCATGGCTAAATGAGCAGGTTCTTCGTCCAACTTCTATTGGAATCTGGCTCTTTTCGAAATTGAAATGAATTTTAGCTCTGTTATACAGGTAAGGCAGGTCAAAGTCATCGCCATTAAATGTTAAAATAAACGGATACTCACGAAGAGCCTCAAAGAGCTTTTGAAGCAACTTTTTTTCATCATCAAAATACTTGACAACAGCGTCAGAAGGCAACTTTTTGTCGCCTTTATCAATGCCATCACGCTTCAAAATAAAAAGCTGTTTTTTTTGGTCTGACCCAAACATAGCCACACAAACAACAGGGTTGTCTGCTTTTTGTGGGTCAGGAACACGTGTTGCAACTGGTGAGCTAACTTCAATGTCAAGGCCGACTCTGAGAAATTCTGGAGCTGGAGCTTCTAGCAGACGAGCCCACATTTCTACGCTTTGCAGAAACTCTTTTCCAGCATCAGGAAAGAGGCTCAATATTTTTTCTACGTTGCCTTTGGCTGCCTTTTGTTGTACTGGAACAAGGTTTCCTTTCTGAATTTTATACAACATGCCAAGAGCCAAATTTCTGTCATAGATGTATGACTGGTAATACCTGATGTATGATTCCCAGACTTTAGGAGGCTCTTGTATGCCTGTTAATTTTTGATAATCATCAGGAATTATGTCTCGCATGCAGCCGCTTTGGCGACCGCCTACCGCCAAGGGGTCCTTCGTCACAACTTTGGTCACTGTAACGTTCTTGTCAAGAAGTGGATCAAACTTGTTCACAGTTTCAAAATGGTCAAACCCAGTGTGCCCAGTTACGCGACTAAGTTTTTCTAACTCCTCAGGTGGAAGACTTGTTAGACAGTAAGGTTGATGCTTGGTGTTGTCATCCCAAAAGTAGATTCTTTGAGACACTGGTTCATACAGTTTAACCGAAGCAAGCTGCTTTTTTCCGTTATACGTAACAGACACAAGATACGAAGGCGGCAAATCTTTTGGAAAATCAGGGTAAACAACAGCTTTCTCTTTTGATGCAGTCTTCTTTTCAGTTGACAAATATTCTGTTGTCTTTTGGTCAGGCAAATGTTCTGGTGACGGCGATGGTGTTGCCTTCTTTTCCTTTTTTTGTGGAATACCAAATAACTCAAGTGAACTCTGTGTAGCCATTTTTGTTTGTGCCCGTTAAATGGTATAGTCTGTGTGCCTATTAAAAAAATCTCTGATACCGCTTTCTTAAGGTCTTACACATTCAGCTTTAGCTCTAAAGGGACGCTTCCGTTTAGGTCTACTGTGTTTTGGGCACCGCTTAACACAAACCATAATGCCTTCTTCAATCTCAAAAACACAACCACAAAGGTCTGTCCGTCTATCAACCAACTTGCAGTCCCCATTATTTTCCTTTAGTTGAAGCAGCACTAATATAAACTGTTTCAGTATCCAACTCAATTTTCACATGAGGTTTTTGACAGCCCCACCGCAAAACATTGTCTATGAAAATAATGTGGTGCGGCCGCCGGGATTTGAACCCGGGATTACAGGCTTGGAAGGCTTACACC
>JAOZIF010000122.1 GCA_026014495.1 Candidatus Bathyarchaeum sp.
GAGCAAGGGTCAAATGGGGACTGAACCCTTTGTTGTCGGGTTGAATACCTAATCCTCTAATTCGGGGTTCTAGTTGTTGGAAAACGTCTTTGAGTTCTTTGGAGCCGTTTTGGATTCCTGCCCAGACAACTCGGGGATGGTTGGGTTTGGGGAATGCTCCTATCCCTTGTAGTTCTATGGTAAAGGGATAAAACGAGATTTGTTTCATTTCTTCATGTAGGGCATCAACCATGGATGTTTGAATGTCTCCTAGGAACCTAATAGTAACGTGAATGTTTTCTGGATTAACTAACTTGAGGTCAGCTCCGCTGTTCACTAACATTTTTTGGACATGAGAAATGTTTCGAAGAATTTTTTGGTCTTCGATATCAAAAGCTAAGAACGATCGGATGGTTCCTGACATACAAATCTCTCGAATATTATCCCTTATACTGTTCTTTTCGCGGTTTTAATAACTTCGTCTGTAGGGGTCTGCGTCATTTTGTTGTTTCAAAAAGGGGGATTGTGCTCCAGACGCTTTTGGCGTCCGAACCGAGTGTACGCCAACCCTCCTTAGACTTGCGCATTTCGCGCACGGCGACTCAAGGTTCTTTGAGCTTTTCCCCTTTTTGCCTTTTTAAAAAAACGTAAACAACCGTACCTATGGTATGTTTTACAAATAAAGTTTGTTTACTATTTCGTATTTAAGTCGGATTCTGAACTATTGTTTTATTTCTAATAGTTATTCTCATTTCATATATGTTAAATCAAATGCATGTAAAATATAGTAATTGCCTGAATTTGTCAAGAGGGAGGTTTGGGGTGTGTCTTCCATGAGGCATGTAACCATGCAGGAGTTAACGGAACTGGTAGAAACCATCACACGCACAAACTCCAAACAAACAAGTCACAAATAACGCACGTTTTTCTATCATATTCCGCCTCCCTTTTCCCTCCGTAGTTTGAAAAAATCTGGTTTTGAGTTTTAGTTGCCAACAACTGTTTTATTGGCTATGAACAAAATGGTAATATCAACTAACACATTGAGGGGTTTGGGATAACAAACAAAATTGTTGTTGGACTAGCTGGGATGCCCGGAGCTGGTAAGGGTGTGTTTCGTAAAATTGTTCAGAACTTGGGGTATTCTGTTGTTACCATGGGCGATGTAGTACGGGCCGAAGTTAAAAGACGAAACCTCAAACCCACGCCTGAAAACATGGGTAAAGTCATGCTTAATCTAAGAGAACTAGACGGTCCCGCAGCTATAGCTAAACAGTGTGTTCCAACACTGAAACAAAAAACAGGAAAAATGGTAATTATCGACGGAATCCGCAGCCTAGTTGAAGTGGAAGAATTCAAAAAACATTTTCCTAATTTTGTTTTGGTCGCTGTTCATTCGTCACCCAAGACAAGATACAAAAGATTAGTTAACCGAAAACGAAGCGACGATCCCCCCAATTGGGAAACCTTCATGGAACGCGACCTTCGAGAACTTGGGATTGGCAT
>JAOZIF010000147.1 GCA_026014495.1 Candidatus Bathyarchaeum sp.
CGAATCCACATCATCGCTTTGTGCTTCAAATTCATCAGCGCTTAAGGGTTTTGGCAGCTTAAGCCCACGCAACAGCGGTGGACCATTGAGGTTGTACTTTTCCATTTTGTGAAAATACGGGGGAACCCAACTCTCCAAAGACATAACCCGCTCAACAAAAGCCTCCTTGTTTATCTTGAGGTAGGGATTGGTTTTTTTCTCGTAGCCTATGCTGCTAAAATCTTGCTTGCCAATCTCGCTTCCGCACACGCTGCCTGCTCCATGCCCTGGAAAAACCACCACTCCATCGCCTAGTCGTAGCAGTTTTTCGTGCAAGCTATCGTAGAGTTTTTCTGCTTGAGTTTGCCATGCGTCTTTGCCGTACAGGTCAGTTCTGCCTACTGAACCTGCAAACAAGGTATCCCCCGTAAAGACCAAAAGCGGCTCATCACTGTTGTTGTTTACGGCGTAGCACATGGACTCGTTGGTGTGACCTGGCGTGTGTATTGTCTTGATTTTTAGGTTACCTACGCTGAAGATTTCGTTGTCGCTGAGGGGGTGTTCGCCGTATTTGAAGTTGAGTTCTTTGCTATGGCAAATCTGCGCTCTGGTTTGCTTTTGCAGTTCAAGCGAGCCTACGGCATAGTCCTCGTTGCGGTGGGTTTCAAAAATATACTTAATTTTGACGCAGTGTCTTTGGGCTAGCCGTACGTAAACTTCGCAGTCTCGCCTTGGGTCAATTACCGCCGCTTCTTTTTCATCAGATAAAAAATAGCTTTTATGCGCTAAACCTTGTGACTCAATGGTATAGAGCTTCAAAAAATAAACCTCAAAACCTGTTTACACAAAAAGATGGGTTGAAGTTAAAGAAATGCGTTTTGGAAGACCCACAAAATGGCAAAAACGCCTAAGCACACTTTATTATGAACCAATTTGCTATCTGGTAGTGGTGAATACAGCTTGACGCGTCAAGTGGCTACCTCTCAGATTCTAGAAGAAATCCTATTAGAACTCCAACGCAAGGATGTCACAATCCCCGAAAACATCATTAGTAACTTACGTGCGGCAAGAAGCCTCATAAAAGTTTTAGATTTAAGCAAAAGCGACTTGGGAGAAACAACCCAAAAAATTGATGAATATCTAAGCACTGTTGAAGCCTTTCTAATAACCGAAGCAGAAAAGACTTTTCCAGAAGAAAAAATTGATGCTTTGCTGCGAAAACTTGAGGTCGCAAGCTGCAACGTATGCGTAACTACTGTAGAGCCTCCAAAGGAAAACCGCTTCGTCACAGGTGTTCCTAGAGACAAAAAATGGGTTCGCGTAGAAGCCATGGACGAACTGCCCCTTGAAAAACTCGAAGACCTTGCAATTCAAAACAAGCTACAATTCCGCGAAGAAAACAGCAAACAACTCGTTGTCTACGGAAGCAAAGAAGATCTCAAACAATTCATAAAAATCATGACACAAAAAGCAGGGCAAAAATAACGGATAATCCGCTGCCTTTTA
>JAOZIF010000060.1 GCA_026014495.1 Candidatus Bathyarchaeum sp.
TCTTTTGGGTACAACCTTTGCATCCTTCATGGTTTAACCCAACATCTAGCCGTTTAGCAATTTTTTCCATTATGTCGATTTCTTCAACGTGCCCCCAATTGTGCTCATACGAAACATCAGAACACTGCATAAACCTGCCGTCATAGCTGATTGCCATGTTTTCAAAACATGCACACGGGCGGTTATACGTAATTAGTTTGTTTATCAAAGCTTTTCGGTATTTTCGTAGCAATGCTTCGGAACCACGGGAGACTGTGGTACTTGTTAGGCGGTCTTCGCCATAATGCAGGACTCTGATATCCTGTTTGAATTCTGCAAACATGTTCTGCCAGTTAGACAAGTCATGCGCGTTTTTTTCAAACAACACAAAATTTACCCAGATTCTGTGATGCCACAATTTGTTGTTTTTCACCCAGTTAAGAGTTTCAACAGCTTTTGAAAACAATGGTTTACCGTGAACCTCATTATACAAAACTGGATTTGAGGCAGAAATGGTGAACCGTATGTCGTCAATGTTTTTGTCCACTAACAGATGGCGTTTATTATAAAGAACCCCGTTAGTAAACACGTCAATTCTACTGCCCAGATTTTTTTTGATTATTGCACAAATTTTTGGTAATCGGTCTTCTAACGTGGGGTCTGAGTTCATAAAAGGTCGAGCAAAATTGATGAACACTTTGTTTCGTTTCAGTTCACCAGTTAGATGTTCTATGGCAGACAACGGTAAATCACCTGAAGAATTGATAAAATTGTGTTGCGGATTGCAAAATACACAATCTAGAGGACAACGCCTATTTGTGGTATCAATCTGCAAAGCTCCGGGCAGACAAGCCCACAATGGTTTTCCATTTAGCATTTTGAATATGCGTGCTCTAGAGGTTCTCAGTTTATGTTTCGTGTCGAGAAGCTTTGTTGACGTCTTACTGGTCATATCAACAAGAATAACAGATTTACTTAAAACATTTTATCTTCAATTCTAGCGTGAATATAGCCCTTAACAAGATGTAATCTTCCAGATATTACACCACTAACAACAGTTTTGAAAAATCCCCTTCGAGCAGTTCTCCAATAAGCCAATCCTCTACGGTATTGACGGTCAGCGTCTTCTTTTGGTCGCAAATGAATATTATACGTATAAAAGAATTTTGTAGGATACTTTGATTGGACAAATTGCTGCATTAGAGTGTCTTCACCTAGTTCAATTGATTTAACTTTCTCAGGGTCTTCACATTCGGCTCTCACTTTCAGGTCTATGGCATATATTCCACTGAGTCTATCGTCCTTCCATAAAGGAAAAAACCGCAAACCACTCTTGATGAGGTTTCTCCAATTAACAGGAAAATCAAAATGCTCAAAACATATGAACGGAAACTGAGTTATGTTTCCCATATGGTCACGGATTTTTGGGTCAAGCATAATGTCTGCGGCAGTAACCAAAACCACACCAGTAGAAGCAGAGTCCATACCTAACCGCATCAGA
>JAOZIF010000040.1 GCA_026014495.1 Candidatus Bathyarchaeum sp.
GAAAGTATTGGCTTCTCTTATGGCGTTACCTGGAACACAATCAGACGAAATATTTTCAATTGGAAGGAAGAAGAAATAGGGAATCTGGAAGCAAAGATTAAATCGTTTTGCAACATTCAAAGCATTCTTGATTACCTGAAAAAGTTTATTGTTTTTGCAGAAGCCAATGAAGAACTGAACAAATACATTCTTCGGCAGCATCAGAAAACTGCTGTTGAAAAAGTTGTTGAACGTGCACATGATGAAACCAAAACAAGAGGATTGGTCTGGCACACTCAAGGTAGCGGCAAAACTTATACAATGATAAAAACAGCGGAATTGCTGTTTAAAGCCCCTGAAAGTGAAAAGCCAACTATTCTGCTGATGATTGACCGCAACGAACTGGAAGACCAGATGTTGAAAAATCTTTCTTCTGTCGGTGTAAACAATGTTGTACAAGCAGAGCATATCAGAGAACTTCAAAAACTTCTCAAAAACGATTACCGGGGAATCATTGTCAGCATGATTCACAAATTCCGTGATATGCCGGCAGAAGTGAATGAAAGAAAAAATATTTATGTTCTGATAGATGAAGCCCATCGAACAACCGGAGGCGATTTGGGCAACTACCTGATGGCTGCTATTCCAAATGCAACCTACATTGGTTTTACCGGAACACCCGTTGACAAAACCGTTTACGGAAAAGGAACATTCAAAACTTTTGGTATTGATGATAAAAGCGGCTACCTGCACAAATATTCAATAGCCGACAGTATTGAAGATGGAACCACATTGCCCCTTTTCTATGGGATGGCTCCCAATGAACTTCTTGTTCCAAAAGAAATATTGGAAAAGGAATTTCTGGAATTAGCGGAAGCCTACGGAGTGAATGACATAGAAGAACTGAACAAAATTCTTGAACGAGCTGTCAATACCCGAAACTTTTTAAAGGGAAAAGAACGAGTTGAAAAGGTGGCTGAATTTGTAGCAAAACACTACACTGAAAATGTTGAACCAATGGGCTACAAAGCATTTCTTGTAGGTGTTGACCGTCCGGCTTGTGCCATGTACAAAAGAGCTTTGGATAAGTTCCTTCCTGCTGAATATTCAGAAGTGGTTTACACCGGCAACAACAACGACACAGAAGAACTAAAAGCATTTCACAATGATGCTAAAACGGAAAAAGAGATTCGGAAGAACTTTACCAAATTAGAGGAACAACCAAAAATCCTAATTGTAACCGAAAAGCTGCTAACCGGTTTTGATGCTCCGATTCTTTACGCAATGTATCTTGACAAACCCATGCGAGACCATACGCTTTTACAAGCCATTGCAAGGGTAAATCGTCCATATGAAAACGAGCAGAAAGATATGGTGAAACCGCACGGTTTTGTTTTGGATTTTGTCGGCATATTTGAAAATCTGGAAAAAGCGCTTGCATTTGACAGCGAAGAAATCAATGCAATTGTAAAAGATATTGCTTTGTTAAAACATCTG
>JAOZIF010000174.1 GCA_026014495.1 Candidatus Bathyarchaeum sp.
GGGAATATTAAACGGCAATGTGTTCTTGGGGCTTCAACCTTCAAGGGGACCGTTAGGGGATGATTCAGAAAGCTATCACAGCCCTGACCTTTCTTTGTCTCACCACTACTATGGGTACTACCGTTGGATTCGAGACGTTTTCAAAGCCGACGTAATCATTCACGTGGGAACCCATGGAAGCTTAGAATGGTTACCTGGCAAATCTGTAGGGCTGTCTGCATCTTGTTTTCCAGATTCTGTAATATCTGATTTACCAAACGTGTACCCTTACGTTATCACGAATCCAGGAGAAGGGACTCAAGCAAAACGGCGCAGCTATTGTTGCATTGTTGATTATTTAATTCCAGTAATGCACAACGCTGACTCGTACGAAGAAACAGCAGAACTTGAAGTTCAACTGCAGGATTATTATCATGCAAAGCTTGCAGACAAAGAAAAGTTATCTATTTTACAAAAAGTAATTTGGGAAACTGTTGTTGCAGGCAAACTGGACCAAGACCTTGAAGTAACCCAAGAAACGGCTTTTGCAGATTTTGACGAGTTCCTCGAAACATTGCACGCTTATTTGCATGATTTGGCAGATGCTCAACTTCGTGATGGGTTACACACCCTTGGTCAACCACCAACTGATGAAAGGTTAGAAGAATTCTTAGTAACTTTAACCCGATTAAGCAACGGTTTGACACCTTCTTTGCGGCAGTCTCTTGCTGAGTTGAAAGGTTATGATTATGAAGATTTACTTGCCAACAAAGGAAAACTTTGCTCCGACGGTAAAACAAATGGCGATATAATCAAAGAAATGAACAATATCGCCTTAGACCTGATGAAACAATTTAATGCCAAAGGCTTTGAGGAAAAACAAATTGATGAAATTATTCAACAAGTGGTAGGATGTAAAAGTTCCAAAGTTAAGGAGTGCCTAGAATATGTGGCAAATTTTTTGGTGCCTTCTTTGAAAAAAACCACTGATGAATTAGGCAATGTTATGTCCGCTTTTGAGGGAGGTTATGTTCCCCCAGGTCCGTCAGGTTCAATAACGCGGGGCATGGCAGACATTTTGCCGACAGGTAAAAATTTTTATTCTATAGATCCTCGGGCTGTTCCTTCTCCAGCTTCTTGGCGTGTAGGTATTGCCTTGGCTGAAGGATTGTTGGAGCGTTACTTGAAAGAGGAAGGCAGTTACCCTGAAAGCGTTGGAACTATCCTGTGGGCTACAGACACCATGAAAACTAAAGGCGATGACTTGGCAGAAATTTTGTATTTGATGGGCGTGAAGCCGGTGTGGGAAGAATCCAGCGGACGGGTCGTAGGGGTTGAGGCTATTTCTCTTGAACAGTTGAAACGCCCTCGTATTGATGTCACTGTTCGCATTAGTGGCTTGTTCCGGGATACTTTTCCTAACATTGTTCATCTTCTTGATGATGCGGTTGCCCTGGTTGCAGGTCTTGATGAAGGCTCTGACAAAAACTTTGTT
>JAOZIF010000104.1 GCA_026014495.1 Candidatus Bathyarchaeum sp.
GCGGTTTCCAAGGTAGAATTGGTTTCTGTCGGATTCTTTTTCGTAGGTTTTGCTGAAGCGGTCTCCTAGAACCATTCCAACTTCGGGATGTTGGTCTAGAACATAGAGCATTTCTTTAAGATGTTTAGCAGGATAAGTGTAATCTGCATCAATAAAGGCAACATAAGATGTATTTCCGTTAAGGTGACATAAACCTTGAGAGATTGCATCCCCTTTGCCTTTTCCTTTTTGTAGGAAAACTTCGGCGCCTAAGTCTTTGGCTAATTTAAAAGTTCTATCGGAGCTTTTGCCGTCAACAACAACTAAATGGGGTTCACATAAAACTTCTTTTAGTTCAGATAAAGTTGGGGCTATTCCTTCCTCTTCATTGTATGCTGCAACAACAACTGTAAGAGGGGAATATGACGTCATTTTCAATTGGCTCCAACAAGTCTTCATTGAAAAAACGGTGATTTGGTTACTAATAAAGAGCCAAGAAAGCCTGTTCTAGAACATAGTTCCATATTTTATTTCAAAAAAATAAATTTCTGGTTTTCGTAAAATGACTTGATAACAAGTAAGGAAATCGGAAACAAAAAACAAGGAAAACTTGGTAAAAAGAACCTCATTTAACGTGTATTTTATTGTTGGAAACGTTCTGAAATTGCTTTTTAGGAGCTAAAGTTGACTTCAGCTTGTTTGTTGTTTGGCTTTTTTGAATATTACCACTATTCCAACAACAATTACTGCAATTACCAAAAAAGCAACAATTAGTATTTGAGTTCCATCAAGACCAGCAATTGTTAGGGTTTCAATATCGTAGGTTAAACTTACTGTTTTGGCGTTAATAGCTAAGGGATTTTCAAAAACCAAAGTGTATGCGCCGTCTTTGTCTGCCATGAACTCAAATTCTGTGCCCTCAGAAACACTAGTTAACTCAATAATTTTAGTTCCATTAGGAGCCTGAACTGAAAAAATTATGCTATCTGCAATTCCCCCAGAAACAGATAATGAACCAGAAAACTTCTGCCCATTGTTTAAATTAAACGTAAGAGTTTCTTCACCTCCCATGGGATCTACTGTTATTGTTTCTACTTGTGCAGCGCAAACTACACCAGTAGCAACCAGTAAAAGAGAAAGGAAAACCAAACAGATTCGTTTGTTCATTAAATTACCCACTAAAACTAGCGGTCATTACTTGATAAGAGTTGCGTGAACTAGTTAGGTTTGCTTTAGAAAACAATATCCGCTCAAGTTAGGAGTCATTCTTTTTTCTGAAGAAAAAGAAAATCGAGGCAAAAACCACAGCCGACGTAAGGGGCAGTAGTTGTGGAGGTAGATATTCTAGCATAAATCCACCTGCTATGGGTGTTATGATCTGGGCGATGCTGGTTAAAGAGTTGTTTACTCCCAGTATTGTTGCTGTTTCTTCTTGGGTTACACTGTTTGTTAAGCTGCTAATCAGAATTGGTCGGCCAACTCCGGTTCCGTA
>JAOZIF010000056.1 GCA_026014495.1 Candidatus Bathyarchaeum sp.
AATGCCGTTGTTAAGGGACGTTTCAAATGTCAGTCATGATTCCTCAAGGTGCGCGTTATGGTTCTGTTTCTCCAAAAAATGAAACTCAATTGGCTTATGAAAATTATCATGCTTGCCGTTTCTCTACTGTTTACGTTGTGGAAAAAACTCGAGATTTCCAATCTGGAACCGGCTTATTGTTTTGCAATCGCTACAGGACGCTGTTGCGGCTGCTGGAAAACGAAGCTTATTTCGTTGAAAATGACATTTTCAAAAGTGAGACTATTGGTTTTTATAGTCCTGATGGTTTTGATGTCGATGACATCATGCTCGGTTTCAAGCGCTACTATTGTCCTAGTTCGCTTATTATGCTTCCTTCTCATTCTCCTGTGGTTGGCTTACCCATCAGTACTGATGTACTTAGTGCTTTTGTTACCTGCCTTGATGGTGGTACTCCAGTTAATTTCACTGCCAGGTTTGTTGGTCCAGGCATGTCGATAGCCGAGTCGAGCATGCTTCTTAGTTCCATCGTTGCTGGAATTAAGCAGGCGTGGGGCAAAGGCATACCTTGGTGCCTTTCTGGCGTTTCCACCTTTCGTGAGTGCGTCGAAAAGGCCACATCTCATTTGAAACTTTTTGGCACTCTGCTGTTCGACGAGAAAATGCGTTTAAATTCTAACGTTGGCGCTTATAATCCTTTTCGTAAGGAATTCCGTGTCACATGTGCCAGTGGGTTTGGTTTGGAAGAGCCTCCCTACATCCGTCATCGAGATCTTGTTGTTCCTAGTGTCGGGGGATACCTTGATCCTTCTGCTATTGGAGATTTTGGAGGCATAATAGTGAATATCGATGACTTTCCTAATCCTTACCAGATAATGAAATTCGTTTTGGGTGACACTCCTTATTATTCGCCATATTCGGCTATGTATTCGTCCAATGCCGATGAACGCGTTACTCGTTTCCCGCATAGCTGTTATCTGCCCTTGCCAACTGCAGCCATCCGCAAACGTGCTTTTGGAGAACAAGGCGAATACAATATTCCCATGCCGCGTTATCAAGCTGGGTACAATTGTATGGTTGGAGTTAACGTCTCTCAGCCCGTCCAAGAAATGATTTACGAGTTTTGCAACAATGTTGACTCTGAAAATCAGTGGTGCGCTCTGATGGTTTCTGTGCCTGGGCTTGCTGATGCCTATAATGCCGTTGTTAAGGGACGTTTCTATTACGATGGTGTTGCCTCTAAGCTCGTGGCTTGTGAAGGTTTTGCTAGTCGTCCACAGCAGTTCGTTCCTACTCAGACCAGCAACGACATTTACATTTGGGTTCAGAGGGCCAATGATGAAAGTGGTGTCCACTGGGGAGAACTTCCAAAGCAAAAGTGATCCATCATCACAAAACCAAAAAAACAAAAAAAAAAAAAAAAAAAAAGTCTCACTTTTTAAAATGACATTTTCAAAAGTGA
>JAOZIF010000193.1 GCA_026014495.1 Candidatus Bathyarchaeum sp.
CGTTGAACCACTATAAAACTAATCCTCACCCAAACAAGCCGACAACTTTTCAGCAACTGTTTTCCAAAAAAAGAACCTCCTGACATCTTCAGCAGAAACCAAACGAGCCTTCAAATCCAAATTACACTTTAGACAATCAATCTAATCAGACACAAACAACATCAATAAAAAGACAAGAAACGACAGCGTTTTTTCCAAAAAACGACGAAAAAAGGGCTTGTTAATTCTATTTTGCAAAATACAAAAGTCCATTTAACAAAATTGTTTATGAGCTCAAAAGATAATTTCATGTAATTCAGGAAATGGCAAAAATGACAAAAAATAGACATCATGAAGTCATTAAAATTCAAAAAATAACAATTATAGCATATATTTTGGCATTAGCACTCATCGCATGCACAGTAAATTCAATACCGATGGCAAACGCAGCGTCACCAATTTTTGAAGACGGAATCGAATCCGGAAACTTCAACGCTTGGGATCAAGTCTTTGAATATTCAGGCGGATCAATCCAAGCAGTTACCAATCAAAAAGTTACAGGAAATTATGGAGCAAGATTTACAACTAGCGGCTACTCAAGTTACGGTCAACTGCACTTAACCAAAAACATCAACCCAAACTCGGATCTTTACGCAAGAGCGTTCATCAACGTGGACTCTAATGGATTGAGAGATAGCCAAGACAAATTACACTTTATCAGATTAACTGCAGGAAACGACAATGTCCTGTATGCAGGATGGAAAATCTCCGGATCAAACATCCACTGGCAATTACTCATCAGAGACGGCTCCGGCTACTACGGACAGTACAGCGACTCAGTACCCAAAACAGACCAATGGTACTCACTTGAAGTATATTGGCAAAAATCCAGCAACGGAGGAGCAAAACTTTGGGTAAACGGCAACCAAGAAATTAGTATCAACAACAAAGATACGGACAATTTTGGTGACGTAACAAAAGTTCGTTTTGGAATAGCTGAAGCATACCAAATAGACTCAACAACAATTTATGCAGACAACTTTGCAATATCAGATTCATACATCGGCACAACACAAACTCCTACGACACAAACTCCTACAACAACGCCTACAACAACTCCCACAACTACACCCACAACAACCCCTACCACAACTCCTTCTGTTCCAACATCTTCAACAACAGTTCAGGATGGCTTTGAATCAAATTCAATAAGCCAATGGGACGGAATACAAACAACATCGCAAGAAACAGTAACAATAGAAAGATACGACCCCTACCAAGGCAACTACCATGCAAGATTCTACACAAGCGGCTCCACTGGAGAAGAAAATGCTTACCTTTACCAAAACGTAGACCAAGCTCAAGTCTACGCTAAAGGATACTTTAAAATCCAAAGCCTAAAGTTAAGTGACCAAAACGACCGATTCTACCTAATCGAATTAGACAAAAACGA
>JAOZIF010000107.1 GCA_026014495.1 Candidatus Bathyarchaeum sp.
TTTAAAGGTGGCAGGGCATGGGAAGGCGACATGGACGTGACTTTGGCTGATTACTCTAAAGCTCAAAAAATCTTGAAATGGACTCCTCAAGTGACTGTTGAAGAGGGACTGAAAAAAATAATAAGCTCAAGCAGTTATTAGGCTCGATTCAAATGGCTTCGTTAAAAACTCGATTTAAAGCCGTTATTATGCTTCTGCGTCCGCCATATTGGTTGATGACGGGCGGTCTTTCAGTTTTAACAATCTTTACTTTGAAACGAGGCATACTACCTGAAAACGAGCTACTCATTCCCTTAGTTGTCTTGTCTGCAATATGCATCAGTTCAGGTGGATTTGCCTTCAACGACTACGTAGACCAGGAATCAGACGCCATAGTAAAAAAGAACAGACCAATCCCCTCCAAAAACCTCAAGCCATGGGAGGCACTGTCTGCAGCAATAATCCTGTTTGCTATCGGAATTACCGCATCAGCAACAATCAACTGGTTGTGTGTTTTAATTGCAGTAAGTGACTCTGTTCTTTTGGTTATTTATTCCAAATACATCAAAAAACACATTGGATTCTTGGGAAGTTTTCTGATGGGCTTTCTTATCGGAACATCCTTTGTTTACGGTGAAGCCGCGTTATACGGAACATTCACCATGACATCATTGTCACTATCGTTTATGAGTATGGGAAGCATAGGCGGAAATGTCCTACGAGACGTACTAAGCCTAGAAGGCGATCTCAAAGCAGGATATGCAACCTTAGCGGCTAAACGGGGGACTGGTTTTGCTGCTAAAGTGGGAGCAGTTTTCTTTTTGCTTAATGTAGCGGGTTCACCAGTTCCGTATCTAGTGGGTGCAGTTGGTTGGGCTTATTTGATCCCAATTCTAATTTGGGACGCAATTCTTGTTGTGTCGGGAGTTTCTTTACTCAAAAACCAAGAATTAAATAATGTAAAGAAACATGAAAAATTTGTAACGAGAACAATGATACTCATACCCATAGCATTAGTTTTGGGGGCTTTAACGTGACAGAGACGAAAATACTCCGGGAAACTTTCAGCGTTTGTCCAGTTTGCTATACTAAAATCAAAGCCCAAGTTGTCGAAAAAGACGGCAAAATCCTAATCCAAAAAACCTGCAAAGAACACGGCAACTTCAGTGACACGTACTGGTCACGAGCCGACATTTATCACAAAGCAGAAGCATACAAAAGGCCGTCGTCAACCCCTTTCAATGATAACTGTCCCGAAGGTTGTTCTGTAAACAAGTGTCCAAATCATATTTCTGCAACTGTTATGGCCGTAATTGACGTAACAAATGAATGTGACTTACGTTGTCCCATATGTTTCGCCAACGCTTCTAAGCCTCCGGACCTTTACAGGCCAAGCAAAGAAACCATTCATAACATGCTTAAATCTTTGAAAAAACGT
>JAOZIF010000064.1 GCA_026014495.1 Candidatus Bathyarchaeum sp.
ATGCCCGTTGCAACAAACTTTGAAACAACTCCTCGGCTTTTTGCAGGCTGGCTTGCGCTTGTTGCTTTTGTTGTTCGATTTGCTGAATGCGATCGGCAAATTGGTTTTGCAAAATGGTTGGTGGACAAAAGAATTCTAAGTTTCTGAGAATCTTTAAATTGATGTTTTTCTGAGCTGATTCAGGAGCCGAATCTTCCAATATTTTCTGCAAAAAAGACATCCAATATTGCACAAATTCAACATTTGTTTTGTCATTCGGCAAAAAACCAACAACGCTATCAGGGAAACAAGCATCGATTTTCAGAATTCCTGTTTTTGCTATGTTTGCGGCGATAGTAATGCATAAAGTACCAGCCTGCCATAGCTTACTCTGTTTCAAACCTAACTCTGAATAGGTTGAAGTGTAACTTGATATATAACCTCCACTATTTGCCACATCTCCAGTCTGAATCAGTGGATATTTACCTCCCAAAAGTTCTGGAGCATTGCGAGGTCTATGCTTTGATTTTCCTCTATCTAATGACCCAATGTCAGAAAACATTACTGTTTCCCACCCTTTCGGATTGCTAACCGGGTCGCCAAACATATCCAGAAAGAGCGATTGGGCGAGTTGGTCGTATTTGGCCACCAGGGCTTTAGTTTTTTGCCGGTACTGGTCGGCTGCATCCAAAATCGCCGCTATCTTTTGCTGAATGGGCAATGGCGGGAGTGGGATTTGGAGTTCTCCTATTTTCTTTCTCGTTATTCGTTGCCTTGTAGTTCCTGTGATTTGGCCTTCAATTTGATGTCTAATTAATGGCGAGTTTACGGCATAGACAACATATTTAGGAACGGCCTTACCATTTAATCTCAAAACGCAAACATCTACAACAGTAACAAATCGCTCTTCCATATCAAAAGGGAAAAGGCATGCCCGACCAATTGGATCTGGCATTCTTGCTATTAAGATGTCATCTTTCTTAAGAAACGTACATCTCAGTTTTGCAGCTTTTTGCTCATTCATAAACCGAGCAGACTTATCGATAAACCATCCATCACCGATGTCGGCTAGTTGAATTAACCTAATAGCTCCTTCTGGATCTTGATCTTTGCTTTCTACCCAATCGCCATCACAGAACAAGCCTCCTATCGCCAGTTCTTTTATTTTCATCCCAACAACTCCTCCAGCTTTTTCAATGCATCCACACGTTCAGCATCCAATTGTTTCAATTGCTGCATAATCTCGGCAGGCGAATCGTACTGCACTTCTTCGTGTTCAATTTCCTTATAACGGTTAATCGAGAGGTCCCAGTCGTTGCCTTTGATTTCCGCAAAAGGAACTAGAAACGATTGCTCGGTGCGTTTGCGCGAGGCTTCGTTTTCGAGCTCGCTCCAACGTTTCAGGATATCGGGAATATCATTCTCCTTAATTG
>JAOZIF010000157.1 GCA_026014495.1 Candidatus Bathyarchaeum sp.
AATGCCTGGAGTAAAAGATTTGCGTGTATCCTTTTGGGTTGAAAAAGCAGAACTCCATCCTAAATATTTCATAATTTAAGCCCGTGAATTGTGAGCATTAAGATAGACCAGCGCCTTACGAGATAGTAATAGCATTTTTGTGCTGTTAATTCAAGGCGAAATTACACCAATTCCTTCAAATGGATTATAGTCAAGAATGAATATTCAAGAAAAAGAGTTCGAAGCTATTTACTGACAAAAAAGGAAGAGTTTGCGGTATTTTTTTCGGGAGATGTCTCCATCAGTCTTGCACTCAAACCTCTTAAGGTCCACCCGCCACTATTCATTTCTTTTGTGGCTAATGTATGTGTGAATTTTTGGTGTCAAATGTGTGCTGTGCTGGTTTTTTTCTGAAAAAAGGTTGTTTTTAACAATGAACTGCTATTAGTCTCCTAATATGGTTGCATAGATGTGTGAATAACTTGTGTAGTGTGATGTTTGATTTTCTTGGTTGTTTTTGTGTGTGGGAAAGGATTTTACTTGTGGGTGTGGTGACTTATGTGTTGTTTTGGAGTTGTGGTGACGTATGTTGAGGAATAGGGGGATTTCGTTTGTGTTTTTGCTGTTAGTTGTCGTTGTTGTTTTTTGTGTTGCATTGTATTGGTTGGGTGCGTTACCATTTAATGCAGGTGTGATCGAGAGCAGGGAGACTGTGTTTCAGGTTGCTGCTTTCAAGCCGTTTGCTCAAGGAGATTATGATGGTGACGTAACTTTTGCTGCGTTGGCGGAGCATGGTGACTTTGGGTTGGGTACCCTTAATGGTTTAGATGGGGAGATGGTTGCTTTGGGTGGTGTGTTTTATCAGGTTGCAGTTGATGGTGTGCCTAGAGAAATAGCTTCTGCAGAGAAAACGCCTTTTGCGCTTGTTACTTTTTTTGAGGCAGACCAAACCATTCATGTTGATGGTGCTATGAACTATTCTGAGTTAACTGCCTATATTGACCAAAACATTTCTCCTGAAGATGCATTGTATGCGATAAAGGTTCATGGTGTTTACGATTATGCGAAAACCCGTAGTGTACCCGTGCAAACAGAACCCTACCCGCCACTAACAGAGGTTATAGAAAACCAGACGGTTTTCACTGTGAGTAATGTTGCTGGGACTACGGCTGGTTTTAGGCTTCCAAGCTATATGGCTGAAATCAACGTGGAAGGATACCATTTTCACTTCATCGCCGACGATGAACTTTCGGGCGGACACTTGCTTGATTGTATTGTAAGAAACGCAACTATCGAAATAGACTACACTTACAATTACGAGTTGGTGCTGCAAGACAACCCCTAAGCAAAGGCTCATTGAGGCTAAATTTCTAAGTCACAAAAAACACTGTTGGTTCTAATGCTTGTAACATTTGTGCTCTAAAACTGTGGGCACATCTGTTTGGTGTTTTGATTGGCGGTTTAGTGTGGGGGGCGCTTGGTTTTAGTGTTGAATTTGTAAGTTTTTGGTGTTTATGTACTACACATTGGGTGCGTGTTGTACGTTGTAGATGTTTTCACCGTTTCATGGTTTTTTCTTTGTTTTCTTGCTGTTTTTTTGTTAATTTTTGTGTTTTATGGGTTGCTTGTTGATGTTGTGGTATGCTTTGATATGTTTGGTCGTCACATTTACCTTTAAATCGATGTTTTTTGTCTTACATAATCTGTAATATGTCTTGAAACCGACATATTGTATATGTGTATAACGTAACTACAACGGGAAGATAAAAAAATGAACCACCAAACAATAAAAAAAGTTGAACTTAAACTCGTTAGAGGCCTACTTGACCTAGTTGTCCTAGGCTTATTGAAAGAAAAAGACCTGCATGGATATGGAATTATCACAAGTATTCGCCGAAATTTCGGTGTTTATTTTGGTCCAAGCACAGTATACCCGTTGCTCAGTGAACTTGAAAAGGCAGGCGACATCAAAAGCGAATGGGACCTAACCCACGACCGCCCAAGAAAAGTTTACTCTTTAACCGCAGAAGGCAAAAGCCTGTTAACTGGAGCCGAAGAATCCCTTTACCAAATCTGCACTAGACTTAACGAATTTGGAATGAACCGCCTGCAATTCAACAATGGCGTCGAAGACAAACCCGAAGTTAACTCTATGCTTTCAATGTAACTTCACTTGCAGACCCAAACCGCAACTTCTCTCTGAGTTGTATTATGCTATAACCAAGTTCAGCATCTTTTAAGATGCATGGGTGGCTCTAAGGCTAAAGAAAACAGAAAACCAATTACTGTTATTCCTGCCAACGTGCAGCTTGGGGTTGTCAGTTTTTTGTTAACTCTTTTTTGAGCATGTTCACGAAATTTGTTTCGTCTTCTGCGATTTGTTTTTTTACTTCTTTCCATGTTGCTGAGCAATTTTTGTATTGTATTCCGACGATGCTGTGGATTGCTCTGTCGACCTCTTTTTTGTTTTCTTTTGTGATTGCTACTTCTGCTTTTTCGAAAATTTTGTTCAGGTGTCTGAAATAGCATGTCATTGTAATCTGAATATTCGTTCAGAAAGATTTATAAATGTGTGTCTGTTTTTCTATCGGCAATAGGTTGCCGTATGCCCACTAGTTATGGGGAAAAAAGAGGAACACACAATGAAGCGCATCTCAATCAAACAAGAAGCCTGCATAGGCTGCGGACTCTGCCAAGTCTACTGCACAGTAGAACACTCAAAAAGCAAAGACCCCGTCAAAGCATACCTAAAAGAACAACCCAAACCAGTCAGCCGCGTAAGAGTAGAAACAAACAAACCAAACTCAATCTCAATTCGATGCCAACAATGCAAAGACACACCATGCATAAACGCCTGCCTAACAGGAGCCATGACCCTAGACAAACAAACCGGACAAGTAACACATGACCCCGAAAAATGCATAGGCTGCTGGACATGCGTAATGGTCTGCCCATATGGCGCCGTAAAACCTGATTCTACAGGAAAAATAATCGCAAAATGTGACCTTTGCCCCGACCGTGAAACCCCCGCATGCGTAGACAACTGCCCCAATGAGGCACTAGTCTGCGAAGAGGTGGAAGAGCAATGACAAAATATGTTATTATCGGCGGCTCGGCAGGAGGCATCGGAGCAGTCGAAGCAATAAGAGAAGTAGACCCAATGGGCGAGTTAATCGTAATTTCATACGAACAAGTTCCACAATACTCGCGCCCAATGATATCCGAATACGTCAGCAAAGAAGCCACACTAGACACAATGAAATACCGCAGCGACCAATTCTGGAAAAACAAAAACGTCAAATTACTCACTGGAAGGGCCGCAACAAAAATAGACTTCGACAAAAAACAGGTTGAACTCGACGGCAAACAAAGAATCGATTACGACAAACTTCTAATCGCCACTGGAGGCAAACCCTTTGTTCCAAAAATGGAAGGCGCAGACAAAACTGGAATCTTCACATTTACAGAACTTTCCAGCGCAGAAGGCATAGAAGCCAAGCTGGAAACATCCAAAAACGCGGTAGTTATCGGCGGCGGATTAATCGGCGTTAGCGCATCTGAAGCGCTAATAAAACGCAAAATAAACGTAACCTTAGTGGAACTAAAAGATAACATACTCAACTTAATCCTAGACAAAACTGCCTCAGAGCTGGCAGAAAAGGTACTCACAGACGACGGAGTCACCATAATTACTGGACAAAGTGTCCAAAGAATTCTAGGACGAAAAGACAACCAAGCTGCTGTGGGAGGCGTCGTAATGACTGATGGCACACAAATCCCCTGTGACCTAGTGGTTGTCGCAATCGGAGTTATCCCCCGAACAGAGCTCGTCAAAGAAACACCCGTAAAAGTAAACCGTGGAATAGTCGTGGATAGACTAATGCGAACCAGCATACCCGATGTTTACGCATGTGGAGACGTAGCAGAAGCTCACGACTTCCTAATTAACCAAACCCGTCTACTGCCTCTATGGCCTGTGGCTCATCTAGGAGGACGCGTAGCGGGCTACAACATGGCAGGCAAAAAAACAGAATATGAAGGAGGCACAGTCATGAGCTCCCTGAAATACTTCGATTTGCCCGTCGTTACTGTTGGAACCGTAAACCCAGAAGACCTTGACGCTTACGAAATACTGATTGAGCTTAAACCCGAAAAAACTGTTTACAAAAAAATCCTGCTCAAAGACAACGTAATTGTAGGCTTCATATTCTTGGGAGCCATTGAAAACGCTGGAATATTCTTCAGACTACTAAAAAATCATGTTGATGTAAGCGAAATCAAAGACAGGCTTTTGTCCGAAGATTTTGGCATCATTACAATGCCAGAGCAGCTAAGGCAAAAAATGTTTGTGGTGAACTAAAATGAAGAACCTAGCTAAAACTAACAACCCTTACAGCGACGAAAAGGTCTTTGATGCCTGCTCCATATTTGGCATGATGAACCTCAAAGGAGAGCGTTTCTCAGCCAAAGACCCGATCAGGGCAATGGCAAACATGCACGACCGTGGAAACGGACTGGGCGGTGGCTTTGCAGCCTATGGAATTTATCCAGAATACAAGGATGATTACGTGTTCCAGATAATGTTCCTTGACAAGGAAGCAAAAAAGAAGACTGCCCGTCTAATCAGCGAATGTTTCAACATCGTTAATGAAGAAGAGATGCCGACACAGGAAGCCAACGTAACAGACCCACCACTAATGTGGCGCTTCTTTGTTCAACCTAAAGAATCAAAAATGGAGAACCAATCCCCTGACGACTTCGTGATGGAAAAAGTTACACGAATCAACACAGAAACAGGCAAAGCCTTCGTGTTTTCCAGCGGCAAAAACATGGGAGTCTTCAAAGGAGTAGGCTTTCCAGAAGATGTTGCAGAGTACTTCTGCTTAGAAGAATACGAAGGATACCTGTGGACTGGACATGGACGATTCCCAACAAACACTCAAGGCTGGTGGGGAGGAGCACACCCCTTCAGTATGCTAGACTGGACCGTAGTCCACAACGGCGAAATCTCATCATACGGAATCAACAAACGATACCTCGAAATGTTCGGATACAACTGCACCATGCAAACAGACACAGAAGTAATGGCATACGCCTTTGACCTGCTCATGAGACGGCAAAACTTGCCCATCGAGATAGTCTCAAAGATTCTTGCCCCACCTCTATGGTCAGAAATCAAAACAATGACCCCCGAAAACGAGCTCGCACTAAGAGCATTGAGGCAAACATACGGCAGTTTGTTGATGAATGGACCCTTCACGATAATCGTTGCCCATGAAAGCGAAATGATTGGACTAACCGACAGAATAAAGCTTCGACCCCTCACCGCAGCAACAAAAGATGACATGCTGTTTTTGTCCTCAGAGGAAGCTGCAATACGGCTAGTTTCGCCAATGCTGGACAAGGTTTGGAGCCCAAGAGGCGGAGAACCAGTAATCGGAAGACTAGAAACACCAGTAGCGGAGGCTACAGCTTAGGAGGAAGTATGGTATGAAAAGTTACGTTCAACCCGAGTACCTCATAGAACGAGACAACGACCGCTGTATCCGCTGCAAAGTCTGCGTAAACCAGTGCAGCTACGAG
This sequence comes from Candidatus Bathyarchaeum sp., assembly GCA_026014495.1. Lineage (GTDB taxonomy): Archaea > Thermoproteota > Bathyarchaeia > Bathyarchaeales > Bathyarchaeaceae > Bathyarchaeum. The sequence goes on from JAOZIF010000157.1 coordinate 5,563, forward strand.
ACTCACTACTACGACGAAGAAGACGATGTCCTGTGCAGCAGAAACGAGAACTGCGTAAACTGCCAACGATGCGCTACCTTCTGTCCAACTCAAGCAATAGCCATACGCAAGAACCCCAACACTTACAGGCCTAACGCAAACTGGACTCAAGAAGTGCTAACTGGAATCAAAAAGCAAGCTGAAACTGGAGGAGTTGTCCTCACTGGAATGGGATGCGACAAACCCAACCTCACATACTGGGACAGGCTTCTGATAAACGCAAGCCAAGTCACAAACCCCTCTATAGACCCGCTCAGAGAACCAATGGAACTACGAACCTACATTGGCTCAAAACCTGACAGCCTCAAACTAACAACAAGTAAAACTGGCGATATTACGCTGGAAACCAAACTAGCTCCACAACTCCGCCTAGAAACACCAATCATGTTCTCTGCAATGTCCTACGGTTCAGTAAGTTTGAATGTTCACAAATCATTGGCTCGTGCAGCCAGCGAATACGGCACATACTACAACACAGGCGAAGGAGGACTCGAAAAAAGCCTCTACAAATACGGAAAAAACGTCATAGTACAAGTAGCATCCGGACGCTTCGGCGTTCACCCTGACTACTTGGATGCAGGTGCAGCAGTCGAAATCAAGATTGGACAAGGCGCAAAGCCCGGAATCGGTGGTCATCTTCCGGGAGAAAAAGTAAGTGCCGAAATCTCAAAAACACGAATGATTCCCATGGGAACAGATGCATTATCTCCTGCTCCACAACATGACATTTACTCCATTGAAGACCTGCGGCAGCTAATCTACGCCCTAAAAGAAGCAACAGACTACACAAAACCAGTCTTCGTAAAAATTGCAGCCGTACATAACGCTGCAGCCATAGCCAGCGGCATAGTCCGTGCAGGCGCAGATGCTGTAGTGTTGGATGGTGTACGTGGAGGAACAGGAGCCGCACCCAGAATAACCCGCGATAACGTCGGCATACCCATAGAGATGGCTCTTGCAGCTGTGGATCAGCGTTTACGTGACGAGGGCATACGAAACAAAGCCTCTGTCATTGCAGCAGGCGGAATCAAAAGTAGTGCTGACGTTCTAAAAGCAATTGCTTTGGGCGCCGACGCATGCTACATCGCAACCGCAGCGTTGGTTTCGTTAGGTTGCACTGTGTGCCAAAAATGCTACACTGGTAAATGTCCTTGGGGCATCGCAACAACTGATCTTTGGTTGACTAAACGGATTAATCCTGACATCGGCGTGAAACGTCTGGTTGGTCTTCTTCGTGGATGGAGTCTAGAAATCATGGAGATGATGGGCGGAATGGGCATAAATGCCATCGAGAGCGTGCGTGGAAACCGTTTGGTTCTCAGAGGCGTAGGTTTGACTGACAAGGAACTGGAAGTCTTAGGAGTGAGAATGGTAGGGGAGTAAAAATATGGTAATAAATGATGTAATAAACCACACACCAGAAAATTTGAGCATAACTGAGAAAACAGCAAAGATTGATGCCACTGGCATGTACTACAAAGACCTTAACAGTCTCCTTAGGAGTCTGGACGCTAATGGCATAGAAAACATTGAAATTCACAACGTTTACGGTCAACGCTACATAGGCACAGACCTTGATAACCACATTAACATCGACATTTACGGAACTCCAGGAAACGACTTGGGCTCTTTTATGAAGGGCACAAACATTACTGTTCACGGAAACGCGCAAGACGGCTGCGGAAACACTATGGACCACGGCAAAATAGTTGTTCATGGACGCGCTGGCGACCTTGTTGGACATTCCATGAGAGGCGGAAAAATCTTCATCCGAGACGACGCTGGATACCGCGTTGGAATCCACATGAAAGAATATCTCGGAAAAAGACCCTCGATAGTGATTGGCGGAACAGCACAAGATTTCCTTGGAGAATACATGGCAGGAGGAGTACTGGTGGTTTTGGGGCTAAACATGAAAGAAAAGGTTCACAACGCTAGGTTCGTGGGAACAGGTATGCACGGCGGAACAATGTACATTCGAGGCGATGTGCGACATCTGGGTGAAGAAGTTGCAGTAGCGGAGCTAAACGACGATGACTACAACATACTAGGAAGCTTGGTTGACGAATTCTGCAGCTACTATGGATTAGATGCTGAAAAAATCTTGCAAAGCAAGTTCAACAAAATATTTCCGGTTTCGTCTCGCCCTTACGGAAACCTATACGCCTACTAGCACAGATTTGTCAAAGAATACTTCTGCCTTCTTTTTTATTGAAGCCAAATTGGTTTTCCTTTGAGATATTCTGTCAAAAATTCCGCAAACTTAGGGTGCCCAGAGTACGTTTTTAGGGCTTGGTCATTTACTAAAACCTCAACTGATTCAGCGATTGCGTTGGAAACCAGTTCAGCTACGCCGTCGCTTCTGCCTCCATCCTTAAGCTTTTCGTTTAGAAGCTTTACCACGTTCGTGTACGTTCTTTGTATGTCAACTACCCATCGCCCCTTTTCTATGCGGGGTCCAGAAACAGTTGAATCTGCTGCTGTGTGCTTTCGCAAAAAGTTTTCGCAGCCCTTTTTGTTTTGTAGTGGTGGACCTGTGTGGTGTTTCATGTTTGGGAGGAAACGGTTTTCTAACTCAAAGATTAGTATGTTCAAGTTTTTTTCGTTGCTCCAGATGCTGTCCCTTAAAATGTTGAAGTCATGTTTTGTGATGATGTTTCGTAGTGCCTTTTGGCTTTTGTATAGCTGTCCCCATAGAACGTCTGGAACTGCTGCTCCATTAAATTTGATGAAGACTATTGTGGAGCCTCGTGTATTGATTTGGTTGACTAGTTGTTTGGGGTTTAGGGCTTTGGTTTGTGGTGGATAAAAGAATCGTGTGTCTGGGTTTTTCAGGAATTCTCTGGAGGCGGCGACTAGTTCGTATAGTTTTTCTTTTCTAACTGCAGCCGCAACGTTTCTTTCTTTGTCCACAGGGTCAACCATGACAAGTGGTTCTTCAAAATTTTTCTTTGCACTCTCTATTGTTTTGTAATGTTTTGCGTAGTCTATTGTTGTTCCTTCTTTCCAGTTTGCTGCAGACTGTAAAACTTTGACAAACGTGCCGTAGTTTATGACAAGAAGTTCACAGAGGTATCCACTAAAACCTCCTGTTTTGATTTCTGCTCCGTAAACACCTATTCCTTTCATGAACCGTTTTAGCAGCCTGATTTCTTCTCCAAGCTTTTCATCCAGATGTGGCTTGACGTAGTCTGTGTGGAATGGTGTTCTGTCTGTGGCGCTAATCCACTCGCCCCTTTTTACCTTGTAGCATGGAACAATATTCACGTAAACGTCGTCCATTACTGCTTCAAGGTAGGGGTGCTCTGCAAACCTTTCAATCTGCTCGTAGCCTTCTGTGGCTTTTTTTGCTATTTCTAGACAGACTGTTCCAAAAACTTCCCGTGGAGTGACTATTGGAAACTGCATGAACACGTCGATTTCGGGGCTGTCTTTGAGCCACGTGTTTTTAGCTACGGAACCCTCTACCCGAACATCCGCTTCAACCCCTTTCTCTTTCGCTGCTTTTTCTACATTATCCATCAACTTTTTGGCTAATGCATTGACCTTTTTTCGCTCGCTTTCGCTGGGTTTAACTTTCTTTAGAACCTCGGTGCGTATCTGTTCAAGGGAAGGTGGCACAACAAATCACCTGTTAGCTATTCTGTTTTTCCGCAAACTTCACGTAAGTTCGTGTAAATTGGACCTCTAGGCGTCAAATCACTCTTCTTTAGTCTCAGGCAATCAGCCTTGATGGTTCCAAACTCGTAGTCTTCGAGTTCTCGGATAAGCTCGGCTAGTTTGGCTTTGTTTCTTTCTGTTCTCACGCGTGCTATTGTCAAGTGGGGACTAAAACCTTTGTTGTCTGGTTTAAAGCCCAATCCTCTAAGTCGGGGTTCAAGTTGCTCGAAAACGTCTTTTAGTTCATTTGCGCCTTTTGTGATTCCAGCCCACACTACTCGGGGATAGTTTGGTTTGGGAAAAGCGCCTAAGCCTTCTATTTCTATTTGGAATGGTGTAAATGAGATTTGCTTCATTTCTTCGTAGATGACGTCGACCATGGGCGGCTGGATGTCTCCTAAGAATCTGACTGTCAGGTGAATGTTCTGGGGTTTAACCAGTTTCAAATCGGCGCCAGTGTTTGCTACCATTGATTGAGCTTTTGAGATTCTTCTGATTATTGTTTGGTCTTCGATGTCAAAGGCAAAGAAGCTCCTTATTGTTCCTGACATAACAAATCTCTCGTAAATTACTCGTATATTCTTTCATGTTTACCATTTTAATAACTTAATCCATCGCCTAGCTCTGACTTGATGTGCTTTGATGATAAAAAAGGGGAAAACTTGGTAAGTTGTATGGCTACTGCTTACCAAGGGGGAGTTGCTTGTTTGCGCGCTTTTGCGCCAGAACCGAGTTTACGCCATAACTTCATGTTTTGCGCGTTTGCGCACGGCGACTCAAGGTTCTGTTAAGCCTCCCTTTTTGACATGTCAAACAAAAACACGAGATATGTCCTATGATGTTTTATGTAAATAAAGTTTGTTATACACTACTCTTAAGTCTGATTCTGAATTAAAATGTTTTAATAATACATACCCAATCTTCATACCAGTTAAATCATAAGACACAACAAACGTTTAACCGACTGAAGCTTAAGGGGAGGTTATGATGCAATGTCTTCGATAAAGCGTGTAACCGTACGGGAACTAAACGAACTAGTAGAAAACATAGCACGTGTAAACTCCAAACAGCCATAAATAGCTAGTCAAGTTTAATCTGCTCCTTTTTTCCTTCTGGTACATACCTGCCACAAACTGCTGCAAGTTTGTGGTTGCCAACAACTGTTTTATTAGCTTATAACTGAATGATAGTTCGTTATTATGTAAATTAAACGAGGGGTTCACGATAAACGACAAAGTTGTTGTAGGTATAGCTGGGATGCCTGGAGCCGGTAAAGGAGTTTTTCAAAGAACCGTTCAGCAACATGGATATCCTGTCGTGACAATGGGTGACGAGGTAAGAGAAGAAGTCAAACGAAGAAACCTCAAGCCAACCCCCGCTAACTTGGGAAAAACAATGCTAAATCTCAGAGAATTAGAGGGTCCAGCAGCCATAGCCAAACGATGTATTCCTAAACTTGAGAGCCAGTCTCACATGATAATTTTTATAGATGGCATCCGCAGCCTCGTCGAGGTAGACGAATTCAAGAAACACTTTCCGCGTTTTGTTTTGCTTGCAATCCATGCATCACCAAAAACTAGGTATAAGCGTCTGGTTAGAAGAAGACGAAGCGACGACCCACCAGACTGGGAAACCTTTATGCAAAGAGACCTAAGAGAGCTTGGAATTGGTATGGGCTCAGTAATTTCTGTCGCCGACTACATGATAGTTAACGAGGGAACAATCGGGCAGTTGAAACGTAAAACCCTGCAGTTCACGGAGGTGCTTAAAAAATGAGTGACATAGTAGTTAATATTGAGGTACAGGTCAATCCAACCGAAGACCTCCAGAAAGTTAAACATGCAGTAGAAAACATCTTTGGAGCCCTAACATTTAATGTCAAACCCAAAACATGGGGACAGTTACTCACAGCCAAAACCACCGGAACCCAGGGACTCACCAAACTATCTAATCTGCTTAACAGAGAACGAATTCTTGCAGCTGCACGAAAAGTCTTACGCAACGCAATGAACGAAGACTCAATAACATTCTACCTAAACAAGCAGGTGGCCTATGCAGGGCACATATCCTTTTCTCAACAAACAGCAGAATCGCCTCTAGGACCAATCAAAGTCCAAATTCGTTGCGATAACCCACGAAAACTGGTCGACTGGCTGGCGCCAAGACCGCCACCAAAAACAAGAAAAAATGCTTCACGCTCAAAATAAAAATGTGATGCTGGATGGCTAAACCACAAATCGGCTATTCAATGCTTTACTGCCTAGACGAGCCATTCAAGTCTCTTTTGAAGCGACTACGCAAAGTTGACGTAAAACACGTAGAATTAGCAGACGAAGGATTACACACACTAAACAAAAGAAGAGCAAAAAAACTAAACGAAATAGCACAAAGCTGCAACCTAGACTTTGTTGTTCATGCTCCATGGGCAGGCGTAAACATAGCCACTCCCAGCCCAGCTTTGCGCCGCGCAGTCCTAAAAAGACTAGAGCAGTCGATTATTATTGCTGGCCAGTTAAACTGCCGCCTGTGGCTATTTCATCCGGGCTCCAGAACTGGTCTCAGCCAATTTTATCCCGGAAAGGATTGGCAACTCAATCTGGAGTCTGTCCACACCTTACTGAAGCTCGCCCGAAGAGAAGGCGTGCCTATTGCCATCGAGAACACTCCTGAGCCCTTTCCTTCACTAATGAAAAGCGTAGGCGACTTTCACAACTTCTACAAAGACTTGAACGAGGACATAGGTATGGTGCTGGATGTGGCACATGCTAACTTGAACAATCAAATCCAAGACTTCCTCAAACAGTTTTCTGAAAAGATTGTTCACATGCACGTAAGCGATAACAATGGACAGTCAGACCTGCATCTGGGAATAGGATATGGGAACATCGACTGGGAAAATGTTGCCAAAGCGGTCAACAAAGCCGATTATGGTAAACTTATAATGATAGAATCAACCGACCACGTACAAGAAAGCTTACAGTTTCTCCGAGAACTTTTCGTTTAACCTTTTGAAAGCGGCAACTCTAACTGCATAAAGTCTTCCGCCAACTCTGTGTTACTGAAAATCTTTTTTGCCTGCTGCAGTAGCAGGTTCGCGTCATTGTATCTGGCGCTGATGTGCGTCAAAACCAGTTTCTTTACTGCTGCCTGTTTAGCTGTTTGTGCTGCAATGCTAGGCGTTGAGTGCCCATCTTCTATTGCCCTTTCCTTCATTGCATCCTCAAATGTGGCTTCATGAATAAGCAGGTCAGCATTCTCAGCCAACTTGACAAGATTTTCTGAAGGTCCAGTGTCTCCAGTGTAAACAATTTTTCTTCCATGGCGGGATTCACCCAAAACCATCTCTGGCTCCACGGTTGTGCCGTCTGCAAGCTTGATTGCTTTTCCCGATTGGAGCTTTGACCATAACGGTCCTTCAGGGACTCGTAATTTTTTGGCTTTTTCTTTGTGGAATCTTCCGGGTCGAGGTTTCTCTGTTAATGCGTAGGATAAACTGGGGTCCATGTGACCTGATTGGACAGCAGTTACTTGATACTCTTTTTCGTCACAAACCAGACCAGCATCTACTTCAAAGACTTGGAGCGAAAATGTCAAAGTGAAACGTACAGTCTTGTTTATTGCCTCTACAAAATCTTTGATTCCCTTTGGTCCATAAATTTCCAGCTCGTTTGTTCTACCCAACAAAGACATGGTCTGAAGAAGACCAGGTAAACCCAACACGTGGTCGCCGTGCATGTGGGTGACAAACACTTTTGCTTTTCGATGAAAGCCTACCCTTGACTGTATCATCTGGCGTTGGGTACCCTCGCCGCAGTCAAAAAGCAACAACTCATTTTTTCTTCGAACAGCAACTGCTGACAGACCCCTGTTTGCTGTTGGAATGCTGCCGCCTGTTCCAAGAAATGTTATCTGCAAGTCTGTCAGCTTGTTTCTCCCTTCCAAATAGTGTATTGTTATGTTTGGTTTATTTGGTTACGCCTTCAATTTAGGTTCTTTCAAAGACAACTATTTCTCTTGTTAAGCTTCTGTGCACATAAACAAAATGTGACTCTAAGTGCTTAAAGCCAGCATCTTGTGCAGTTTCAGCTATCTTTATTGTTTTAGGTGATGCCATGCAAATCTTGGCACCTCTAGGAACAACATCCCCGACTGCTGAAAGAAAATCTTCAACAATCAACCTAGTTTTTGTTCCTAGTGTGCTTGCTGACCTTCCATACGGCGGGTCTGTTGCAATACAGTCCACTTTACTTATTGGAGGATAACGGGCATCAGCTATCGCCAAGCCTTCCAACTTTGTCCCGTAATGCTTAATGTTTTTTAGTCCTCCACGTAGAATGTGCGGTTTCGCGTCAAAACCAACAACTCGGCACCCTATCAACCCAGCCTCAACAAGCATTCCTCCCGTTCCACAGAATGGGTCCAACAGCAGGTCGCCCCGTTTCGGCTGAGCTAAGTTCACCATTACTCTGGCTAGTTTCGCCTGCATGGCTGTGGGATGAAAGAATGGTCTGCGTCGTGGTCTTCTTTCAGAGAAGGGCTTAGGTATTATTTCGGCTGTTTTTAATCCAAAGATAAAGCGGTTATCTGTAAGGACACCAAAGAATGTTTTCTGCGGATTCGACAAGTCAACTTTTGATGTCTTAACGGTTTCTAGTATTTCTCCCCCAATTTTGCCTTCAAGTTTAACTCGATCAATCTCAGGAGTAATCCCTTCAACTCTTCTTACCCTGACAGCAAAAGTTTCATCACCAATATACTGATCCATGTTGTCCGAGTTTATGTTAGCCAAGATTTCGGGGAGACTGTCTTTGCAGTTGAATATCTCTTTGCAGCAAACACGTGTCAAAGCTGACCTAGCTTTAATTGCCTCTACGCAGTTTGGGTCTGCTTCAAGCCGAAGAACCTGCGTCAGACTGTCCACGATTCGGTAATCAAAAGCCTCTGCCTTTAAGATAGCTTCCACTTCTGAGACTGGAAGAGTTTCGTGCTCACCTGAAATCAAAAAGAAAAGTTTTCCCACGTAATTGGCACCTATCTGGCTAACGCCTCCGCAATCAATGGTGCAAGCGATACAGTTCTAACCGATGTGGACAGGCTGTCTGTGCCAACAATCTCATCAGCGCCGCTTTCTAAAATCTTGGTTTTTGCCTCTCCTATAAGCAGCGGATGCACACAGGCAGCATAGACTCTTCGTGCGCCCTGAGTCTTGAGCATCTTAATTGCTCTAGCTATTGTTCCGCCCGTGCTGATTATGTCATCAAAAACAACTACATCTCTTCCATCTACATTTAGGCTCTTCTCCTCGACCTGAATCTCGCCAGTGTAACGGTCCCGCTCCTTTCGTAGCCAGCCACATCCTCCCCCAAGCACCCTGTTTGCCTCCTCAGCCAACCCGACTGCGCCCTTGTCTGGAGACAATGAGAACGCTCCATCTAATCCTTGAGCCTTGAAATGCTCTGCCAGAAGTGTTATAGCCGAAAGATTAGCTGTTGGAACCTTGAAGTTCTTTAGTGTGTTTTTGGCGTGAATGTTTACTGTTACGAAACTGTCAACTCCGCACGCTTCGATTAGTTTAACAAGAGTCTGGGCGCTGATTACTTCTCCTGCCAAAAACCGTTTGTCCTGCCTCGCAAAAGCAAGGTAAGGAACAACAGCAGTTACCTTTTTTGCACCCAAATCTTTGGCTGCATCTAGCATCAACAACAGCTGCATAACGTTTGTGTCCTGTGGCGGTCCAGTGGTTTGAACAACAACAACTTCCTCGCCAGATACATCGCCCTCAAAACGAAGACAATACTCACCATCAGGAAACGCTTTAAAGTTAACATCAACAGTTTTGGCATTCAAGATTTCAGCTATATTTGCACCTAAACTCTTGGATGCTGGACCAGAAACAACTATCATAGCTTTCCCTTCTTTTTGTATTCTTCCAGCATTTCCTTTGCTCTGTCCATTCGAACCCTGCGCTCCGTAACCATCCGCTCAACAATCTTGTCAATAAGTTGTCCTGAAGCTCCAGCAGTAATCGCCACGTTTCGGGCATGAAGCGACATGTGCCCTCTTTGGATGCCTTCATGAGCCAACGCACGCAATGCACCAAGGTTTTGAGCCAAACCAACAGCAGTCATAACCTCTCCAAGCTCATTTGCTGACTTTACTCCCAAAATCTTCACTGCAACTTTTGCGGTTGGGTGAACCTTTGTTGCTCCACCAATAAGACCCACCGCCATCGGCAACTCAATTGAGCCCACTAGGTCGCCGTCGCTGTTCTTTTCCCAGTGCGACAATGTGCCGTAGTGCCCGTTTTTTACTGCGTAGGCGTGGGCTCCTGCTTCTATGGCGCGGTGGTCGTTTCCTGTGGCTAATACAACGCCGATTATGCCATTTAGTATCCCTTTGTTGTGTGTTGCTGCTCTGTAGGGGTCTGCGGCAGCAAAATTGTAAGCTTCAACTATGCCGTTGACAACTTCTTCGCCGCCCAATGATTCTTTTGGTATAACCGCATATGCTCTTGCCAGCCGCTTTACAGCAAGATTAGAAATAATTCTAAGATATACTCTGCCGCCCGTTATTCTCTCTATCATGGGGGCTATTGCCTCTGCCATGGTGTTTACTGCGTTGGCGCCCATTGCGTCCCTGCAGTCAACGTGAAGCTCTGTTATGACCATTGGACCCGTTTTTGCATCTAAGACCTTAACTTCTAGGTCTTTGGCGCCTCCTCCAACAGAAACCAGCATCGGGTCCTGTTCGTTTGCTTTTTGTAAAATCTCTTTTTTTGCTGCCAGTATCTTCATTTTAGCAGCAAACGGGTCTTTGATGTCAACGGCTTGAATTTGCCCAATCATAACTGGATCTGTGCTACTCGTGAAAAATCCGCCCTTTTCGCGTGCCATCTTTGCGGCGTAGGTTGCTGCGGCAATAACTGATGGCTCTTCGATTGCCATGGGTATCATGTAATCTTTGTTGTTGACTAGAAAATTCATGGCTATCCCGAGAGGTAATGGAAATGATCCCACAACGTTTTCGATCATGCGGTCAGCTAGCTCCATTTCGAGGGCGCCTGTTGACTTTAGAATCTTTACTTCTTGCTCTGTCAAGTCTGCAAAATCTTTAACGTGCATTAGCCTCTCTTGTGGTGTTAGCTTGTAGAATCCTGAAATTTGAGACGTCTTTTTCATTTTGATGCCTCTGTGACAACGCTGTTTACTTGAGCGAAATGGCATATGAATTTATCTGAGCACCAGTTTTTGTGGCTCTTTAGATTCTTTCAATGCATGAAATGTAATAGACAATGTCTTTTGTGTATTCTTGCCAGTTTTCAGCTATTTTTCTAACTTCAGCCTCTGAGAGTATTCCCTCATCGGCGTAGAATCTTGAGAAAGTTCTACGGACACCCAAATCGCCTGCGGGAATGGCCGCGTTTCTTTTTAGTCCAGCAGACAGCACCATCTCGGCTGTCCATGTTCCTACTCCACGAAACTTTGTTAACGTCTCTGCAGCCTGTTCGTTTGAAAGTAAACGCAAAGCCTCTGGGTCAAATTCGCCGTTTACTGTTTTTGTTGCTATTGTTTTGATGCATTCTGCTTTTTTCCAGCTTACTCCGCACTCTCGTATATCTTCAAGTTTTGCATCAGCAATCTTTTTTGGGGTTGGAAAATCGTAGTATGTTTTTGTTTCTGCTTTTGTTTGTTCGCCGAATTTTGTTACCATCTTGTTTGTTATCGAAAATGCTACGCGTATTGAGATTTGTTGCTGAATTATAGATTTGATTATGTGCTCAAAAACTGTTGTTCCGATGCTTGCTGCTTTTAGTCCATAAAATCTTTGTTTGAGTTCTGTTAACACGGGGTCTTTGTCCATAAATACGTAAAGCTTGGTCAGGTCTTGACTAAAAGAAAATATGTCGTCCAGAATCTTTGACAGTTCCTTTTTTTCTTGTTCAGTGATTGGTTTGAAATGGTTTACCTCAATTCTTGGTTCATCAACAGAGCCTACAGAGCGTAATGCAACAGCACTCAGCTTCCCAGACTCTAACTGTACCGCCCTTCTCCAAACTCCATCTTCAAAGACTTCTGGCATATGCTTGTCGTAGCCGAAGACGCGACAGTTTAGCTCAAAATCGAACGGAGCCTTAGGATAAACATTAAACATTTTGGGTGTCAACATGTTCCCCTCTATTTTTTGACTCAGCAGACTCTTACTTTCCCTAATAAAATTAACAAAAATGGGATTTAACTGGAGTCATTCGCTCCACGCTTGGTTAGAGAATTCGATTGCACGCAATACTTTTTGTTTAAAGTCGCTGTCTTCACACTCAAACGTGTACATTACAAAGCCGTCAAAGGCGAAAAAGTGCATTCGACCCCTTTGGTAGATTATTGCTGGTTTTGCTATTTCTACAAGTTCCAAAAACTCTTTTCGTTTGAATTTAACTCGATACGAACTAGTATGTTGCGCTGCTATAGCCGCTGCTGAAGCAGCTGCTGTTCCTCCTGCATATGCCATCTTCTTATCAACCTCAACAGATTATTTACTTTTCACGCTATAGTTTTTTCCATCAGTCAGTTCAAAGCACCAAAAACTTGATGCGACTGCTATAAATTGGAGCTTTACCACATTTTTATGGTCAAAACTCAATGTTGCCTATCTGGAGACCAGACGCAAAATTTGTTCTCAAAGACAAAAAGGTTCGCGCCAGCCTAGCAAGATACTTTGCTGTCATGGAAGACGATAAACCTGCCAAGTTTCTTATTGCCAAAAAACTACCTGTTATCTTTAGCAAGAACGATTCTCTCTCAAAACTTTGGATGCTCAATGAGCAGTTCACCAAAGACTTTTACATTCTCCAAAACGAGATAGACACTAAACAAAAACGCTTAGAAGACTTAGAAACTCCAGAGCAATCATTTCTTGACTTGAAACTTGAGATAGCAAATGGTATCCTCAAAAGTTGCCACTTATGTACTCACAGATGTGGCTCAGACCGAAAATCAGGAGAACTTGGTTACTGCAAATGTGGAACCCAAACAGCAGTTTCAACAATTTTTCCACACACTGGCGAAGAACCTGAGCTAGTTCCTTCGGGCACAATATTCACCTTAGGCTGCACCCTAAGCTGCTTACATTGCCAGAACTGGGCTATTTCACAGTGGTTCGAGCTTGGAAACATCTACTCACCGAGTCAGTTGGCGCAGGAAATAGAGCGCCTTCGCAGAAGCGGCTGCAGAAACATCAACCTTGTGGGCGGAGACCCCACTTCATGGCTCAGTCAGTGGCTTGAAACCTTCAAGGATGTTGGCGTGAATGTGCCCGTGGTTTGGAACTCTAACTCTTACTACAGCGAAGAGGCAGCAAAACTGCTTGCAGGATTTGTTGACGTGTATCTGCTTGACTTCAAGTATGGACCAAAAAATTGTGCAACAAGACTTTCAGACGCTCCAGACTATTGGATGGCATGCACCCAAAATCACCTGTACGCCAAAAAATATGGAGAACTCATCATCCGTGTCCTCGTCTTGCCAGAACATCTTGAATGTTGCACAAAACCTATCTTGAACTGGATATCAAAAAACCTCGGAGACTGGATTCGTGTAAACTTGATGTTCCAGTATCACCCAGACTGGAGAAGCCAAGAAATACCTGAACTGGGACGGATGCTAACAGAAAGGGAACGGAACCGCGCCATAGAACTGGCGAAAGATGCAGGATTAACTAATTTTATAACCTAACCTGCATTGTTGCTTCTGTTTGTTTTGTCGTAGACGCAATATCATGTTATGGCGGTAACTTTGCGTTGTGTTAAACGTAAAAGAGTATGTATGTTGCTATTCCGAAAATCAAAGATATGGACCAAAGCAGAGTCGTGATGTCCATTAGCCTCTTTTTTTTGCTGCATGCTGCGATGTTAGTTGGTCGCAGAGCCCAAGTTGCCACTAATACGATTCCTAGTATCATTGCGGTTGCTCCTGGAGCTGCATGAATCCAAGTTGTTTGGACCCCTAGGTCGGAAGTTGCTGTTGTAAAGTAGTCGTAACCGTCATTGAATGATGGTAGCATTACTGCAAAAAGCGAAAGTATGTGCAAAACAACTGCGATGCCCATTAATTCACCGTGCCTCTTGAATTTTCGTTTGCTTTTGTAAACCAAGCCAATAACGATGACTATGACCATAATCACCTGTAGTATGAGATTGATGTCTGTTTGAAGGAGTGCACTATTTCCAAAAATTCCTGTCAATTTAAACCCCCAAAATTATGTACACTGTATACTATACATTAAATCGTTAAAACGTTTTTTCATTCGAAGCTGAACGTGTCTTAGCTTCTGTTTGACTTATCACTATGTTTTTCGAACATCTACACCTTTATATAGCAAAGTGGAAACAGAAAGAGAAAAGGCGAATAATATGCGATATTGCCCTGAATGTGGTGGCGAACTACAATATGTATCTCGTACAAAGCGCTATGTTTGCAAGAGCTGTGGGCTTTCTCTTACTCCTCAGGAACTTTACGAACTGCGCGAAAAACAAAGACCAAGCTTTGAAACTGAAGCAGAACAGCACCAACAAGCACGAAAAGATTACCTGAAATGGTGGCTTGGCAAGAAAAAATAGCACCTGCAACAATGTAACGTTTTGGAAGCTTAACTAGATAACATGCTTTTTAACAAAACTTCCAAGATAACAAAGCAGTTATTACCCTTCATTTTTCATTACTATTAAAGGACTTCTTTAGATTAGGGGTTCCCATGAACAAGTCTGTGGAAATATTATGCATCGGAAATGAACTTCTCATAGGCAAAACCCTGAACACAAACGCCCAGTGGCTAGCTAAACAGGTTACATCTCTGGGATTAACCACTAACCGCATCACTGTTGTGGGCGACAACATAAACGAAATATCATGCATCATCCAAGAAACAGTTCACCGCAGCCCACATTTTGTATTAATCACAGGTGGATTAGGTCCCACGTTTGATGACAAAACATTGGAAGGCATAGCTAAGGCTTTGGGGCGTAACGTCGAAGTTAACAAAGATGCTTTGGAGATGGTTAGAGAAAAATACGTTACCTACGCGGCGGAGGACAGAATGGAGGAAGCAGAGTTAACTCCAGCTCGTGTAAAGATGGCTAAGCTCCCAGAACAAGCCACGCCTTTACCTAACCCAGTTGGAACCGCCCCTGCAGTATCTATTCAACACAAAAATGTGAAGATATTTGCTCTGCCTGGAGTCCCCCCTGAAATGAAAAGCATATTCAACACTTCAATTGCTCCATTAATGAAACATGCTGCGAGCGGCGTGACCTTTTTTGAAGCAAGCATAAACTCTACAAATGTCATGGAATCAAAAATGGCTCCTATTATCGACAAGGTTATGCAAAACAACCCTCACGTTTACATAAAGTCTCACCCAAAAGGAACTGAAAGGCTTCCCCACATCGAATTTCATTTTTCCACAACTGCCAACGACGAAATCACCGCAAGAAACCATGTCAACAAGGCACTTAGTGAGCTTACAGAACTGATTCAACAAAATGGTGGAACAATTAAATCGCCCAAAACCAAAACTTGAGTATAGTGAAGAGGCGAACAACAGATATATCATCTGATAGAAATATGAAGTTCACACGTTTCCTGTGCAAGGTGTTTGAATGGTTGTAATCTTTATTATTGGAACTGCTGGGTCTGGAAAATCTCTTCTCACGGCCTCGTTAAACGAGTGGCTCCACGTTGGAAAACAAAAATCAGTTACTGTAAACTTGGACCCTGGAGTTTTACATTTACCATACAAGCCCGACATTGACATCCGCAACGAAATCAAGATTAACCAAATTATGGATGAGTATGGGCTTGGACCCAATGGCGCTCTGGTCTTGGCATCTGATTTGATAGCTGAGGAGGCTAAAAGAATCGGAGGCGAAATCGAGGACCTCCAATCAGATGTAGTTCTTGTGGACACTCCGGGACAAATGGAGTTGTTCGCCTTCAGAGCCAGTGGACCCTACATAGCAAACGAGCTAACAAATGAACAAAAGGCGCTAGTATACATGTTTGATGCCGTTTTCTCTTTCAATCCCCTAAACTACGTTTCGAACATGTTCCTTTCATCTGCAGTTTATAACAGGTTCTTCTTTCCACAGCTTCATGTGCTTTCAAAATGTGACCTACTTCCCCCTGAAGAGACTGCCCGTATTGTTGAATGGTCTAGCAACCCGGACGCCCTTGAAGCTGTTATCGAAGAGAAACTGAGCGGAACAAGAATGCTTCTCAGCAGAGACATGATGCACGCTATTTACAATTTGGGGTTAGAGTTCCAGTTGATACCTGTTTCTGGAAAAACGAACGAGGGCCTGATTGATCTTAGTTCTGCGTTGGAGCGCATTCTTGTTGGTGGAGAAAAGTTTACTATGTGACTTTTGAGAACAGCTTGTTTAGACGACAATTAATGTGCATAAGCAACTTTTTGGCTGTTTCATGGTATTTAATAAGATTTTCGTTTTTATGTCTATTTAAGTCATATCATGCCTAATCTATTATGCATAATGTTTATATTCGTCTCTATTATGAATCTGTAGCCATGATGAAAAAGAGAATGCTCAAGCTTCTGTTTGAGCTTATGAAGAATGCAAAAAGAAGCGACAGGGAAATCGCAAAAATCATCGGCGTTTCACAACCAACCATAACCCGAATGAGACAGAGGCTAGAGAAAACGGCCATAGTAGACTATACAGTTATACCCGATTGGACTGAAATTGGGTTCGAAATTATGGCCATGACCTTAGTTAAATCTAAAGGATTACCCGAAGTAACTGAAAAAGCAAAGAAATGGGCTGTTAACAATCCTAATGTTGTTTTCGCTGCAGGAGGCGAGGGCATGGGAATGGATTATTCAATAATTTCTTTCCACAAAAATTACTCTGGTTACTCCAGTTTCATTGATGGCCTGAAAACAGAGTTGGCTGACGATTTGCAAGACATCCAGAGCTTCCTTATGGCAACGGGTGAAAATAAAACGCTAAAGCCGCTATCCCTAAAGTATCTGGAAAAGACTGCAGAAGATGCCGACTAGGCAACGCCGAAGAACAAACCATCGCTCCCATCCTTTTCTTTTTTCCAGAACATTTTTTAGCCCCTATTGTTATTTTCGATTTCTCCGACGTGGATAGAAAGCCTTAATTTAATGGCTTATCCCAAAAGCATGGAAAAGGGTCCGTAGCTTAGCAAGGAAGAGCAACTTGCGCCTAAAGCACCGGGCTTTTAACCCGGGGGTCAGGGGTTCAATTCCCCTCGGACCCGCCAAGCACGTTCTAATTGTTTAGTATGTCTACTTGTTTGCCGATTTTTTCTTTCAAAGCCTTCGTGTACGCAACATTTGCTGCGGCAGCATCTTGTATAGCAAGCCCCGTAGACGCAAAAATTGTAACTTCTTCAGGTTCTCTTCTTCCAGCCTTCAGTCCAGCAACAATTTCACAGATGTCGCCCCAAACATCTTCTTGTTTAATAATTCCTTTAGAGAACGGGACATTAATTTCACCTCCGTGAACGCTTTGCTCCCAATCATCAATAACAATTTTTGCCTTCAACAGAACGGCTGGATCCAATTCCTGTTTACCCGGGGCATCTGCGCCAATACAGTTGATGTGTGTTCCGTCGTTTATCCACTCTGCAGACACCAAAGGTTTTCTTGAGGGCGTAGCAGTTACCACAATGTCCGCGTCTTGCACTGCACTTTTGACGTTTTTTACAGAACAAATGTTTACGTGCTGATACTTTGCTTTCATCTCTTTAGCATACGATACCGCGGCTTTTTCGTTCAGGTCCCATGCTTTCACTTCTTTGATAGTCTCAAAGACCGTTTGAAGTCCAATTAATTGTGTTCTAGCTTGAGTTCCTGCACCTACAATTCCAACAGTTTTTGGGTTTGGATTAGCAAGGTGCTTTGCTGCTATTGCTCCAGCTGCGCCAGTTCGTAAGGCGGTAATCCTTGTTCCTCCCATTATCGCTTTAGGAACACCCGTTTTGGGGTCAACAAGTATTATTGTTGCCATAACTGTGGGTAATCCGTATTTTCGGTTTTCAGGATGAGAATTCACAACCTTTACTGTAACCACGTCAGTTTCTTGGAGGTATGCGGGCATTGTTCTTAGGTCGCCATTGTATTTTTCAATGAAAATGTATTGTTTAGGAGGCATTTGGGTGCGACCTGTTGCCTTCATTTTGAATGCTGATTCAACAGCCACTATTACTTCATCAAGTGAGATTACGTTTTTTATGTCTTCTTCTGATAAAATTAGCGTTTTAATTTCCTTTCAGCCCCCCTTATTGATTACTCTGAAGTTCTGCTTTAATGTTACTTGCTTCTCTTTTTTGAAAACAATACAGCCAACGCTGTTGAGCCGATAAATGCCAAAATACTGAATTTGAATTCTGGACTAACTGTATAACTGTAATGTTTTCCTGCGATGTCTTCTACGCCTAAGGTTTGTCTTTAGTCATCCCTGCAAGCTTCATTAATGGCTGTAACGCTTTTCTTCCATGTTTCCACCTGTAATACAGCACATAAGCAAGCATAGTCACAAACCTTGCAGTCCATTGGGTTCCATCAGTAAAAATTTCTATGTTACTTCTCCAGCAAGTAGCCAAAAGCTCCCACTGAAGAGGGGTTAAATGCTTCAAATCCATGTGACGAGCTTGCTTAAGCATACACTCATCTTCTGACGTAAACAAAAGAGGCACATAAAACAGTTTATTACGTTTCAGTTTGTCTACGAGCTCAAGGGTCGCTAATGTGTCCTCTTCAGTTTCTTCAGGCAACCCAACAATCAATGTTGCCAAAGGCCAAATGTAATTCTCATTCATGATGTCAATTGCCTTAGTTACCACATCTTGCCACTCTTCAGGCTTGTATGGAATCATCTTTCTAGGCATGTACTTTTTCATTAACCGAACGCTTCCAGTTTCTATCCCAACTTCAACCGAGCTGTGGCGCGTATCATTAGTAAGCCAGTATGATTTCTCGCGGAGAACTGCCCCAACCTCTGTAACCATTTCAGGGTCACAGACAACAGGTGCCAGAGCCGCATGTGCAGGTTGAATGAATTCTACTTCGGGAACCGCAGCGATTGAATTGATTAGTTTGACAATTGCTTGACGGTTTGGTTGAAATTGGTCTTTGCATTTATACAGAAAAATGTCTTCGCCTGCTAGCAATATCATTCTTGCTCCATGTTCTGCGTTAAGTTTGACTTCCCGCATTATATGTTCAAGTGGGAACGAGTGACGTTTTCTCATCATTGGTGAGCAAAACTTGCATCCCCGTCCGCAACCTCGCGTAATTTCCACGGTTCCAAACATTGATGGATTAACAATTGGACAGATTTCGTTTGGGTTTGGCTGCTCAGTTTCAACCACTCTTGGAAGTTTTTCGCCGTTGATTGCTTTACGGAAGACCTCTATGGCAGTTTTTTCACCTTCTCCGATGACTATGCAATCAATTTTGTATCTCTTTTGCAGTTTTGTCCTGTGAATTTGCCATGCGCCTGCTCCGCCAAGAACTATTTTTGCGCCCCACCTGTGCAGAATTGGGTTTGTGATAAGGTCTCTGAATTCTGCGGCAGCCACGGGTTCTCCTCCAAAACCGACAAGGGATGTGTATGTTCTGCTCACAAAGCCTGTTCCAGCAGGTTCCATTGAAGTTATTCCTATTACTTTGGTGTTTGGTCCAACAAACGTTTTCAGGTCGTAAGGATGAACTACTGCAACCTTTTGTTCCCCAAACTCCCTGATTAGTGATGCCTCAATTTTTCTTACTCCATATGGCGCAAATTTTGCGGTGTAATCTCCATTTGTGGGAACTCTTGGATACCAATATTTTCTTAGTAGAAACCTTGGAATGATTGCTGTTGGAAATCCTCCAGTGAATGCCCTGAATGGACTAAGATTAAAGTCACTCATATCAGTAGCTGAGCCCGTAAGAACAATAGGAACCCCCTGCGCCGGAGTTGCGGCGCCATCTTTTATACCCATAATAGCGCGCATTTATCGTACAACATTTAAGAGCTTTGCTGTGCCTTTTTTGGTTGTACTCTTAGTGAGTGTTCAAAGAAGGTGAATTCAGGAGAAAGTTTCCATGAAGACTGAAAGCTGGTTACAATGCATTATTCCTAGTTGCGGAAAAAAATATCCCATAACAGAACGGAGAACCGCCTGTGACTGTGGCGAACTCTTAGATGTACGATACAATGGAACTTTTCCCAAGAGCTTACAGAAAACGTTCTCTGAACGCCTAAGTCATGGGCAAAACATCTTTAATGAAAGCGGGGTTTGGCGATATCGCGAGTTACTTAATTTTGCTGGAGTAGACACAGAGAATCCTTCTGATTGTAGCAAAAAACTGGTTTCTCTAGATGGTGCTGAAGGTAGAACAAAACCGTTTCATTTGACCCGAGTTGCCGATTATGTTGGATTAAAAACTGCCAACTTTTGGCTACAGTTTGAAGGTGATAACCCAACAGGCTCTTTCAAAGATAATGGTATGGCATCTGCTTTTACGCATGCACGGATGGTTGGCGCCAAAAAGGTTGTTTGTGCCTCTACTGGGAACACTTCAAGTTCTGCTGCTGCGTTTGCTGCCAACGAGTTGGATATGCAGGCAGTGATTCTTGTTGGAGAAGGCAAGATTGCGAAAGGCAAGCTTGCTCAGTCTTTGGCGTATGGCGCTAAAGTGTTGCAGGTGAGAGGCGATTTTGATGTCGCAATGGCTATGGTGCAGGCGCTTTCAAAAGAGAGCAGCATCTACGTAGTTAACTCTTTGAACTGTTTCCGTCTTGAAGGCCAAAAAACCATGATGTTTAGGATACTAGATTATCTGCGTTGGCACGTTCCTGACTGGATTGTGTTTCCTGGCGGAAACTTGGGTAACACTTCGGCTTTCGGTAAGGCATTCATGGAGCTTTACGAGTATGGCTGGATAAAAAAGAAGCCTCGGATGGCAGTGGTTGTTGCGGAGGGTGCGCCTACATTGTCTGACCTGTATAATGAGCATGAGTTACGGTGGAACAACGGAAACATAGACAACACCATTATTGATGATTACTACAGTGAAGTAGACAGAAAAGGAATAAAAGCGAAAACAAGGGCAAGCGCAATCGAAATTCTAAAGCCCGTGAACCTAAAGAAGGCAATTCGTACCTTAGAATTCACTGACGGTGTTGTAACAACTGTTTCTGACGAAGCCATAATGGATTCCATGGCCATGGTAAGCAAGAACGGTTTTGGTTGTGAACCTGCTTCTGCTGCAACTGTGGCTGGAACCAAAAAACTGGTGGAACAGGGCATAATCGGCGCTGACGATAGCGTGGTCGGAATTGCAACTGGTCACATTCTGAAGGATGTTACGGCAATCGTGGACTACCATTTTAACCCAAAAAACAGGTTTGCCAACACGCCAATAACCGTTGAGCCAGACGTAAAAGAAATACTAAAACTTGCAGACAGTTAACCCCAATTTGAGCCTGTCTTTTTTAGACTGCACCGATGAAGCTCATTGCCTGAGCCATAATGAAAAACAGGAATATGCTGCTACTGAGTTTGGAGCCTACCTTCCAGACGACAGCGATGAGAATCATTATTGTCGCCATTTGTATCATTTGTTGAGACACTGTGACGCCCAAGTTCTCTAAAATAAAGCCAATAAGAAAGGTTACCCCATCTCCGATACACTGCAATCCCGTTAATATTTGACCTAAGGCTTCGATTAGGTCTGCGCTCAACATCTTTTTTCAACCCCCAGACTCTACAATGAGGCTCAACTATCGTTAAGGTCAAACAATTTATCAACCTTGCGCGGGATGACTCCATACGTGAAATACAGCAAACTAATTGACAGCATCAATAATGCCCTTGTTTACTGACCTCGCATATAGATTTCAGCTTATTTTTTATACAATTTTTGTTTCCCAATACGTAATCTGAAATATTGTTGCTCCTAAACTATCTCACATTGAGGAGCACTTTGTCCACGGAACTTGTTTTATCTGCACTTTATGCACCGTTTACTATTGGTACACTATGTTTGAAGAGATTTCGCTTTCAAGTGGAGAGTTGATTCTCGTTCTCTTTGGTTTCCTGTTTCTGTTCATTGTAGTTTACGGTTTTCTGTCATTACGGGCAGTAAAATACCTGAAACCAATATAGTCCACATCAATTATCGACCTTTTTGGAATGAAAAATTTAAGTACAAGTCTGCTTCTTTCTAGGGAATTGGATGCCCTGGTAGTATAGTCAGGCCTAGTATAGGCGGCTGTCGCCCGCCCGACCCGGGTTCAAATCCCGGCCAGGGCGCCACTATTTTCATCCTGGTTTTTGATGTTTTTGAGTTCTTGCTTTGAGCTTTTTTTTAACCTTTTTTTGCAACTTTAAATAGTATGATATCCTAAACTGATATCGTGATTTGATATTGATTCGGAGTTTTTTCTTAGGATTCATCAAAATTCACATCCTATATCATGCGACTAAAGAGCCGATTTATGGAGTTGGGATTATGAAAGAGATTGCGCGGCATGGGTATGCTGTTGGTCCAAGTCTAATCTATCCTACTCTGCAGTCTTTGGAAAAGCAGGGGCTCCTGAAAAGCAGTAAACGTGTTGTTGGAGGCAAAGTTAGGAAATATTACAAAACAACTGAGAAAGGTCGTGAACTTTTGGAGGAGTCTATGACAAAGATAGTTGAGCTTGTTAATGAGGTGCTTAAATGAATCACTGTGAGAAAAATGATGATGATTCCCAAAAAAACATCTTTGCTTTGGGCTTTGTTAGTTTCTTCACTGACCTGTCCAGTGAGATGGTTTTCAGTCTTTTGCCAACTTTTTTGTTGGGTTTGCCTGGTGCCAGTACCGCCATGTTAGGGTTTATTGAGGGTTTTGCTGAAGCTTTGAGTTATGCTTTGCGTGCGGTTTCTGGAATTTTTTCTGACAAGTTCCGTAAACGGAAACCGTTTGTTTTGGCTGGGTATGCTTTGTCAAATGCTGTTAAGCCTTTTTTTGCTGTTGCTAAGGTGCCCTTTGATGTTTTGTTGATACGGGTTACTGATCGTGTTGGTAAGGCTGTTCGTACTTCTCCGCGTGATGCTCTTATTTGTGAATCTGTTTCTGAGACGCGACGGGGTGCTGCTTTTGGTTTACATCGTACTCTTGACCAGGCAGGAGCTATTGTGGGTCCTGTGATTGCTTCCGCAGTTATGGTTATGCTTAGTTTCACTGTTAGAGATGTTTTCTGGCTGTCGCTGATACCTGGAGCTATAGCCTTGTTCATCATTTTGTTTTTTGTTAAGGAACGCGCCAGCAAATCCGTTGGTGACTTAAAATTGCTTGAGGGTGTCAAGTCTGTTTTGAAGGGCAACTTTGCAGGGCTCCTTATTGTTGTCGGGATTTTTTCTTTAGGTGCATTCAATTACTCTTTTGTTCTGCTTAATGCTCAGGAGGCTGGTGTTTCTAACTCGTTTATTCCTCTTGTTTATGCAGTTGTTAACGTTGCACATGCTTCTATTGCGATTCCTGCAGGTGTTCTGTCTGACAAAATCGGTAAGGAGAAGGTGATGCTTTTTGGTTATGGCATTTTTCTTTCTACAGTAATGATGCTGCTTTTGCTTCCTGCAACTGGTTATGTTGCTGTTTTGATTGCGCTTTTGTATGGCGCTTATCTTGGTGTTGTTGAGACCGTTCAGAGAGCATTGATCCCCAATTTTGTGGAGCAAAAACTGAGAGGAACAGCTTACGGGTTGTATTATCTTGTTGTTGGTTTGGCGTTTTTTGTTTCTAATGCTGTTGTCGGAACGTTGTGGGATTACTTTGGTTCTTCGATTGCATCCCTTTACAGTGTGGTCTTATCTGCTATTGCTGTTTTGGCTATGGTTTTGTTTATTAAGAAAAAGGCTTTACAGTAGATTCTGGTCAATCAGGTTTTCTACCTTTTTTTTGTTTGCAAGTGAGCAGTATACCCATTTTCCTTTTTTTGTGCGGTTGACTATGCCTGCGTTTTCTAGTATTTGGATGTGGTGAGAGAGGTTTGGCTGGGTCATGTTGAGGCATATCATTAGTTCGCATACGCACATTTCTTTTATTGTTAAGAGTTTTATTATTCGGAGTCTTTTTTCATCGGATAGGGCTTTGAAGAATTTGCTTTTTTTCTTTGCGGTTTTGGTGTCTGCGACGTTGTCTGCTAGTTGTAGTAGTTCTTTGCGGTATTCTTCGGCGACTTCTGCTTGGCAGAGCTCTGTTTCTGTTAGTCTTTTTAGTCTTTGGTTGAGGTTTTTCATGTGGTTTTCACTGTATTTTAGTGTGGATGTATCTAAATATGTTTATGTAAACAAAACGTATAAATATATCTAAAATTATTTATATGTTATTGGTGTTAAGAACCAAAAAGGAAGTGACAAAAAACATGAGTAAAGACCTAAAATGCCCATACGGAATCCCAGACAGCGAATGCTGCCAAGCACCAACCTGCGCAACATGGATTGCACGACAAAAACAAAACAAATAACCTCTTTTTTTGAGGAATAGCCCTTGGTAAAAAAAACTGCGTTACACCTCAACGTTTTTGAAAAATATCTTGCCCTATGGGTTTTCTTATGTATGCTAACTGGACTGTTTCTTTCACAAGTAGTCCCAGAGTTAAGCCTTGCGATTAATGACCTGCAATTCGCTGGAATCTCAATCCCAATAGGCATCTGCCTTTTTCTAATGATGTATCCTGCCCTCCTAAACTTGCAGTTAAGTGAACTAAAAAAATTAGCAAAAAACCCAAAACCAATCATATTGACACTTATCTCCAATTGGATTTGGGCTCCACTCCTAACAGCTTTTCTAGCATACTACTTTTTGGCAGGAAACGAACAACTAATTGTGTCCTTGATTTTGCTTGGCTCTAGCCCCTGCACTGCAATGGTTCTAGTTTGGGGTGCATTAGCTAACGGAAACCAAGAACAAAACGTTGTCAACACCACCCTGAACACACTAACGATAATGTTTTTGTACGCACCTGTTGTCTCGCTGTTAACCGGAATCCAAGACATCCAAATTGACAGAACATCCCTTTTGGTATCTGTGTTTGTTTTCATAGGAATCCCCTTGGTTCTGGGTTACATATCAAAGAAAGCAATAACAAACAGGAAAGGAGCACAATGGTTCCAAACAACTTATCGCCCAGCAGTAGGAAAACTGGCAATTGCTGCTTTACTGGCAACTTTAATTGTAATATTCTCTCTTAACGGAAACGTGCTTATAGAGCATCCAGAAGAAATGATACGTGTTTCAATTCCACTACTGCTTGGATTCGCAATAATTGTAGGTGTCAACCTATTGATTACCAAATTAGCTGGACTCAAATACAAAGAAGGAATAATCTCTGTAATAATCGGATCTTCCAGCCACTTCGAAATTGCCATCGCCACCGCCATCAGCCTTTACGGCTTAGGCTCACAGGCGGCGCTGGGAACAACAATGGGATTATTCTGGGAAGTTCCAATCATGCTTTGTCTAGTGTATCTGGGCAAGAAACTAGGGCAAAGAGGGTTCTGGAAAAAAGAGTAACAAAAAAGGTGAATATAATTGGAAAATGAAAAAATTAAAGAACACATCAAAAAACGTTACAGCGAAATAGCAAAAGCCGACTGCTCCAGTTGTTCAACGACTTCATGCTCATCATCTTGCTGTTCATCATCTAGTTGTGATGCTGCTCCACAATATGTTGCGTGGAAGCTTGGCTACTCTCCAGCCGACATAGAAAGCGTTCCAGAAAATGCCATTTCAGGTTTGGGCTGCGGAAACCCTGTTGCCCTTGCAAGTTTGAAGGAAGGCGAAACTGTTCTGGACTTGGGTTCAGGAGGAGGCATGGACGCTTTTTTGGCATCCAAAAAGGTGGGACCACAAGGAAAAGTGATTGGAGTAGACATGACATCAGAGATGGTGCAAAAAGCAAGAGCCACCGCCCTTGAGCATGGATACACGAACGTTGAGTTTCGTTTAGGAGAAATCGAAGCCCTGCCTATAGAGGACGAAACCGTGGATGTTATCATTAGCAACTGCGTGGTCAATTTGGCTCCAGACAAACTCAAAGTCTTCAAAGAAGCTTACAGAGTTTTGAAACCGAACGGTAGACTCATGGTCTCTGACCTTGTAACTCACGGAACCTTGCCCGCAGATGTAAAGAGCAGTTTTGATGCTTGGTCATCATGTATAGCTGGTGCATTAGAAAAAGATGACTACCTAAACAAAATAGCAACTGCAGGATTCAAGAACATTAAGATAGTTTCACAAAAGCCATACACAATAGACCTTTCTAAAGAACTGAGAGGCAAAATAGTTAGCATACAAGTCGAAGCTCACAAAAGTTCCTAAGGCATACATCAAAGATTAAATCATATCCCAAAACTGACTTTGCTCACTAGTTTACTCTAAATTATTTGTTCCAGCATTTTCTCGGCGAGTAAATCAGCAATTTCAGGAGTTATGCCCTCAATAATTTTGAATATTTGTGAATTTGTTATTGAGTACAGTCTTTTGTTTCCGTCTTTTCTGTTTGTGACTATTCCACAGTCCTTTAGTATCTTAAGGTGCCGAGAAACCACTGGCTGAATGAGATTAACATGAGGGACGATTTTACAGACGCATTTTTCTCCGTCACGCAAAAAATCTAATATATCAAGCCGAACTGGGTCTGATAACGCCTTGAAGACTTTGGCTTTGAACTTGTTCTTGTTTTCTATTTGAAGGCGCATGACCCAAAATAACAAAAGTGAATATTTAAATATTGTTATATATTGTGCTGATTGTAATATTCAAGAAAGTCACTAATCAAAGAGGCGCCAAAAACTATGCCAGAAGAAACATACAAAGGAATTCCTCGAAACAAAATACCTTGGTATCCAACAGTTGATTACGAAAAGTGCATCAACTGCGGAAAATGCGTGGATTACTGTAAACTTGGCGTGTACGATTTTGAAGAAAAAGAAGGAGAAAAGCGGCCTGTTGTAAAAAATCCCCATAATTGTGTGGTACTTTGTACAGGCTGTGATGGACAATGTCCTGTTGGTGCCATCACGCATCCTTCAAAAGAAGAAACTCGAAAGATAATCAAAAGTCTGCAGCAAACTAAATAGTTCCTAACTTGTCTGGTCGCCCACTTTTTTCTGTTTTTTATATGCTAACTCCATACCACATGAAAACTTTGGCTATAATCGGTATTACTGCTCCAGAGGCTGTACGCGTAAGTACTGTGAGTAAGAAGCCGTCAATTCCAGTGACCACATTAACTGGTGAAAGCTGGAAAATTCCAAAGAGCATAAGTCCTCCAATTGTCGTTGCGGTTACTCCTGAAATTATCATTCTACGGAAATTGTCTGACCGCTTATTCATGGCTCCTGCCATGTAACCAATTAGAATTGCACTAAGAAGATACCCCAACAGAATTGTGCTAGACCCAGTGTTCCTTCCACCGAAGGGAGACCCATAAACGTCGGCCCAATAAAGTGCATAAACGCTTCCCATGATAAAACCTGAAGCACCACCTGCCCACTTGTTCCAAGCTAAACCCAGTAACAGTGGAATCGCGACTATCACAAGCAATTCTTGAAGCTCCATTGTGATTCCAGTCACTATGCCAAAACCGCCACCACCGAGCGTGTCCAGCTGTGAAATTGCTACTATTAGCAAGACAACAATAACTGGAGCAACGATGCCGTAGACTATGTCGTTTCTGTTCCATTCTTTCCATCCAAGACTCATATGCTTCACCGAAATAGGGCAACTCTTTGATTATATTAGAATTTAAATTTTGTTATGAACATTTGGTGTTAACAAAGCTGTTGCCTGCCGTATCGCAAAATGCAAGAACTAAGTGTGCCATTAAAAATATCCTCAAATCTTACGCAAGCTCAAGCAAACTAGCCTGTTATTTTGAGTTTACTAACTGTTTGTAGTTGTTTTCGATTTCTTTTAGCAGAACATCTTTGGTTATTGTGCCCTTGGATTTCAGTATAGCTGATATTGTTGCTCCTCCGCATCCAACGCCCTCTTTAACTACGCCTGCCTCGTACGCCTTTAATCCATCAAATCTTGAAACACCAAAATCTATGTCTGCAGCCAATACTGGGACATCAGCAATCTCAGCAACCAATCCGTTTAGGTCAGCGGTTTTATCTTCTATTATCCACCTTGTGGTTCCAATAGCCACGTTACCTAAAACTTCTGGGTTTGACGCGTTGACAACAGCTAACACGGCAGCCATCTGAGTTCCCCCTGCCATAATTACTGGAACATTTTTTGCAGCTCCGATAATAAGCCCTGCTGCGGCAGGCTGCATAGGGTCACCTACAGTCGAGACTGCCTTTATTGGCTCATGAGCAAACTCACTTGCTTCTACTCCTGCAGCTTTGAGTGCTTTTTCTGCAGTTTTAATTTTTAGTTCATGAGGATTAAGTGGCATGCTGCTGCTGACCTTTCCCTTTGCGTTTATTCCCATCGCCAATAGGACACTTAGGGCTGTTGTGGTGCCTCCGGGGATGCTCTCACCGACTACAAGGTAATCCGCAGTTTTTGACAGGTTTTCGCCTGCAATAATTGCTCTGTTCATCACTTCTTGTGCATTATCGAGGGCTTTGCCTGTTCTTATGTCCCTTCCGGGGCAGCCTCCCAACTCCACAAACGGAACATAAGGCTTAACCTTCAAGCCTGCATTCACCACAAGAGTTGGTATCTCCGCCAGTTTCAGAGCAGACATTGTAATAAGCGCAGGAGTCGGTATTCCATCTGGCGTCACGGGCACACCCGGTATGCATCTACATTTCCCAAGATGCAAAAGCTCCACATCTGCGGGTGGCGTGTAATCGGTTATCTCAGGGTTCTCTCCTGCTGCTGATATTCCATGAATCTTTGCTGTTTCAGTTACGCCAATTACACACGTGAACAAAGGCTTCTTTCCTGCTAGCTTATCTAGCATTGCTGTGCCCCCTGATTTGTTATGAGCTAAAATTATGTCCTGCATCTCTTTTTCATTCCGTAAACCTAATGCTCTATCCTCTGGGTAACTGGTGGATTATCCAACCGATAATTTAAATCTCTTACTGAACTATTTACATAATCGATCGGTGGCAAACTTGGAAACAAAGTTCGACAACCTGCCCTTACTTAAGTACCTTGAAGAGCATGGAGTAACCCTAAAAGACCTGCTGGACACTGCACTCGAACTGTTCATCCCACATCCAGGAATCGAAACAAGAGAAAAAGCAGTTGAACTGTTCAAAGCTGGCTTCTACGAGGCGCTAACAGATGTTAACGTTTCAGTCCTTGAGGTGGCGTGCTTCCGCGCAGAGGAGGACGGACAAGCTGGTTTAATTCCGCTTCTTTCTGCAGAGCAATTCAAAGGACGACCTGGACTAATTGTCGATGAATACTTGGGTATGACCATAGCTAACTACATTGCGGGAGCCAGAGGCATCTTTGAGTTTATACGTTATGACCAATCTAAACCTGGAATCTTAAGGAAATTAGGTCCAATAGCCAACGATGCAATTAGTGGATTAATCGCTGGTGTGTCTTCTCGAATCTATTCTGGTGCTCTGGAGAAACAAAAACTCGAAGAATCAGAAAAAAAATAACATCGTTTGTTGCCCAAAAAAGTGGAAGGCTCTTGGGAGCCACTTAGTCTTCTATGTTTACTGCTAGATTTGCTGTTGCTTTGACACCTGATTCATTAACTAGCTCGTAGCCTACAAGCAGGTAGATGCAAACTCCCTGGTTGTTGGTTGCATCTGCGCCTAATGCGTTGACTGTAACAGTTTCGCCTTCACTTAGGTAGCCGCTTGTAAACAGTTCTTCGCGTGTAAGCACTTGGTTGTCTACTGTCCATTCTGCTGGTAGGTTTACTCTAATTTGGTCGTCAGCGGTGTTCAGTATGAGCTTCTTGTCTGATAGCGCTACAATTGTTCCGTCAACTTCAACTGGCTCTGAATTTCTGAAGAACCACACAGCAAACCTGACCCTGACGCCAACACGGGTGCACTCAGGTGTGCACTCTTCAATTTCTGCAACCGCGATTTCGTCTCCTAAACTTATGCTGGACTGTGTTGCCTGAGTTAGCGGCGAGTAAACAAGAAGACAAGCAACGACTGATACAAATATTACCGTTAAGGCTTTTGTTTTCGAGTTCATATTTTTTCACCTCCAATACTACAAACAGAATTGACTTCGCTTTTTACTAAATAAAAGGCGACGCACCCTCAGTATACACCAAAAATGAACCCCAAAAATGAATGGGGGAAGCTAGTTCTAGCCGTCTTTTTCTAGTTCTTCACTGAGAATCTTTTCTTCCATGTGCAAGAGCAGTCCAATTCGTCGTTCCCATTTTCTAAAGAAACGATGCTGGGCAAGCAAAGCAAAAACAGTGTAAACCAAAGCAACAATAACTGCAAGCATAAACAGTAAATCAAAAACTGCTCTTGTTCTTAGAGCTGTCCACAGTCGCCCAAATGAGAACAACAAAAGAACCACAGACACTATAACGCCTATGAGTGAACCTGTTCTGAATCTGTCCCACTCTTTATCCAATTCATACAGGAAATCGTGCATTGACCTCAGCGGATACCGTGTTTCTTGATTCTCTTTTTCTTCACTCACAGTCTCCAAGCTCCAATCATGAATCCTTTTGCATCTAATATTAATACTGATGCACCAAAGGTGCAACCCGACCTAAAGAATTGAGGGCAAAGATTTTCGCAATTCAACGTATATGTTTCTTCCTTTTTCAGTTAACATGCATTGCCCCTCTTTTGTTTCTTGGACAAGATTCTTTTCTTTAAGGTAAGAAAGGTGCTTTAAGAAATCGTCATAAGAAAGGCTAGTTGCTTTTCGCCAAACATAGGTGCGAGGCTGAGGCTCACGATTATAGAACAGATACTCCAGAACCTCAAATCGTATCTGAACCGCGCCCTTTCTAACCCTAACCATACAAATGCACCAACTGTGGGCAAATAACAATCTTTACGTAACATGAAACGTATAAAACTGATTCCTAACACGGCGGTTCTGTTCAATCTAATCAAGTTTCTGAATTCAAGAACTGTTCTGCATGCCTTACAAAAAATGTGCTTTACATATACACCATACAAAAAGTTAATATGACGCAAATTTTGTAATGACAAAATTTATTAATGGGTGCGCTGGTTTACGTTGATAGCTCTCAAAAGCAAATTTGAAGCTTAATTAAGGAGACCCGGCTTTTAGGTTGGACGAAACCGACCCAGCGGAGGAAACTCCCAATTTGAAAAAGACTGAGACGAAACCCTCAAACTTCCCCTATTACTATATCGCATTAGGGAGGACTTAGAAAAATTTGGTAATTTCACAAGATGATCTTCTTACTCTCCAAAAATCTTTCTTTAAACAGAAAGGACTAGTTAGACAGCACCTTGATTCATACAACAAGTTCATCGACACAGGACTGCAGGAAGTCATCGATGAAACTGGAGAAATAAACATCGAAATCCCAGAGATGCCGTACAAGATAAAACTTGGTCAGCTCTGGATAATCGATCCGCATTCTAAAATTAGTAGACCATACAAAACCGAGGTTGACGGAACAAAGCACGAAATCTTTCCGATGGAAGCTCGATTCCGAAGTTTAACCTATGCGGCACCTTTAGCCTTGGAGATGACGCCCGTTATAGATGGACGCGAACAGGAACCAGAACTTGTTCTCATAGGCGATTTGCCTGTTATGTTAAAATCTAAACTCTGTATTCTTTCTCAATTAACAGACGAGGAACTAATTGAGTACGGAGAAGACCCCCATGACCCTGGAGGTTACTTCTTAATTAATGGCTCAGAGCGCGTTATAGTCGCTATGGAAGACCTAGTTCCCAATCGGGTTCTTGTGGACATTGATACTCGAGGAACAAAACCAGTCTACCAAGCCAAAATTTTCTCAACAACCGTAGGTTTCAGGGCAAGAATCCAGCTTAGAATGAAATCTGACGGTGGACTTTTCGTCTCAATACCCGGTGTGCCCACAGAAGCGCCGTTTGTAATTCTGATGCGAGCCCTTGGAATAGAGTCAGACAAAGACATCGCTGAAACAGTTTCTCCTAATCCAGTAGTTCAAAATGAGCTTGAAGCTTCATTTGAAAAAGCCGCGGGATTCGACACCATTCCAGATGCCTTAATGTACATCGGAAACCGTGTTGCTCACGGACAAGTGGAAGAATACCGTAACCAAAAAGCCAGAAGCATAATTGACCGCAACTTTTTGCCACACATTGGCAGAACAGAAGAAAACCGCCTAGAAAAAGCACTTTTCCTTGGTGAGATGGCTAGCCGAGTTATCGAACTAAAGCTTGGACTCAGAACACCCGACGACAAAGACCACTTCAAGAACAAACGCCTAAAACTTGGAGGTCCTTTGCTGGCGGATCTTTTCAGAATCGCTTTTAGGAACCTGTGCCGTGACATAAAATATCAACTTGAACGGATGGGCGTCAAACGGCAGCTTATCACAATATCTGCTGCTGTTCGTCCTGGAATAGTTACTGACCGTCACCGTCATGCTCTCGCAACAGGTAACTGGGGCAGAGGACGAGTCGGCATCACACAGCTTCTTGATAGAACAAACACAGTTTCTACTTTAAGTCACCTAAGACGATTGCAGTCTCCTCTTAGTCGCAGTCAACCAAACTTCGAGGCGCGAGACCTTCACCCAACTCACTGGGGACGGCTTTGTCCAAACGAAACGCCTGAAGGGTCTAATTGTGGTCTGGTGAAGAATCTTTCCTTAGCTGCTG
This sequence comes from Candidatus Bathyarchaeum sp., assembly GCA_026014495.1. Lineage (GTDB taxonomy): Archaea > Thermoproteota > Bathyarchaeia > Bathyarchaeales > Bathyarchaeaceae > Bathyarchaeum. Next base: position 38,091 of record JAOZIF010000157.1, read on the forward strand.
CTATTTCTGTTTTTGTGGATCCCACTAACATTAAGCAGGTTATCTATCCATTGGATGTTGTTCCTGTTGAAGAAACAGATGTTGAATTGCGTGCTTCAAGCTCTAAGGTCTTTGTTAACGGTTCCATTATGGGTTATTGTTCGACTCCACAGAAACTAGTTAATGAGATACGGAAAAAACGTAGGAATGGAGAAATCTCTACTGAAGTTAATGTTGCCTATTTCGTAAAGGGTCATGAGGGAGGCAGTGACGAAGTTTACATTAGTTGTGGTCAGGGACGTGTTCGTCGTCCTCTCATAATCGTTGAGAATGGAGTGCCTAAATTAAAGCCCGAGCATGTTGAAAAGATTCGCTCTGGCGAATGGGTTTGGGAAGACCTTATCCAAAAAGGAATACTAGAGTATATCGACGCTGAAGAAGAAGAAAACATCTATGTTGCAATAGACTTTGACCACATTACTCCAGAGCATACCCACGTTGAGATTGCAACTTACACCATTCTTGGAATTTGTGCCTCAATTATACCATACCCTGAACATAACCAGTCACCAAGAAACTCTTACGAAGCAGCAATGTCCAAACAAGCTCTAGGAATAAACCTAACAAACTTCCCGAATCGAGTTGACTCACGTTCCCACATTCTACACTACCCCCAAACACCTTTGGTGAAAACAAAGCCAATGGAAATCATAGGGTACGACCGCAGACCTTCAGGACAAAACTGTATTGTCGCAGTTTTATCATTTGAAGGCTACAACATGGAAGACGCCATCATATTCAACAAAGCCTCTATTGAGCGCGGTTTGGTTCGGTCAACATTCTACCGAATCTATGATGCAGAGTGCCGCCAATATTTGGGTGGTCTTCGAGACAGATTTTTGGTGCCTGAACCTGGAATCAGAGGATACCGAGGCGAACAATACTACAGGCTTCTTGAGCCTGATGGTATTGTCAGCTTAGAATCTGAGGTTGCTGGTGGCGATGTGCTCATTGGACGAACTAGTCCGCCAAGATTTCTTGAAGAATACAAAGAGTTTGAAGTTAAAGGTCCAACTATGCGTGATACATCAGTTGATGTGCGCTCTTCAGAAGCTGGGGTTGTTGACGATATCTTCATCACAGAGACTGGAGAGGGAAGCAAAATCGTAAAGGTCAGAGTCCGCGACCAGCGTATACCTGAGCTTGGCGACAAGTTTGCTTCTCGTCACGGACAAAAAGGAGTAATCGGAATGATTGTTCCACAAGAGGACATGCCGTTCTCTCCAAAGGGAATCGTTCCTGACCTTATAATCAATCCTCACGCTATGCCGTCAAGGATGACTATTGGACAGTTCCTTGAATCAATGGCAGGAAAAGTTGCATCCGCAAGAGGCAGACCCGTTGACGGTACACCATTCACTAATGAGGGTCCAGAGCAACTGAAAGCAGAACTAGTTAAACTGGGATTCAGTAACACTGGCAGAGAGATTCTCTATAGCGGCGTTTCTGGAGAAAAGTTTGTTGCCGACATTTTCATGGGTGTTGTATACTATCAGAAGCTTCATCACATGGTTGCAGACAAGATTCACGCGAGGGCTCGAGGACAAGTTCAGATGTTAACCCGTCAACCCACAGAGGGTCGTGCTCGTGGTGGTGGTTTGCGGTTCGGTGAGATGGAACGAGACTGCCTTATTGGTCACGGAGCTGCGATGGTGCTAAGAGACAGGCTGCTGGAAGAGTCTGATAAGTATCTGTTGTATGTGTGCGAAAACTGTGGTTTCGTATCCTATTACGACATTAAACAGCGTAAGTACACCTGCAGAATCTGTGAAGATAAAGCTCAGATATCGCCTGTAGTTGTGTCATATGCCTTCAAGCTTCTTCTACAAGAAATGATGAGTTTGTGTATAACGCCTCGTCTAAAACTGAAGGAGAGAGCATAAAATGTCAGAAGATATTATTAACAAAGTTATAGACGAACTTTATTTCGGGCTTTTCTCCCCTCAAGACATCCGTAGACAATCAGTTGCTGAGATACAGACAGCCGACACATATGACGAGGACGGAGCTCCAATAACCTCTGGACTCATGGATGGCAGGTTAGGAACTCTTGAGCCCAGACAAAGATGCAAAACATGTGGAAACACCGCTATACGGTGTCCTGGACACTTTGGTCACATAGAACTTGCAGTTCCAATTATTCACATTGAGTTCACAAAGATAATTCATAACCTTCTTCAGGCTACGTGCAGAAACTGTGGACGAATTCTGCTTCCTGAAAGCCGTGTTGAAAAAATTAAGGAAATGATTAAGAAAACAATGAATCTGTTGGGTGAAGTTCCAGGAGACATTTACAAGAAGATAGTGAAGGAAGCAAGAAAGAAGGATTGTCCTTACTGTGGAGCTCAGCAATCAAAGATAGAGTTTGCGAAACCCACAACCTTTTACGAAGTTCTCGAGGAAGGCGCTCAAAGGTTAACACAGAGCATGATTCGAGAAAGGCTTGAACGTATACCTGACGAAGACCTTGAATTGTTCGGATTTAACCCTGCAACTGCTCGACCCGAATGGATGATTCTGCAGGTTCTTCCAGTTCCTCCCGTTTATGTTCGACCTTCAATTACCTTAGAGTCAGGAATCCGTTCTGAAGACGATTTAACTCACAAACTTGTTGACATAATTCGAATCAATCAGCGGTTACGTGAAAACATGGAGGCAGGTGCCCCGACGCTTATTATCCAAGACTTGTCTGAGTTGCTTCAGTATCACGCTACGACTTATTTCAATAACGAGGCTTCAGGGATTCCTCCTGCACGGCACCGTTCTGGAAGAGCTCTTAAAACAATCTCTCAGCGTCTAAAAGGAAAAGAGGGACGTTTCAGAAGCAACCTCTCTGGAAAACGTGTAGACTTTTCTGCGCGTACAGTTGTTTCACCTGACCCAAACCTTGACCTAAACGAGGTAGGTGTTCCACTGCATATTGCCATTAGGCTTTCAATGCCCGAAAAGGTTACTGTGTGGAACATCGAAGAGATGCGACAATTAATCATTAACGGTCCTGAACAATTCCCTGGTGCCCTTTATGTTGTGAGACCTGACGGAAAGCGTGTTAGGCTAGAGTTTGTTGTTGAACGCGAAAAAGTTGCAGAATCTTTGGAAACTGGCTTTATTGTTGAGCGCCACCTCATGGATGGTGACATTGCAATCTTTAACAGGCAGCCCTCGCTTCACAGAATGTCAATTATGGCTCACTATGTGCGGGTTTTGCCGCATAAGACTTTCCGATTACATCTGTGTGTTTGTCCGCCTTACAACGCCGACTTTGATGGAGACGAAATGAACCTTCACGTTCCTCAGGGCGAAGAAGCTCAAACTGAAGCACGTCTTTTGATGCAGGTCCAAGACCAGATACTTTCACCAAGATTTGGAGGACCAATTATCGGCGCTATCAGAGACTACATCACAGCGTCTTACATTTTCACCAGAAAAGCTAACGTTCTAACTAAAGAAGAGGTTTGCAGGCTACTTGTATCTGCTGGCTTTGATGGACCTTTACCTGAACCTGCAATAAAAGAGCCAAAGCCTCTTTGGACTGGAAAGCAAATCTTTAGTCTGTTCCTTCCAAAGGACCTTAACTATGTTCTAAAGTCCACTGTCTGCCGTAATTGTACAACCTGTCTTGGCGAAAAATGTCCTAACGACGCTTACGTGGTTGTTAAGAATGGGGTTCTAAAATGTGGTCTAATTGACAGACGCTCCATCGGCGCTGAGCAGTCGGAGAGTCTGCTTCATCGGATAATCAAAGATTATGGGTCACAGACTGGAAGAAAGTTTCTTAACAACGTTTGTCAGCTTCTCAAAGTTTTCGTGAGCTTGCGAGGTTTCACTTTCTCATATGACGAGCTTGAACTGTCTGATGCAGCCCAAAAGAAAATCAGACGAAACATGAACATAATCGAGAAACGCATCGAAAAACTGATTGCTGATTATCGTGCTGGTACATTGCCTCGTCTTCCTGGCCAGACTCTTAACGAATCCTTTGAGCTCTATGTCATGAATGAACTTGCTGACGCCCGAGACAAAGCTGGCAAAGTTGCAGACGAAGACTTTGAGCTTGAGAACTCTGGAATAATCATGACTCGTACTGGAGCGCGTGGTTCTAACCTTAACATCGGTCAGATGGCAGCTTGTGTAGGTCAGCAGGCTGTACGAGGAAAACGTATCATGCGTGGTTACGTTAATCGTGCACTGTCCCACTTTAAAGAGGGCGATCCTACGCCTCGGGCTAGAGGGTTTGTGTATAACTCATATCAAACTGGTTTAGACCCAATCGAGTACTTCTTCCATGCTATGGGTGGACGTGAGGGTCTGGTAGACACTGCGGTTAGGACTCAGCAGAGCGGTTACATGCAGAGGCGTTTGATTAACGCGCTTGAGCAGCTTAGAGTTGAGTATGACGGAACTGTGCGCAATTCTACTGGTGACATTATACAGCTTACCTATGGAGAAGACGGTGTTGATCCAGCTAAGAGTGATCATGGATTGGCAGTTAACGTCAGCCGTATTGTTGATCAGGTACACATTATGGTTGATGAAGAAAAGCCTGCTTCGAAAGAGTATGTCATGGATCAGCTTAGCACAGTTGAAGATCAGTTGACTCCGATTCTTGTTAAAGAACTCAAGTCTGAGTTAGCAAAGGCAAAGTTTGGTAAAAACGGTGTTGACCGTGCTATCGGTTTGACTTTGGAGAACTATAAGCGTGCGTTGGTTGAGCCTGGAGAAGCTGTGGGTATTGTGGCTGCTCAGTCTATTGGTGAGCCTGGTACTCAGATGACTCTTAGGACTTTCCACTATGCGGGTGTGCGAGAGCAGAACGTTACTCTTGGTTTGCCTAGGCTTATCGAGATTGTTGATGCTCGGCGAAGCCCGTCGACTCCTATCATGACTATCTATCTTGACAAAGAACATCGGAAGAGCAAAGAAAAAGCTACAGAAATCGCTCGTGACATAATTACTACAACCTTGGCGGACATATCCGAGACTGAGCCTTACATAGACCCTGAGCTTGAAGCAGCTGTTGTTACGCTTGATTTGGATATGATGAACGAACGTGGGGTCGTTGCTGAGCAGTTGCCTAGTCTGATAAAGATGAATAACTATGATTTGAGTGTTGAAGGCGACCAATTGACTGTTAAGCCTAAAAAACAGGTGGACATGAAGAAGCTCTTGGCAAATCTTCCATCTGAACATGTTAAAGGTGTGCCTGGTATCCGCAGAGTTCTTGTCACGGAAGAGACTGGCGAGTGGGTTATCCGAACAGATGGCTCTAACTTGTCTGCTGTTCTTGATGTTTCAGGTATAGACCCGACGCGGACAACAACCAATAATGTTCATGAAATCGCTGAAACTCTTGGTATAGAAGCTGCCCGTAACTCCTTGATGAAAGAAGCCATGGGCGTTCTTGAGGAGCAGGGTCTTGACGTTGACATAAGGCATGTTATGTTGATGGCAGACATTATGACTTCGACGGGTGATGTTCGGCAGATTGGACGACACGGAATCAGCGGTAAAAAGTCAAGTGTGTTGGCTAGGGCGGCGTTTGAGATTACGGTTCCTAACCTAGTTGATGCTGCTATCCGCGGAGAGAGCGATCCATTGAAGGGTGTAACCGAAAACGTTATAGTTGGGCAATCTATACCCATCGGCACAGGACTCGTTGACCTTTACATGACAACCAGCAATAATAGAGAGAAGAAAGAATGATAGACGTCAACAAAGCAATAACAACAACCGCGAAAACCGGAAAAATCCAGATTGGAGCAAGTAGTGCACTAAAGAGCGCTAAAACTAAGAAGGCTAAGCTGATTTTGCTTGCTTCAAACTGTCCCCAGACTGTTAAAGCAGATATTGAGTATTATTGTAAGCTTTCCGAGATTCCGGTGAGCGTTTACAAGGGCGACAGTTCTGATTTGGGGGCATTGTGCGGAAAACCATTCAATGTTTCGGTTTTGAGCATAAGGGAACCTGGAGACTCGAACATTCTTAAGATCACTGAGGAGGAATAAGTATGGCTACTGGAATAAAGCTGACAAGCGTAGAGATGCGTTACATTGCCCTGTTTCAGAGCGTAACTGGTGCGACAGTGAAAGACTGCATCGTTGACGAGGACCTCAATCGAATAATTTTTGTTGTGAAAGAAGGCTCCATCGGGATGGCTATTGGCAAGAAAGGCAAAAATATCCATCAGTTAGAGAAGATGACCAGCAAAAAGCATGAAGTTATTGAGCACTCGGAGAATCCTGCCCAGTTCATCAAGAATGCGCTAAAACCCGCTAAGGTGGATGAGGTGCGCATTACTGAGCGGATGGATGGCAAGACGATTGCAGTTATTTCTGTTAATCCTAAAGACAAGGGTGTTGCCATCGGTAAGAACGGCAGAAACGCTGAGCGAATCCGTTTTCTTGCAAAACGGTACTTCGACATACAGAACGTTAGCATAACTTAGCAGTTTTTTAGCTAAACAGGTGTGTGTTTTGTTTCTCTCACTTTGTTGTTAGTGGATAATAGGCTCGTAGAATGTTGAGGTTTGGTTTTGTCAAGAAACCTTGACTACCTGTATCATTTAGTTGGTCAAGAAACCTTTACAAAAACCCTTTTTTGCAATTTTTTTGATTACAATGAATTGTTATGCACTATGGTCTAAGAAAAACTGTTGTAACTGCTGGTTTGTTTTTTGTTCTTTTTGTTATGTTAGTTGTTTTTCCAGCTGTTAAAGTTGAAGCGGAGCCTACTACAATTGTTGTTCCTGACGATTATTCTACGATTCAAGCCGCGATTAATGCAGCCTCTGACGGTGACACTGTGTATGTTGATGGTGGTATTTACAACGAGCATGTGGTTGTCAACAAGTCTATTTTGTTAATTGGAAAAAACAAGAAGACAACAATCATTTCCTGCACCGATAATGCGCATCCTACGGTTCTTGTGCACAAAGACGGAGTAACTCTTACGGGTTTTACGATAAAAAACATTGCAGCCAACGTTTCTGAGAGTCGTGGCAGGCTTGCGTGTTTGCATCTGCTTCATGTTAATCAATGTAGTGTGTACGAAAACATAGTTTCTGATGGCGGATACGGCATTTGGCTGTATGGTTCCAACTACAACAGCGTGTACGACAATCTTGTGTCAAACGTTAATCATGGAATTATGGTTGAATCCTCTTGGGACAACACTATTCTTCGAAACACCGCCTCAGACTCGTGGACTGGAATTTGGATAGACCACGCGTCAGGCAACATTCTTAGGGATAATAACATGGTGAATAATCTTCGTAACTTGGCAGTTACAGGCACAGAGTTGACGCACTACTCTAACGACATAGACGCATCAAACCGTGTTAACGACAAAATAGTATACTATCTTATCAACCAACAGAATCTAGAGATTAGCCCTTCGTCTTTTCCAGATTTGGGGTTCTTGGCTCTCATAAGCTGCACCGAAATAACAGTCAAAAACTTGAACATAGCCAACAACTACTACGGAGTGCTTTTGTTTGATACTTTAAACTCAACCATTACACAAAACAAAATCTCAGAAACTACGCGAGGAATATGTGCCCAGTACTCCTTCGACCTTGTTATTTCCGAAAACAGCTTATCCGTACACACTGATGATGGCGTTTGTATTGAAAACTCGCAAAGAATACGTGTAGAATCAAACACCATACAGAACGGCGGACTTAGCGGCGTATACCTTGAGTCGTCAAACAACGTTACTGTTGTTGAAAACGTGCTGAAACAAAACCTCAATTATGGAATCCACCTTGAACAGTCCTCTGGTAACGCCCTTATTGGCAACAAAATCGTTAACAGCGTATGGGGCATCTCGCTCAGGTACTCTTCGCGTAATATGATTGATTACAACGACATAACCCGAAGTAAACTGGAGCCTCCACCATGGACATACAGTCTTCAAGGCATCTCCATTGCTCTGTACTCTAACAACTGCAGCATAATTGGAAACATCATCACGAATCAGGCAGAATACGGCATCAGCATACAATCAGCGTCCTACGCTTTTATTAGCCAAAATAACATCACCGAAAACAACTCAGGACTCCAATTTGAAGGCACCTCTGATAACACAGTTATTGGAAACACCATCAGCGAATCCAACAAACTTGCAATTTATCTTTCAAACTCTAACAACAGCATCTTTTCCAGCAACAACTTCATCAACAACGCTCAACAAATTGAAGACCACTACTGGAGTGTTAATTGGATGTCAGGTCCTTCAGTGAGCATTTGGGACAATGGAACTGCAGGCAACTACTGGAGCGACTACAACGGCGTTGACAGTAACGGCGACGGAATCGGAGACACCCCATATGTTATTGCCGAAAACAACCAAGACAACAAACCACTCATGCAGCCCGTAGACATAGCAACAATCCCAGAGTTTTCATCATGGACACATCTGCTGGTTTTACTAGTTGCTGTCATGGCTGCAATAATATTTTGTAAACAAAAAATGCAGACAACTCCCTAAAATTCATGCCCTATCTTAATTATCCACTGTTATTCACTGTCCATTTAATCCACAAAACAGATAATAACATCAAACATCAATTGTGCTGGTATGTCAAATCGTTTTCTTGAAGAATTTGAACTTCGCCAAGAACTACAAAAATACCAAAAAGCAATACAACTAGACCCAAACAATGCTGGTCCATTCAACGGAATGGCTGACGCTTACTTGGGCTTAGGAACTTTCGATAAAGCTATCGAATATTATCAAAAGACAATAAAATTAGACCCAAACCAAGCTGGGCCCTTCAACGGCATCGGAGGCGCTTATTTTGGATTAGGCGATTTTGATAAGGCAATCGAGTATTACAAAAAGGCAATAAAAATAGATCCAAACAACGCTTCAAGTTGGTACTTTTTGGGGTCAACATATTTGGCTCTAGAGCAATATGAAGACGCTTTGACTGTTTTTAAAGACGCACTCAAGATACACAACGAGAATCCATTTATGTTGAATGGGGTAGCTTTGTCGCGCTATAAATTAAAAAAATCCAGTAAACCCGTAACTAGATTAAATCCCGTGAATGTAAAAAAGAACTTCAGACTGTGAACTGCCAAAAATTAGTGCAACCCTTAGAATGCGCACTAAATAGCCAGCATCATCTTGGAAGATGACTTCTATTAGGAGACTAATAGTAGTTCATTGTTGAAAACAGCCTTTTTTCTGAAATATTTTTGAGTAAAAATTACTAATACTACTTCTAATTCATTTACTGACGTTTCAATTGAACGATAAAAACGAACTTGAAGCTTTCAGTGAACTAAAGGGAAACACACTGTTTGTGTATTTGTATCTAGTTAGAAACCCGAATCCTGTAGGGGCTAGAGAACTTCAAAGAAACCTTAACTTTTCAAGTCCAACTTTGGCTGTGTATCATTTAGAAAAACTTTGCACTTTAGACCTAGTCCATAAAAACCAAGATGGGTATGTGTTGGCTAAAGAAGTTAAGATAGGAGCTCTTTCTCAAGTCGTCAAATTTGGCTCATTTATTCTTCCACGCTATATTTTCTACACTGCATTTTTCTCGATTCTCCTGTTCTGCTACGTTGTCTTCTTGCTGGTTTCCAACTCCTTAGAATTTAATATCCACATCAGTTACGCAATTCTACTTAGCCTAACAATAATTTCGGTCATGATTTACGAGTGCATCCGCATATGGAAACAAAGACCAATTTAACTCTGTACAACAAACTTGTACACCTGTACAAAAGAATTGTATTATATTGCACACAAAACCGTAGTTAAAATGTGGCTTGAACTCGATGGCATCAATCGACACAAAAACGGTTTTAAAAAACGTAATTATCGGCTTGTTGACCGCATGGCTGTTCTTTTCCATGCTCACACTCACTTATTCTTGGATAAAGCTCCTGCTTGCTTCTTTAATCCTAGTCAGTGGCGTACTTTGGTTGGTGTCTCATGGAAACCTCAAAAAAGCCTTGAAATATTTGGTGCTTTCTTTAATGGTTTTTGGCATTTGCTTCACATCGTTTGAAAGACAAGTTTTCTCAGATGCTGGGCATCCTTCAACGTACGACGCTTCTACACCCGACATTACTCTCTCTTACCCAAAAATACTAACTGTGTCGTTAACTGAGATAGTTCAAGGAATCAAAGAAACCCCCGCCTTCAATCTTTTCAGCTTGGAACATTCTGGCGACGTAACCCTCGAATCTGTAGAACTAAGCACAACATACCCAGATGGAAGAATCGAAGTCAATTTTTACACTGAAACATCAAGCATGGGTATCCGATTCACATCAAGTGCAGGTCACCACTACATCACTAGTGTTAGGCATTGGATTGGACCGCCAAGTTCTCAGTTATATTATCAAAAGCAAACTCCTGAAGAAACACTCAAACAGTTCGATAATCTGGGACTCCAATGGCTCTATGACCAAGCCTGTGAACAATACCAAAACAGAACCGGAACAAGCCCCACTGTAACCAGTCTAGATGTAAGTACTCAATGGCAAGAATATGGCGAATACCGCGGCATGACACTACTACTAAGTGGATGGCAACAAGTAAACAACGACCCCGAAGACCTTTTCCATGCTGAATTCCAACCAGACGGAACCTTACTCTATATTAGCATACCCCACTGATTCCCAAAAACCAAGAAACCTTTACTTTTTCTTTCTTTCCAGCATTCTGTCTATGGTGGGCTTTAGTTTCTCGTTTTCTGCCTTGATTTTTTCTGGCCCCAGCGCTTCTAGCTGCTCAGTCATTTCTTTCATTATAGCCGCAAACTTAACTCCCTCTGCGGCTGACACATATTCTACTCTGAAGCGCTCCTTGCTAAGCCCCAGTTTTTCAAAAATCTTTTCTAGAGCATCCATTCTTGCCTTCATTTTGTAGTTGCCTGAAATGTAGTGGCAGTCATACGGCAGGTGGCATGCGCCAACCATAACCATTCCTGCGCCTTGCCTGAAAGCTTCCAACACAAAGTCTTTGTCCACTCTGCCTGAGCACATGACCCGTATGGCTCTCATTGTTGGCGGGTACTCAAAACGGCTTGTTCCAGCAAGGTCTGCACCAGCATAGCTGCACCAGTTGCAAAGAAAACCAAGAATCTTTTCTTCAGGATTATCTTCCAACGCAGCTTTGATTTGGGCTTCTATTTGTTCATCAGTAAAGTGCTGCTGTGTTATCGCATCTGATGGGCACTCGGCAACACATGTTCCACAGCCGTGACACATTGCAGCCGTAACCACTGCAGCTTGCCCCTGCTCCGCTTTTATGGCACCATAAGGACACTTTGAAACACAAATTCCACACTTTCCTGTTATATTCTTGCATTTACTCGGGTCAACCGAAGCAATAATCGGCTCTATCTTCCATGTAGGCTGAGACAACACAGTAGCAGCCCGTGCAGCAGCTCCACTTCCCTGCGAAACACTATACGGAATATCCTTTGGTCCTTGGCACGCTCCAGCCAAAAAGATGCCATCCACAGAAGTATCCAATGGCTTGAGTTTAGGGTGGCTTTCCATAAAAAAGCCATCTCCTCCACGTGTGATGCTCAAAATTCTTGAAACCTCATCAGTTCCTTTGCTTGGAACCGCTGCAGTACTCAAAACCACAAGCTCAGACTCTACCTCGATGGGTTCCCCAAGCGCCATATCCTCTGCACGAATCAGCAGATTCTTGTTTTCAGGAACTTCGGCGACCTGCGAAACTTTGCCCCTGATAAAATTCACTCCCAACTCGCGGGCTCTTCGGTAGAATTCCTCGTAGCCCCTGAAGTTGGTGCGCATGTCAATGTAGAAAATGTAAACCTCAACATCATCACGGTAATGCTCTTTTAGCAAAATAGCATTCTTTAATGCATACATGCAGCAAAAACCAGAACAGTACTCGTGCTTGTTCACGTCCCTTGAACCAACACACTGAATAAACGAAACCGACCGAGGCTGCTTTCCATCAGAAGCGCGTATAACATGTCCTCCAGTTGGACCCGCAGCCAAAATCAGCCTCTCAAACTCCATGGCAGTGATAACATTATCAAATCTGCTGTAACCGTATTGGCTCTCCTCGTAGGGCTTGTAAACATCAAAGCCTGTCGAAACAGTAATTGTTCCAACCTCAAGTTCAATTTCTTCAGGCTGCTGATCAAAATTAATTGCTTGCCGTGCACCACAAGCTTCTAAACACTTGTAGCACTCGATACAGTAGTCCCTGTTAATCGTGTAAACCAGCGGCACAGCCTGATCAAAAGGAACAGAAATTGCTTTGCGGACGCCCATGTTCTCGTCCCATGGGTTAGGAAACTCTATTGGACACGCATCCCTGCATTCGCCACAGCCTGTGCAGTCCTCGGCATTAACGTATCTGGGGTTCTTTTTGATTTTTACCTTGAAGTTTCCAACAAAACCCTCAACGCTCACCAAATCTGCATACGAAATTATTTCGATGTTAGGATGGCGGGATACATCAACCATCTTTGGTCCTTCAATGCAGATGGAACAATCCAAAGTTGGGAACGTTTTGTCCAGCGCAGCCATGTGACCGCCTATGCTTTCGGTTTTCTCGAGAAGGTAAACTTTGAAGCCCATACCCGCCAAATCAAGCGCCGAGCTTATTCCAGCAATTCCACCTCCGATTACAAGAGCCTTGTTTGTAACTGGAACCTCCATTGTTTCAAGACTTTGAAGAAGCTTAGCCTTTGCAACAGCCATCTTCACAATCTCTTTAGCTTTCTCTGTTGCCTCCTTGGGTGTGCTGGGATGGCACCATGAAGCAAACTCTCGGATGTTTGCCATCTCAAAAAGGTACGGATTCAAACCAGCGTCAGCCACGGTTCTTCTGAATGTTGGCTCATGCATACGGGGCGAACAAGCGGCAACAACAACCCTGTCGAGGTTATGCTGTTTGATGGCTTTTCTAATTTCCTCTTGTCCTGGATCAGCGCAGGTGTAACGATTATCCATTGCCACAACTACATTTGGTATTGTCCGGGCGTATTCTGTCAACTCTTTCACGTCAATTGTGCCTGCGATGTTAAGTCCGCAGTGGCAAACGAAAACTCCTATTCGTGGTTCATCAGACATTATGTGTCCAGCTCCTCTGGGGGCAGTCTTTTTAGTATGACTTTTTTGAGCTTCTGTGCGTTTTTGTTTTCCATCTCTTTTATTACGGCGTTAGTGGAAGCAAGTTTTTCAAGAGCCTTGTTCCATGCTCCAGAATGAACTTCAGTATGACGTATACGTGTCCTGTTAAGTTCTAATGCGCCTTCCTCTGGGCATGCAATCTTGCACGCGCCACAGTAGACACAGTGAGAATCGTTAACCTGCACTTTTCCTTCCTTAATACACAGCACATCCGGAATCGGACAAACATCAACACAGTCATGGCAGCCTTCAGGGCATTTCTCACTATTAATTGCTAGGCGCCCATAGAACATTTTCTCCACACTTATTGCGCCGTCCGGAAACTTTGTTTCACAAAAACGGCAGCATGGACACGACTCCTTGTCTACTTCAACTTTAACCTTGAGCTTTTTCTTTATTTTTGAAGTCGCGCCTGTAATCATTTTTCCATCTGCATTGCAGACACTTACCTTGATGTGGTCTAGAGGACAGGCTTCCTTTATGTCTAGGCACTCCAACCCACATTTACTTTCATCAATCTTAATTTCCCGTATAAGTTGAGGAAAACTCTCAGTTTTAACAACTGGAATAACAGTTTTTCCGTTAACTTTTAACTTTAAAGCTCCAAAGGGGCAAACTGCCTCACACATTCCACAGTAATGACATTTTTCTTCATTAACCCCTACTGTAGGCTTCTTCGCTTTTTCTCCCTTTGCCTTTGGAGTTCTCGTAACTTGTATGGCTTCGCGGGGGCAGATTTCCATGCAGACCCCACAGCCTGTGCACTTGTTCTTATCTAAAGCTAGCGAATAGTGTTTTGCGTGCAACACCATCTCTATGGCAAGTTCGTTTTCATTTTCGTTTTTGAGCAATTTTACGGGCGTTTTTATACCCCACCATCTTTTATTCAATTTTAAATTGGATTTTTAGCCTTTTGGGTGTGAATTTAGGTTTCATGAGTGGTTATAAACCTTGTTGATTCCCTGCCCTGTACCTCAATATTGTACTGCGCCAAAAAAGTTAGTAATTCAATAAAATTGAACTCGTAATGTTTCCAACTTGACCCCGAGATGGGCAACGAGAAACTGTTAATTAAACCACTAACTGTTAACTTGTTTTATCTTTTTCTTTTTCAAGATGTTCTTTAAGACGTTCCTTGAGTTCAGGAAAATCATCAAGCATCTTTTTTATAACTTTGAATCTTAACTCTTTGATCGTTTCTTTAGACACTTTGAACCCGCATATTCAATTCCTGTCTTATTGTGTAACTCCTTTAGAATATGTTTTTCTATTGTTATAGCCCCATCGCCAAAAAGTAACTCCAAACATTGACTGAATTCAACTATTTGTGGAAGAATTTTGATTCGAGGAATACTGAAACGTTTTTCTAAGAATCGAAAAATAAGTTCAGACGATTCTTTACCTAATATTCCATCAAGTTTTTCCATGACGACCTGAATGCAGATTTTTTCATTATCAACAAACTCTAATTTTTTGGCATTCACTGTGTTTTTGTGTGCCTGAATAAGTTTAAGAAACACCTGATTAGCTGATATCACTTGCTTTTTTGTATATGCACAAATGCCTTCTGCTGGAAACTGGACTGTTCTTCCAAGCTCTCTTTCACATTTAAGCCATTCTTCGACTTTTCCTTTTCTTGTCATGTAATCAAAAACTTTGGAGACATCTGAAGATACGAACATTCCATCAAAGCCGTTATCTAAACTTTCATCAAGAACACTCATGAAATTATCAACAACTCTGTCGACGTGAAACTCTCCATCTGGAATATACATTTGTTGACTTGATGTTATCCTTAGTTTTTTAGGGTCCTCAAGTTTTAGCCCAAATTTTTTCATTTCGCTTTTAAGTTGTTTGACGTTTTCTTCTGTTGCAACATATACCGCTGCACAGCCTTTATCTAATCCAGCTTTCAAGTTAGAAAACAGTACCCTTTGTTTTTCCTCAAGAGAATCATAAAAGCAGACATTGTGGTCGCCGAGTAAAGCTTTTTTAGTGAACATAATATTCAAAGCCTTGGGCATTATGATTTATTACTTACAGTTTTATTGTTATAAGCTTTATTATTATCTTCTTGCTACACTCAAACTAATCATGTAGCAGCCCAACGCTTTGAACAAACCTGCCCTAGACTTGCACGTTTTATTTGGTAGTGTTTAAAAATGTCGGTTCTCCAATCTTCCTGAGGAGACCTTTCATGGAACGTATAACCATGGCTCATGGAGCAGGCGGAACCGTTATGGGTAACCTTATCCAAAACCACGTTCTAAAACATCTTGGCGGAAGCAACGCTGAGGTTCCACTCGAAGCCCTAGACGATTCCGCGGTAGTAGACAACATCGTTTTAAAATCAGACTCACACGCCGTGAAACCCCTCTTCTTTCCGGGCGGAGACATAGGACGACTAGCTATCGCAGGCACAGTTAACGACATTGCAATGATTGGCGCTCAACCCATTGCCCTTACTTGCGCCATGGTGCTAGAGGAAGGGCTTCTCATAGACGATTTGGACAAAATCTTGGAGAGCATGGAACAAACTTGCAAAGAGGCTGGAGTATACGTGGTCACTGGCGACACCAAAGTTATCGAGAAAAGCGGTTTTGGCGGATGCATAATTAACACTTCGGGAATAGGAAAACGAAGTGAGGCACTTGAAACTAACATCGCCACGGTTAAGATGCATCGTTCATTTGATTCACGTTGGGTTCTTGACTCTAACCTAAGGGAAGGCGACAAACTGATAGTTTCTGGCACGGTTGGAGACCATGGAATCACTGTTTTGTCGGCACAAGAAGGCTACAATTTTGGAAGCAACATCAAATCTGACGTGGCACCCCTAAACAATGTAATCAAACAGTTGCTTGAGGTCGGAGGCATCGTCTCAATGAAGGACCCAACACGTGGTGGCTTATCTAATTCACTGAATGAATGGAGCCAAAAATCCAATGTGGGAATAATGATTCATGAGCAAAACGTTCCTGTACGTGGCGACGTTAATGCTGCCTGCGAAATGCTTGGCTTAGACCCCCTAGAAATTGGAAACGAAGGCAAAGTACTCATTGGTGTTGTGCCGCAGAAAGCAGAACAAGTTTTAGCGACACTAAAACAGACAAAAGAAGGCAAGGACGCCCAGATAATAGGTGAAGCAACAAGCGACTTTAGCGAAGTGGTTCTAGAAACAGTGGTTGGCGGAAAACGAATCATGGCACCTCCTGTAGGAGACCCAATACCAAGAATCTGCTAAAAATACACCTGCAACCTTGAGGTTAACCTATTTTTTTGGTAATATTCAGTTTATAACCTTCTATTTTGATGTTATATGTTCAGCACTGGTCTTGGAGATGGGAAAATCCGCCATTTTTTTAACACAAAAATGTCAAAAAAGTTGGCAGACTCTCAGTTTCATGATGTTCACGCAGTCGACAAAGTATATCTTCCACTATATCTACATGATATATTCCCCGAGTTGGGGAGCACGCTCTGGTGTTGCATTGAAGCATCGAGCGTATCAGTCAAAACGGCTGACGGCTGATATGCGCCAAAGACTTTGCTTCGAAGGGCTGGTCAATACCTAAAGTGCAATGCGTATAGGCATCGAGTGCGTCCATCAAAAAGGCTGACGATAAGCGCACGACAAAAAAGATGTCCTAATATGGGCCTAACATGCGCCGAGGGCTTAGACTCAACTCGGGGATTTCTATTTTCTGCAACTTTAGTGTGTTAGGGTACTTTGTAAAAAACTTGAAGTGCGCTAAACACTGTTGTATACCATGGGGAGGTGAATGTTTATGGCTGTTATCAAAATTATTGAGTTGATAGGTAGTTCTTCTGTTGGCTGGAGTGATACAGCTCAGAACGCGGTTACAGAAGCGGCGAAGACAATCAAGAACATTAAGGGCGTTCATGTTAAGCGGTGCACTGCTAAAGTTGAAAACAACAAAATTGTCAAATATAATGCAGACGTAAAAATTTCTTTTGTTGTAGAACGATAAATCACCGTAATGTTTAGTGGTTGAGGGGATTATTTCCCCTTTAACCTTGAATAGACACTAAAGACTGGTTTGCAATTATATTATGAAGTTCCAGCCTGAGCTGTGTCCATGCCAGAAGAATTCGTGAAGTTCTCCAAGTGTTCTGAAGCCAAAATTTGTTTTAATTGATTTACAAAGATCATTAAAGTCAATGTAGTGTTCAGCGGTTTTCACGTTCAGTTCGACAAGTTGCCAGTCAACAACATGTGTGAGAAAATCTTCTATTCCGTTTACAACATTTTCGTGATAGATAGTGTATTCTTCGTTGTTTACTGCGGCAAGCAACTGCGAAACAAGACATGGCCCAAAACCTTCAAGGTCAAACACCGTTTGTAGTCGCTGTTTGAAGTCTCCAACTCCAAGAAACAGGTCAAAGAGCTTTAGTTTAACTTCGTTGAAGTCGTTTCCTAAAACAATAACGTCCGCGGTTTGCTGAGAAACACTTTTTGGCAAAAACAGGTTGCTTAACAATAATGCTTTGAACTTTTCACCCGTTATGTTCACTAACTCCGCAGTTAATTTTGGTTTGAGTTTTGTGGAGCGGATGTCATGCCAGATAACGTCAGGATAATGGTACTCTGCTTTTCTGAACCTCTCAAGAACCTCATTAACATTCATGATAGTTCACTTACAGAACATTCAGGGCTACAATTACTTTTACTTTGTGCAGATATAAGCCTATGTTTGCCATTACTTAGACACTTTGTGCTTTGCCCAGATTCTACATGTACCCTCATTTGAGACCATACAAGCTCCCCTAGGAGACTCTGGACTGCACGTTGTCAGGTAGCTGGGGCACTCGGATGGATTAATTTTCCCAATCATAACCAAGTGGCAAAGACATCCCTTCAAAATGTCTCTGGACTCTTCGATGTGAAGGTCAAACTTTTTGCGTGCATCATAAGCCTCAAACTCCTTCTTTAGAACAAGCGCCGAGTTTGGAAGCTTACCCAGCCCTCGCCACCTTCCATCTGCAACATCAAACACCTGCTTCACTATATTTTGAGCCTTGATGTTGCCCTCCCACGTGACAACACGCTTGTACTCATTTTCAAGCCTAGCCACTCCCTCTTTTACCTGCTGCAGTAACATATCTACAGCAAAGAGGACATCCAGCGGCTCAAAACCCGCAGCAACAGTAGGCATGCTATAAGCTTCTGGAAACACCTCGTAGGGCTTCATTCCTGTAATCGTGCAAACATGACCTGCAGCAATAAAACCGTCAATCTGTAAATCGCCAATGCCTAAAAGTAGCTCCATAGCAGGAGGAATTAATCTGTGAGAAACAAGAAAACTAAAGTTGCTGGGAGGCTCATTTAGCACTTCGACAGCAGTTGCTGGCGATGTTGTTTCAAAGCCTACAGCAAAAAACACGAACTCCTTCTCAGGACTCTTTTTTGCCATCTGTATGGCATCTCTTAATCCATAAACGACTCGTACGTCTCCGCCTGCTGCTTTGGCTTTTTGAAGCGAAGTTTCTGAGCCTGGAACCCTGATTAGGTCGCCAAAGCTGGTAATTGTTACTCCCCTTTTTGCTAGAGCTATGGCTTCATCAATGTCTGATGCTGGCAGAATGCAAACTGGACATCCGGGTCCAGCAATAACTTCTACACTGTCAGGAAGAAGAGACCGTAATCCATAATGTGTGATTGTCCACTCATGTGTTCCGCAGACGTGACAAAACTTTACCTTATACTGTGGAGCTATTTTTTTGATATGCTCCGCAACTTTTTTTGCTAATGTTGGGTCTCTGAACTTAGCAGCATCGTTGACAGTCATTTTTGTTTTCCTGCTGCTTAAGAATTCTTATACTCTTTATTGTGCATTCTTTGCCTTCAACAATTTTTGCTGCTTCTCCACATTTAGGGCATCGAAGACTTGGAACCGGAACATGATACGCTGGATCATCATCGATTGGTATTGGTCCTTTGAATCCGCATCGAAGGCACTCTATCACGCCTTCTTGTTCTTCAATTATCAGTTTTGAGTCCTTCATGATTGTGTCTTTGACCAGTATATTATAGGAGAAGCGTATCTGGTCAACACCCAGAAACGTCATTTTTCCTATCACCAAATGAACTTCAGCAACTTTTTTTGCGTCATTCCTTTTTGCCTCTTCAAGAACGTTCTCGACAATTTGTGTTGCCATGGCAAGCTCATGCACTGTCAACAAACTCCATGATTATAGTTCTAGTACCTTGATTAATTCTTCAACGCCTTCACCTGTTAGGGCGTTGGTGACTGCAACTTTTACGTCTGGCTTTACCTCTTTAGCCTGTTTTTCTAGCTGTTTGATGTCTATTTTCATTGTTTCTGCTAGGTCTTTTTTGTTTATGACCATCACGTCGGCAGTCATGAACGTGAAAGGGTGTTTAAGAATCATGTATGGTCCTTCAGTTACGCTTATAACAACAACCCGTTTTTCTGTGCCTAGCGGAAACTCGGCTGGGCAGATAAGGTTGCCAACGTTTTCGATAATCAAAAGGTCAAGGTTTTTTAGGCTGATTCTTTCCATTGCCCTTGCAACAACATTGGCGTCTAGGTGGCATTCTCGTCCAGTGTTTATGGTTAACACCTGCACTCCATGTCGTCCGATGCGGTCAGCATCTATGGTTGTTGTCAAGTCGCCCTTAAAAACCGCAATTCTATACTTGTTTTTTAGTTTTTGGACAAGCTTTTCAATTAGACTGGTTTTTCCTGCACCTATAGAGCCCATGATGTCGATTGCCTGCACGTTGTGTTCCTTTAGAATGTCCTTGTTTTTTTGGGCAAGCTTCTTGTTAACTTCCAAAATATTCATTCCAGGCTCTATATCAAGCGTCACTTCGTCGCCTTTTAGTACTTCTTTAGTGTTCGTCAAAACAGTTCACATCACGTTTGTTCTAAAACTTCTCGCCATGTCTTCAGGCTCTCTTCTGCAGCCTTTTGGTCTAGCTTTTCGATTGCGTATCCCGCATGAACCAGCACGTATTCGCCGACTTTGGCGTCTACTAGCATAACGTTTACTTCTCGGGCAACTCCCTGCCCAAAATCTACCTTGGCAACGTCTCCGTTGACTTCAAGAACCTTTGCCGGAATCGCAAGACACAACTTTAATTCACCATATTGTTCGGAACTTTCCGAAACATTGTTTTGCTAACAAAAAGTGTCTGATTGCCCCTTTTATTTAACCTATTGGTTTTTCTGAACTTTGCTTTGTTGTTTTATCCTGAAGGGGTAAGCCAGTCTTTTTTGTTGCAGTTTGGGCATTTTAGGTCATAGGCAACGGCTTCACTGGGAACAGGGTCTGACCCTCGAAACTTTCGAGTAAATAATAACCTCAAATACGAAACGCTGAACCAGTGATTGCAGTTCTTGCACTGGAATTCTCTGAAATTTCTTTTATACTCAAAAGCCAAGAGTGCGAGCGGAATAGTGAGACCAGCAAAAACTAGGACAGCATACACTGCTTGATTTGATGCAATAAACAGAACTATGAGTAAAACTCCAACAGAAACAGTCAACAAGACAAGCGTGTCCCTGATTCCATACCCTGAAGACACCATCTAGTTTTCATCCACATACTCTATTTCTGGTCTACTTTGTCTAAAGCATTCCTACTTTTTCTGAAATCCTGCTACGATAGATTGACCAAAAGATGTTCCGCCATCACCTGCAGGAATTTTGGTGTGAACAAGAAACTTGTAGCCAGCCTTTTCCACAGTTTTCCGCATAGTTGCTGTTATGTGTTCATTGTATGCTACTCCACCAGAAAAACCGATATTCTTGACTTGCAGTTTTTCAGCTTCTTTTAATGCTAATTGAGCCAATCCCTTTCCAATATATGCCTGTGTTGAACATGCCAAGTCTGCCACAGAAAACTTGTCTCTTTTGCTAAATATTTCGTGTACAAGAAACGTAGTATCTAATATGTTTCCATCAATTCTAGGCGCCAACTTTAGTGTGTCTTTGCCTTGTATTGCGGCTGATTCCAGTTTCATTGCGGGCTCACCTTCGTAGGTGCGTTCATAACATATTCCAAGCATGGCTGAAACCGCATCCAGAACCCTTCCACAGCTTGTGGTCTTTGTTTCAGAAGCTTTGTTTAGTTGTTTAATGATTAGTTCTGCCTCCGTTTTGCCATGAGGGAACTTGTCGCTAAGTGACAGTAGCCACTCTGACACATCCATTTTTTTGTGAAGTATTCCTGCAGCTATCCGTAACGGGTGATAGGTTGCCCTGTCGCCTCCTATAATGGGTTGACCTTCAAGATGTGCTACTCTTCTGAAGCCTTCCCTGTTTGTGTACAGGACTTCGCCTCCCCAAGCTGACCCATCAGCACCATAACCAAAGCCATCACATGTTACTGCAACAATTTCATTTACATTCAATTCTGCCATCAGCGCCGCAGCATGAGCATGATGGTGCTGAACCCTAACAACCGGACAGCCAAGACTGTTTCCCAGTTTTTGAGCCAGCTTTGTGGTGGTGAATCTTGGGTGAAGGTCACATGCAACTGCTTCTACTTTGCAGTTGGTTAGCTTTGTCAGGTGAGCTATGGACTCTTTGAGAAAACGCAGATTTTCAAGATTTTCTACGTCTCCTATATGCTGGGAAATAAATGCCCTGTTCCCTGTTAAGATGCATGAGGTGACGTTTAGTTCTCCGCCAACTGCTAGTACGCAGCGCTCAGAAGCCTGTTTTAGTTGGATTGGTTCGGGTGCGTATCCTCGTGAGCGGCGAATCAGGCACGGGTTTTTGTCGTGGAAGCGGATAACCGAGTCGTCGCATCTTTGGGCTATTGGCCTGTTATGGAACAGGAAATAGTCAACTGTTTTGCCCAGCTTGGTTATTGCTTGGTTGTTGTCTGTGACTATGGGTTCGCTGGGTGGGTTTGCGCTGGTCATAACAAACGCGGGCTC
The DNA here is from genome assembly GCA_026014495.1 of Candidatus Bathyarchaeum sp. GTDB lineage: Archaea > Thermoproteota > Bathyarchaeia > Bathyarchaeales > Bathyarchaeaceae > Bathyarchaeum. Next base: position 60,201 of record JAOZIF010000157.1, read on the forward strand.
TTTTACTTTGTCAAAGAGCATAGAATGTAGTCCAGTGTATGGGAGCATAACGCCTACGCTGTTTAGTTCTGGAGAAACCAGTTCTGATAGGTTATAGTTGTCTGCTTTTTTGAGTAGAATAATTGGTTTGCGGTAAGAAGTCAACAGTTTTGTTTCCCACGGGTTAACTTGCGCAAACGACTTGACTGTATCCAAGTCGGGAGCCATTATGGCGAACGGTTTCTGTTTTCTATGCTTGTCCCTTCGCAGTCTGGCGACAGGTTCTGTTTTGGTTGTGGCTGTGGCAACATGAAAGCCGCCATTTCCCTTAATCGCAACAATGCTACCTTCTTCTAGGTGCCTTCCAGTTTCTCTAATTGGGTCTTTGGATTCTATTGGTTCTCCTTTGTTTGTTGTTAAGTAGGCTTTTGGTCCACACTTGGAACATGCAACGGTCTGGGCATGAAACCGCCTGTTTGTTGGGTTACTATAGTCTTTGGCGCAGTCGTCGCACATGGGAAAGTTTTGCATTGTGGTGTTTGGTCGGTCATAGGGAAGCCTATTGATTACTGTGTATCTGGGTCCACAGTCTGTGCAGGTTATGAAAAAGTAGTCAAAACGTCTGTCTGTGGGGTCTCTTAGTTCATGTAAGCACTTATCACAGATTGAAACGTCAGGTGGTATCACAGAGCCTGAAAGTTTTGCTTCGCCAGAGCTCTGTATTATCCTAAATTCGTTGAAGCCTTCTTCGTCTTTTTTTGTGTTTGTTGTTGTGTTGTATATTTGCGCCAAAGCAGGCTTTTGTTTTTGTAAGTCTTCGATAAACTGGTTAACACTTTGCTCTTTTCCCTCAACAACTATCTCTACAACAGCGTCTCCCCTGTTTCGTACGTAGCCAACTAGCCCATTTTTCACTGCTGTCCGATAGACGAATGGACGAAAACCAACGCCCTGAACAATGCCGCTGACCATGATTTCGGCACGCAAAGCTTAGCCCATACCCCTCTAAACCAGAAAAACAACTTTAATTGCGCCACTAATAAAGAGATGCATTCCAAGAAAATAATTGTCTTGTTTTGTGTTGTTGAAACTGTTTGCTTCTCAAGATAAATAGTCCTGTCTTTTATTGCCAAATTTCAGTGACTTATAGCCGCTTTAAGAGAAAACTTTAAGTTTGATGTCAAGAAGTGAAGTATTCTCAATACTTCAGGAAAAAATGACTTCTGAGTGGAGAGCAAGATGACAAGTGAAACATGTCGAACCGCTGGAATAGAAATCGCAGACGACTATTGTAGCCGCTGCGGTGTTTGTGTTGCTGTTTGTCCCTTCGAAGCCATATCAAAGGACGAAGAACAAAACAAAATCATTTTGGATGTAGAACAGTGTCGGGTATGCGGATTGTGTGTAACCGCCTGTCCAATGTCAGCAATTGACCTTGTGTATTATGATGTTGATTCGTTGACCAAGAAAGTCCAAGCTGAGATGGCACAGAAAGGAGCAAAAACTCTTGTTTTGTCCTGTAGAGGCAGCAACCCTGTCACCTTCAATATTGAAGATACCCTTAAAGATGAAAATGTCGAAAATTATGTGTCCCTTCGGCTGCCTTGTGTTGGGCGTATTCCCCCCGAGTTCTACATGAGCAACTTGGCTTCTGGCACCGAAAAGATTCTTGTGTTGCAGTGTGAAGAGGACTTTTGCCGCTTCAAGAAGGGCAGTAAGATTGGCATTAACAGGTTTGAGTTGTTAAAGGAAACCGTGGATGCGCTTGGATACGACCCAAACAACCTTGTTATTAAAAAGAATTCTTTGAAGGCTGTCTATGACACCGAGAAATGTGTTGGCTGTGGCAAATGTGTTTTCATCTGTCCCTACGATGCGATAGTGTGGAAGGACGTTAGCACCCCTGAAATCAAAACTGAAGACTGTATGGGTTGCGGAGCCTGTGCTCTTGTTTGTCCACATCAAGCTATAGAGCTTAGAGGCTACGAGTTTGAGCCTGTCTCCGAGATTATCAAGAACTGCAGTAGCAAAGCCGCTAAAGCAAAAGCTCAGGGCAAAGCTGCTATTTTGTTGTTTGTTTGCCAGTGGTCAGAGTTTTCGGCTTTGGATGATGTTCAGAAGGGCTGCGTTACTGACGACATAACAATCATTGAACTTCCATGTGCTAAAGGCTTTGACCCTGTTTTGGTGTTGGAGGCTTTGAGTTTGGGCTTTGATGGTGTTATGGCTGTTATCTGCCCAGAAGAACTATGCAAACTTGAGGAAGGAACCTACTTGGGCGAACGAAACTTCTCTGCTCTAAAAGTTGTTCTGAAACAGTATAACTTGGATGACCGTTTTGACTCCTTCCGTGTTAGCCCCAAGTATCCAGGAGAATTTGCGGCAAAACTTGAGGAGTTCAAGAAAAAGATTTCTTCTATTCCAGAATCGGAGGCAAAAAGCACCTAGGACGTGAATTGTATGTATAAGATAGTTGCGAAAAAAGAACTTGCACCCAACATATATCTAATTGAGGTTGCTGCACCAGATGTGGCTGCTAAGGCTAATCCTGGTCAGTTCGTGATTATACGCCTTGACGATAAGGGTGAACGTGTTCCCTTAACCATAGCGGGCGTTGATCTTGAGAAGGGAACTGTTGCTACTGCTTTTCATGCGGTTGGAAGAACCACAAAGAAGCTGGCAAAGGTGAATGCAGGAGAGTCTATAATGGACTTTTCTGGTCCTTTGGGAAACCCTGCTGAAGTCGGCAAGTTTGGTAAGGTGTTACTTGTTGGCGGTGGAGTCTGGTGTGCTCCGTTGCATTATGTTGCTACGACTCTTCGTAAAAACGGGAACAAGCTTGTTGTTGCTGCTGCAGGCAGAACCGAAAATGACATGGTTTATGCAGATGAGTTGAAAGCTGTCAGCGACGTGTTCTATGTTGCTACTGACGATGGCTCTAAGGGCTCTGAGGGTCTTGACTTTTTGGCTGATGTGTTAAAGTCTGAAAAGTTTGATCATGCAGTTGTTATGGGTCCTGTTTCGATGCTAAAGAAGGTGGTTGAAATGACTCGTCCTTATGGTCTAAATACCATGGTTACTTTGGCTTCGCTGATGGTTGATGGCACGGGCATGTGTGGTGCGTGTCGTGTGACTGTTGGTGGAGAGACAAAGTTTGCTTGTATGGATGGTCCCGAGTTTAATGGGCTTGACGTCGATTTTGATGAGCTTATTTCGAGGCAGCGTGTGTATTTGCCTGAGGAGAGGATGGCGTCTATGATTTATGATAAGCTTGGTGGAGGCGTAAAACGTGGATAAAGAACAAAGAAAACATGCAACTTCGATGGCGAAACAGGATGTTTTGGATCGGATTCACAATTTCTATGAAGTAGCGTTGGGTTATACTCAGGAGCAGGCTATGGCTGAGGCTGAGCGTTGTCTGCAGTGTCCTAATCCTCGTTGTGTTCAGGGCTGTCCTGTGGATATTGATATTCCTGCTTTTATCAAGGAGATTAAGGAAGGTAACTTTCTTGCTGCTAGTGCAAAGATAAAAGAGAAGAACAGTTTGCCTGCTGTTTGTGGGCGTGTTTGTCCTCAGGAGAATCAGTGCCAGAAGATGTGTGTTATTGGTAAGATGGGTGACCCCATTTCTATTGGTAGGCTAGAGCGTTTTGCTTCTGATTATGAGCGCAAGATGGGCGTTAACATTCCTGACAAGGATGTAGCTCCTGTTACTGGTAAAGTGGCGATTGTTGGTTCTGGTCCTGCAGGTCTTACTGTTGCCGCTGACTTGGTTAAGCTTGGTCATGAAGTTGCAATGTTTGAGTCTTTGCACTTGGCTGGCGGCGTTTTGATGTATGGTATTCCCGAGTTCCGTTTGCCAAAGGAGATTGTGCAGGCTGAAGTTGAATACATCAAGAAGCTTGGTGTTGACGTAAAAACTAACTATACTATTGGACGAATCTTTACTATCGACGAGTTGTTTGCTGACGGTTTTGATGCAATCTTTGTTGGCAGCGGTGCAGGTCTTCCTCGTTTCATGGGTATTCCGGGCGAGAACTTGGGCGGAGTTTATTCTGCTAACGAGTTTTTGATTCGGGTTAACTTGATGAAAGGTTACCTGTTCCCAGAGTATGATACTCCTATCAGAATTGGCAAGAATGTTGCTGTTATTGGTGGTGGTAACGTTGCTATGGACTCTGCTCGTTGCAGTTTAAGGCTGGGTGCAGAGAAAGTTTACATTGTTTATCGCAGGTCCCGTGAAGAGCTTCCTGCAAGGGAAGAAGAGGCTGAGAACGCTGAGGAAGAAGGCATCATCTTCCGGCTGTTGAATAATCCAACCAAGTTTGTTGGTGACGAGAGCGGCTGGGTAAGTGGTATGGAGTGTATCAAGATGGAGCTTGGTGAGCCTGATGCTTCTGGACGTCGTAGACCAGTTCCTGTTGAAGGTTCTGAGTTCATGATGGATATTGATACTGCAATTATTGCGATTGGGCAGACTCCGAATCCTTTGATTCAGCGGACTACTGAAGGTCTTGAGACTACTAAGTGGGGTACTATCGTTGTTAACGAGGAGACTGGTGCAGCGACAAAAGAGGGAGTTTATGCTGGCGGTGACGTTGTGAGCGGCGCGGCTACGGTTATTAGTGCTATGGGTGCCGGAAAGAAGGCTGCCAAAGGCATTCACGAGTACATCAAAAAGAAGAAGGGCGGCAAGTAGAGCTAGTTAAGTGGGTAACTTCGGTTACCGTCTTTTCTTTATTTTTTGTTTTTTTGTTTGTTTAGTTTGTCGTTTTTCGTATCGTTTATTAGCGTCGTTTTTGTTTTGGTTTACACTCCGACAATTAGTGTATTATTTGCCCTTCGGGCGGGTGAGGTTGAGTTTGTTGTCTGAAAACAAGTCTGCTAATGATGTTAAGGCGTCTAGGTCAATTAGTATGGGTGACATTGACCTCACGTTCAAGTATGAGATGAGTGAGGTTCCTGGGTTTGAGAAGCTCAGATTGTGTTTTCAGTGTGGCAGTTGCACTGCTGACTGTCCCATCGCACGGTTTAGTGAGCTTTATCATCCCCGTAAACTTATGCGTATGACGCAGTTGGGCATGAAGAACAGGGTTATTGGTTCTGAGGCTTTGTGGTTGTGTGCTGCCTGTTTTACGTGTGTTGACCATTGTCCTCAGGGCGTGGATATTGCGGGTGTTATACGTGCGTTACGTAACATTGCTGTGCGTGAAGGTGTTGTTCCACAGGTTTTCAGGGAGCTAACAAATAACATCCTAACGACGGGTTACGCTTACAAGATTCCTGAGATGCGTCATAAGAAGCGTGCTGAGCGGGGTTTGCCTGATTTGCCAAAAGCTAACACGGGTGATGTTGCTAAATTGTTTGATGTTTTGGCTGTCTCTAAGTTTGCAAAAAAGGAGAAATGACTGTTATGAAGTATCTGCTGTTTTTGGGTTGTGCTGTTCCTTACCGGATGCCTAGCTACGAAGTTTCTGCCCGAAAGGTTCTGGAGCGGCTGGGCGTTGAGTTGGAAGAGATGCCTGAGTTCAACTGTTGTGGTTTGCCTATTGATTCTGTGGATCATGATGCGATGATGGTTTTGGCTGCGCGGAACCTGTGTTTAGCTGAGCAGAAAGGATTAGACATTCTTACTTTGTGTCCGGGATGCGCAGGAACCCTACGTAAAGTGAACAAGAGTCTTAGTGAAGACAAGAAACTCAAGGAACACATCAACGCAATTTTAAAGGAGATTGGCATGCAGTTTGAAGGCGGAAAAATACGTGTTCTTCACCTTATACAGGCGCTTTCAGAAGATGTTGGTTTTGATAAAATCAAGGAAGCTGTGGTAAAACCGTTAACTGACTTACAGGTAACTGAACATAACGGCTGTCACATACTGCGTCCAGCAAAATACATTGGTTTTGACGACCCAGAAAACCCTGTTATTCTAAAGAAGTTAATTGAAGCAACAGGAGCCAAGTGTTTGGATTACATGTACGAAACTGACTGCTGCGGTGCTCCGATAGTTGGTGTTAATGACAAGATTCCATTGCATCTTGCTGGCGATAAGCTTCGTAACATCAAGGCTGTAAATGCACAGGCGCTGATTACTGTTTGCCCGTTTTGTCACATGATGTTTGACATCAACCAGCCAAGAATAGAACGGCTACTAAACGAAAAATTCGCAATACCAGTACTGCATTACCCCCAACTACTAGGACTAGCAATGGGCATAGACCCCAAAGAACTATCACTAGACGAACTAAGAGTAGACGCAACAAACATAACAAACACAAAATAGCTAGCCTCTAATTATAGTGCTGTTGAAACAGTTTTTTTCAAGATTAGTTCATTAACAAATTGAGTGTTAAAAACATTTAAACTTAAAATCTTAATAAGTAAACGAGCTAGCAATGAACCCATTCGATTTCTTAGAGTATCCTGAATATTTTTCTCTATTCATGATTTGGGCATCAGGATATATTTTCATTTACTGTCTTTTTGGTAGGTCTAGAGAATGGAAAAATTTTGATGCAACGTTAAAACTTGTGTTATCATTAGTTGCTGGATTGGGAATAGAACTGTGTTTAATTCTTCCCATTTTTTACTTGGATATTAATAACTTAGGAATAGGTCTTTTTTTGCCTGCTTTTGAAAAAACTTGGTATCATCATTGGATGTTGACAGCTTTAGTTGCTATTCTTTTTAGAACTATACCAAACAAAGTAGGGTTCCTAAAAGTTATCCATTTTATTTTTTCAAAAATATTGTTTTATTTTTTCATAGGATGGGTCTTAGTTAGCTGGATATTGTTGATAGAGTTTGTTGGAATATATCCAACTTACGTTATCGAATCGACTGTTTTGGGTTTGTATTTTGCTATTAATCTCCTCTTTGCAATGTTTGGTTTCTGTTTTTGCTTACTTTTTCCGAATTACATACAAAATGTATATGATAGCGAATTGTTGTATGGTGGCAAAGGTTACGCCGAAATAATAAGAAGAGAAATTCCTTCAACTGAGCGTAGGTTTCGTCTTTTTTGGGCAAGTTTGAAAAATAGGTTCATAGCTTTTTCTAAATTAAGGTGGCGATTTCTGCTACCACTATTACTTGTTGTATTTGCTGGTTCAATAATTCCTTTAGATGATCAATTTCATGTGTTTACGCCTAACGTGGAGTTTTCTACAGACATAGATGACGTTATAGACCCGAGTTATTTTCTTTCTATTGACTTGTCAGGTAGAGGTTACAACGTAGAACCTCATGTAGACGTGACATATGAAAAGATTGCTTGTGACCTAGTTCAAATAAATCGCGGAATAGCTGACCAATTAGATACTTTGTCTATTAAATTACCTTCACATTGTTTAAGGAGTGATGTTGTTGTAAAACATTATCAAAGTAGAGCTTACAGTCCTAGCGTGTTACGGGTCGTTTATCCCGAGGCATTAGATGATAATCTAACTATTACTCCAATTCCAGTTAATTCTGACCCCAACAAGCTCCAAGTTCAATTTATGACTAATGAAAAATCCTTCAATTTTACAATGAGCTACTTAGTAAATACAGACCTCGATAATGTATATGTTTATGCCGAAAAAGTTAGGGGAGAATTTTTCAATGAAACTCATGATAGATGGATACAAGAATTTCGAATCATAAATCAGAATGACTTTGATATATGCTTACAAGAAATTGGTTATGACATGTTGATTTTTGAGGAGGTGGATAAAGATAGCATAACTCTAGAATATAATGAAAACGTAATTGATTATGTTAATCCAGTTAGTTATCTTTATAGAAACTTACAGTTGTCTATCGGAAAAGGTCAAATAGCTACCGTTACAATATCCTTCCTTTCAACAAACAAATTCCCTTAATGTATTACGCCCTGTTCATTAGTTACATATTCATTAACAGATTGTCATTTGGATTTTTTTAGTTTTTCTAGTTCTTCGAGTCGTAGTCTTACGGCTTCTTTTATGAATTCTGCTCGGGAGGAGTAGCCTAGGTTTTCGT
>JAOZIF010000167.1 GCA_026014495.1 Candidatus Bathyarchaeum sp.
AATTGCATCATTTTATTGTAAGAATTCTGATTTTGCGGGGTTTTTGACTCAGTTCCTTGACGGAAAGCCGTTGTGGCTGAGTTAAACTACTGTAAATTGAATGTGAATCTTTTTTAAGCATATATAGAAGTTGTGAAAAAGATTTAGTTGCTATGATGCTTGAAATAGAACCAATAATTAGAATTGTTTTGGCATTTATTTTGGGGGCTTTTGTGGGATTCGAACGGGAATTAAGCCGAAAACCTGCAGGATTACGAACCAACAGCCTTGTCGGCTTAGGAGCAGCCCTGTTTACAATTTTATCGAATGAAGCATTTCCAGGCGGTGACCCTTCAAGAATAGCAGCAGGAGTTGTTGTTGGGGTTGGGTTTTTGGGCGCAGGAACCATAGTAAAATCCCAAGAAAAAGTAAGGGGACTTACAACTGCAGCAACCCTTTGGACGGTCGCGTCCATCGGAGTAACAGTAGGAGCAGGATACTACGCCTTAGGTATTGTTGCAACAGCCCTTGCGTTTGTTGCTCTTAAGCTAGACATAATCGAAAACGCCATCAAAAAACGCAATGCAGACTAGTATGCGTAAAGGTTTCCGTATGGCCGTTTCGATACCGGAATCAGTTTGTTGAAGTTGCCGTCCAAGATTTTTTCTGCTTCCATGTCGTAGTAGCTGCAGAATTCTTTAACCAAGGGTTTTAGGAGATTATAATCGTCAGCATCAAGCTCTCGGACTGCTACTTCTTCGCCCATGTGACGAACTTCACCCTGGATGTAAATTACTCCGCCATGCATTCCAGTTCCGACAAATCTTGCGTCGTGAACTTGTTGTTTCATGTTTATACCCAGTACTGCCAGAACTCCGCCTGCCATGTATTCACCCAGAAAGTCTTGGGCTGTTCCCCCAATTACTATAGAAGGGCGTTTTCCCATGTACTCTTTCATATGAATTCCAACACGGTAACCAGCTGAGTCGCGTATGAAAATTTTTCCACCACGCATAGAGTGGCCTGCCAAGTCTCCGGCTCGTCCGTGAACAACAATTTTTCCGTTGTCCATGGTGTTTCCGCAGGCATCTTGCACGTTGCCGTGCACTGTGATGTCTACGCCTTTCATGAAGGATCCTAAATCGTTTCCAGGAGTTCCATAAAGATCAAGTTTGATGTTCCCTTTAAGGTCAGTTCCCAAGTATCGTTGACCGCAAACGTTGTGGACTTGGATATTTTCGATGCCATTTTTGTCTAGTTGCCGAAGAAGTGAATTCAAGTCACGGTAATACATTCCTGTGGCGTCAATTTTTGCTATTTTGTTTTTTATGGATAAACTGCCACCTGATTGTTTGATTAAATCTTGTAGACTCATTGTTTTAGTCTCCTGCTGCTCGTACTCCGAGCACTTTTAGTTCTGTATCTG
>JAOZIF010000049.1 GCA_026014495.1 Candidatus Bathyarchaeum sp.
TTAAAGGTATCTCAAAAATGCCAATCAACCACTAAACATTTATACTCTGTCACAAACTAAATAAGACGTAGCAAGCATGCAGCTCGCTAGCTAAAGTGTCGAAAAACGAAAGAATATTGTACACTCAAAAAAACGAAGTGCTGTACATTACTAACAGACACAACACATTAAACTCCTGTACGACTGCACAATACACGCAAATATCGAAAACAAAGAATGGACTCGAAATGTACAAGTGGTGTTAAATGATCATCAACTGTATAAAAACGCCTTTTCCCAATCATTCATGCATACAAAACATTCAACCAGCGCAATGAGCTGACGCAGGCGAACAAGTGCGGGACGGGATTGTGGCGACACAAGCCTGGTACAAACGCCGCGAGGCAAGACAGGGAATTGTGGGGAATAGTTGCGAGGGGAAAGTAGCCATGATTTATGTTGGCACACTTTGGCAAAATGCGCAGCAGAGGGGGCGGGAAGGCTCAATGTGAGTTTTTTTGTCGTTAGAGACTACATCTATCTGCTCCTTGTGACGAGACCCATCAAACGATTAGATGTTAGTCGTCTGAGAATAGACTATGCTTGCTGCTGACGAATGTTATCCAATATTTCGGTTGGATTCAAAATAGGAAGGGGAAACTTCGACATTGGGCTACCTTTGACATTTACAGCTAATATGCCGCGCGAAGTACCCAATGCGACACCGGCAAGCGTAGCTAAAAAGTTGTTGTCGATTTGGTAATTACCATCCTCTTCAATCTTAAAAACTTCAGCCAAATTCTGGATTTCAAAGACCAATTCTGTTTCCAAACTTACAATTGGTTTTTCATGGTTGATTAAAACCCAATTAATTAATGTTCGAAACTGAAATGTCTCATTTTCCAAATCTCCATGAAAATTAACTCCTATTTGCAAGGTAAGATTTCTTCCAAACTCAATTTCCTCAACAGCGATAGGAAGAGGGGTTAAATTAAAAGAGATTTCATTTATCTCTTTTAAGTCTATTTCAATGTCTTTTTTTTCTCTCATTGGTTAATTTAAACAACCTACAGCACCATGCGCTGTTTTACGGATCTGAGAAATTTTCATTGCGGGGGAAACAATCGAAGCTTCTCCCCTTGGTTTAAAAGCATAACCAGCGTGAGTGACCACGTAAACGTTCATTTGTACAGGCTTTTCTTTCGCAACCTGAAGTATTGGCTCCCCCAGAGCTGCTTGAATTTTTGCCAAAGTATTGATTGTGAAATTATGCGTACCGGTCATCCATTTGCTGATCTCGCTTTCTGTTTTCCCCAAAGCCTTGGCTAAATCTTTTTGTTCTTTGCCTTGTTTTGTCAAGATCTCATGGATCCTATCCACGATTTCAAAAGATTGTTTAACAAAGATGTCTACGTCTTTTGAG
>JAOZIF010000144.1:0-8507 GCA_026014495.1 Candidatus Bathyarchaeum sp.
TTTAATCCTCCCATGGAAACAAGAAACAACGGAACAATCAAACTCTTAAATCCCTTAAGCTCCTCCAGCAGGTCAAGTGTTAAGTCAATGTCTTTATCCGTTTCTTTGGGAAGCCCGATAACAAGTGTTGCGCATGGAACCCAACTGTTCTTTGCCATAATCTCAAAAGCGTCTATTACCACCTGTGGCCAGTCTTCTGGTTCAAAAGGCTTACATTTTCCCTGCATGTTTGCTTCAATCAATTTGGGGCTACCTGTTTCTAATCCTGTTTGACCGCTTAACCATCTGCCGTTTTCGTCTGCACCAAGAATATTTGATATCTCTTCAACAACTTCTGGTGCGCTTGCAATCGAAGAGAGCGCAAAGTGGCTCATGCCAACCGCTTTTACACCCGGATAGCTTCTGACCGTTTTGAAAAGGTCAATAACCGCTTCCCCGTTCACTTCTAACCCTTTAGCCTTGTATCTAAGCACATCCTCTGCATGAAGTAATGGCCGTCTTCCCGCCCTAAGGTTAACTTCAACCTCGTTTAGGATGTCTTTTATCGGAATGCAACGGTAGCGCTGAAGTGTAGGAACACAGAAGTCACAGCCACGTCCACACCCCCGGGCAATCTCAATTATTCCATCTATTGTTGCTTTTTTAATCAGTGGGATTTCTTCTGTTTCAACTACGCTTCCATGCACAACATCTGGTAGCTCTTCAGCATCAAGTGCTTTCTCAAAAAGGGGCCCCACAATGTTTTCGCTTTCGCCAACAACTACACAATCTACTCCCAAGCCTTTTGTGGAGTCTTTGGCTTCAAGCTGCCATGCTCCCGGACCTCCAACAATGATTCGAGGTCTATGTTTTTTTATTGCAGGATTGTTTAGCAGTTCCCTGAATTTTATGTTCATGTATGCTTCGCCGTTAAACACCTGCGTAAATGTGGATGTGGCTGGAGCTATGCCTAAAGGGTCAGTTTCTGTGATTCCAATAACCCTTGTTTTTGTGCCTACGACCTTGTCAAGGTGTTCAGGGTGTGCAACAATCACGTCTTTTCTTTTGAAGCCGTGCTTTAGAAGGGCAGCTTCAACTTTTCTTGTACCACATGGAGCATATTTAACCGAGCCATCAGCGTTTACTGGAACCGATGGACATAACATCGAAAAATACAGCCAGTCAGGAATCAGCCCTTTTGGTGCACATGCGCTAAATCCAAGAAAAATTCCTCCACGATACTCGCTCATCAGCGTTCTATCTGCTGTTAAAACAATCTTATAGCCTTCACTTGCTTTTTTAGCCAACAAGTGAACCCCCTAATGAAACAGGTTGTATTTATGCACAATTTAATCTATCGGTATTGGATTTTTGCGCTTTTATGGAATATAAGGAGATATTTGATGTTTTACATCACGAAAACCATAAAAGCAAGCGCTTATTATAAAACAAAATCAAAGGAGCCATAAATTTGTTTCTTGCACCCTTTGTTGCCTCACCACCGCTTGTAGTTCGTAAAATGCTTATGTTAGCTGAACTTCAGCCCGAAGATGTCCTATACGATTTAGGCTGTGGAGATGGTCGAACAGTTATAATGGCTGCCAAAGACTTTGGAGCAACCTCAGTAGGAATCGAACTAAGAGACGATTTGGCAAAAAAAGCACTGAGCAACATTCAGGAACTTGGTTTAGCTGATAAAACTCAGATTATAAACCAAGACATATTTGATGTTGATTTGTCTGGTGCTGATGTTGTCTTTTTGTATTTAACAACCAGTGCAAACGAAAGAATCAAGCCAAAGTTGGAGGCAGAACTCAAGCCTGGAACCAGAGTTGTTTCTCATGATTATGAGATTCTCGGCTGGAAGACCAAAAAGGTTGACAATTTCTGCGAAAACCCCAAGTTAGGTTATCCTTCTCATACGCTTTATGTCTATGAAGTGTAACAATTTCTATTTGTCTAACTTTTTCTAGGCTGGACAACTCAGAGATACCTTAATTTTATGGTTTGCTGATTACTGCCCAAGTTTACATGATCTGTTAACCATATAGCTTGGCGGATAAAGAATGATTCCTGTACCTTGGAGAAAAATAAAGTCTTGGGACTGTGTCGAGTGTGGTATGTGCTGCAAAGACTATCATGTAGTTCTAAATTTTGGCGAGTGGATGAATCTTGTCAGAAACTATGGCGTAGAATCTACAATACCCACCGTAAGCAAGTTGCTTTTGGGAAAAAAACGTGACGGAACATGCTGCTTTCTTAACCAACTCAGGGGCACTCACATTTGTGGACTACAATACATGAAACCTTTAGCGTGTAAGATTTGGCCCTTCAAAGTTTTTGACAGCCCCAAGTTTGGCAGTTCCGCTGAAGCGCTTTTTAGGTATCGTGACAGAGACTTTTTTGTTTATGTGGACCCTGCTTGCACGGGATTGCATTGGGGAAGACCTGTTTCGGAGTTTAAGCATAAAATATTGCCTGAGTTCGTAGATGTTGCCGTGGGGCTCCGCAAAAATCAACTGTATTCTACGTCAAAGATTCAATTTAGGCCAAGCCGCAATCCATTTAGAGGAAGAACCGTAATCTAGAATCGGTTTCTTGATGTTTTGGTGATGTGTTTTAATTGCTTGTGTGCGTGCACTAGCGTCAGGTTGTGCTTGTCCATTTTTGTTTGATTCTTCACGCTTAATTTATAAGTAATAACGCCGTTATAGTCGTGTGAATTCATTTGCGACCCCCATGTGAAGTTGTTGTGCGCTCTGTTTTGCCTGCATTTCGCTCTTTAGTAGCAAGGCGCCTGATAGAAAACTTCAACTTTTCTCAAGTAAGTGCAGCAAAAAAACTTGGAACAACCCAAGCATCTATCAGCAATTATCTTTACTCAAAACGAGGAAGCAAATTAGTGAAGCAACTTGAAGCCTCTCCATCTGTCCAAAAACTAGTGGCTGAAATCGCCGAAGGCATAGCCACCGATAAAATTTCTCCCTTTGATGCTATGCTTCATTTCTGCAAGTTATGTGAAGTTCTAAGGTCTGGAGACATGATATGTGACTGGCACAAAGGCTGCTTATCTGTTCCAGATACCTGCAGTGTTTGTCCGTCAACCGATAAAAAACTGGATTCGCTCTAGTTTTTTACTAAGGCTACACTGGAAATCCACAACAGTTATGCTGTTCTGAATATATTGTAGTTGTTGGTGTCAGATATGCCAAAGCGCCGCAGGTATCCTCTGAAAGACAAAGAATCAAAGAAGCTTCTCTTAGAAGCTTCTAAACTGCTAGGGACAAACATTGAACAATTTATTGACTCTAAACCTCGTATCGAAGTAAATGAAACCGAAACTGCTGACATCTTCATCTTTAACGGAAGACCCTTATTGGCAAATTCCGAAGGCACACTTTTTTTTACTTTGTCTTTTAAAGAACTTTTTCCCTCATTCCCAAAAATAGTAGTGGATATGGGTGCTGTTCCTTATGTTTGTAAAGGGGCGGATGTGATGGCTCCTGGAGTTCGTGAAGTCAAAGGTGAATTCAAAGCGAATGACCTTCTTTTTGTTGTTGATGAGCGTCACGGTAAACCCTTGGCTGTAGGTGTAGCGCTGTTTAGTTCAGAAGAAATGAAAACTGTTACTCGTGGAAAAACTATTAAAAATCTTCACTACGTGGGCGACAAACTCTGGGACTATCTGAGGAGTTCATGACTCATTTTTAATTTCTTGATGCTTTATGAAAAATTGTCGCGAAACAGTATGTTTGTTTCACAGGAATTATAAACTGCTAATTCATAACATAGATTTTTGAAGATTATAAGCTGCAACAAGCGGAAATGTTTAAAATAAAACTTCTGTAACTAATTAAGGAAGTGACATCATTTGTCAACATCAGAACGGGAGAACAAAAAAAATCAAAAGAAATCCTACCTGAAAGCTATGCCCCTAAGAAACCTCGCCGATGTAGAAGTCATCAAACACGAACTCAACTTAGGAAACATTATCATTCTAAAAATCACTCCCTTAGCTAGAAAGAGCATCGAAGACGTCAAAAAAGCTGTGAACGAACTTTCTGTTTTCATTCAATCCATAGGCGGCGACATCGCCAGCCTAGGAGAAGAACGGGTCGTTATAGTGCCTGACGCTATTCGAATCTGGCGCCCAGAAACTGTTGTATCAAAAAAAGCTACTACCGCAGCTTAATTGTTTCCAGAACTTCTGGAACAAGAGATTCAACATTATATTTTCTTTTGAACATATTAGCCATGTTCAAGCTCTTTGATTTTTCACCGTGAAGCACAATTATTCTTTCAGGTTTTGGTCTCAAACGTTGGATGTAATTGACAAGTTGTCTTCTGTCAGAGTGCCCAGAAAAGCCTCTGACTGATTCAACCTGCATTGCAACTTTCATTACTTCCATCTTTCCGTTACTGTTTATGATGGGAACATCAGCTAAGCCCTTTTGTACGCGTGAACCCATTGTTCCGTCAATCTGGTAGCTGACAAAAATTATTGTATTGCGTTCGTCACCTGCTAAACGTTTGAAATAATCAATTACTGGTCCACCTTCCAGCATTCCTGAGGTTGCCAATATTATGCATTGTTCTCCATCCACAATTTCTTCTCTTGCACTGGGATGCTCTACAATTGTGAAATAATCAGATTGGAACGGATTAATTCCCTCGTAAAGGATGCTGTTTCTTACTCCTTTAGCCAAATATTCTGGATAAGCCGTATGAATTGCAGTTGCCTCAGAAATCATGCCTTCTACAAAGACAGGAGACTCTTTTAGCAGTCCTCGTCGCATGTAATCGTCAATAATTAGCATAATTTCTTGTGCTCTTCCCACAGCAGGCACAGGAATCAAAACTTTTCCGCCTCTTTCCAGAGTCTGATTAATTATATTCGTAATACGTTGCTCTGAATCTGCTCGTGTAGGCATAATATCTTCAGGGGCACCATACGTGCTTTCAGTTATTATCGTCTCTACACGTGGAAACGTGGCAACTGCAGGTTCAAGAAGCATAGATTTGCCATACTTGTAGTCTCCAGTATAAACTAGGTTGTGCAGTCCCTCGCCTATGTGAAGATGAACCAACGATGAGCCAAGAATGTGCCCAGAATTGTGTAGAGTTAAACGTATATCTGGAGCTATATCCGTTACCGAGCCGTATCTCAGAGAAATAGTATGCATAACTGTGTCTCGTACATCCTTTTGACCATAAGGCGGCATAACTCCTTGTTTGTTTGCAACATCCAAGTAATCCAGTTGAAGCAAAGTCATAAGACTCGAAGTTGGAGCCGAACAGTAAACTGGTCCATCATATCCATACTTGAAAAGAAATGGAAGAAATCCACAGTGATCTAGGTGTGCATGGCTTATCACCACAGCATCTAGGGTATCTAAATCAAATTGGGGTGTATCTAATCTTGGAAATGCTACTGTTGATGTTGTAGCTCCTGGGTTGATTCCACAATCAAGCAGCACATTGCTTTCTCTTGTTTGAACAAGAATCGCTGACCTGCCTACTTGTCTAAATCCACCCAACGCTGTGAGGCGAACATCTCCAACATCGTGGATTGATGGTCTAAAAATTCGTTCACCAATTGCTCGTAGTATTCTTTCTCGTTCCTTGCTCTCTGAGTAAAGAAAGTGTCGCATGTGAGCAATAATTTTGGATGGTATGGGTGGGCTTCTGAGAATTCGGGGTCTCCATCGTGTCTTTTTTATTATCTCTTGTAGAACCCCGCCGTTTTTACCGATGACTACTCCTGGTTTTTTTGCTTCTATGATAACTTCTCCGAGGCTTGGATCAAAATTTATGTTTGTGATTTCTGCCTCTTCTGAAACAATTTCTTTTATGATCCTTTCTGTGTCACGTTCTTTAGCTCTTATTGAAGGGTCAGAGCGGACAACTATCCTTTTTCTAATCAGCTTGACGATTTCTGCGATTACAAAGCTTTGTTCAACTAGAACTTCTGGTTTTTTTGTGTAAACCGCGAGGGCTGGTCCTTCATATTCTATACGTGTGACTTCAGCCTCTGGTGGTATTTTTTCCAGTATGTGTTGGCTTATGTCAACTTGATCTTTTCCAGATGATGTCAAGCTGTATTAACGCTCCTCAGGAGCCCCCTAGAATTGCCTTCTTTTCGTCAGTGCTTAATGAACGGTAACCATCTTTTGTTATGACTGCGATGTCAAAATTGTTTCCGCTCGCTATGTCCCTCTTCATGGCTGAGTCAACAGCGCGTACAACTACCGGTAATATCTCCTTTATTGTGGAGCCTTCTTTGTATTTGTCTTCCAAAACTCCGTAGGCTATGGGTGAACCTGAGCCTGTAGCAACACAGTTCTCTTCTGTGAGGCTGCCAAAAGGATCTAATGAGAAAACATGAGGTCCTGTGGAGTCTACTCCTCCAACAAGAATTTGTGCCATTAGTCCTCCACGTGCTGAAAAGAGGACGTTTGACACTAGGCGTGATGCCGATTTTATTGGCATGGGTCTGCCATTGTTGAGTTTGTATAGTTTGGCGTTGACCTTGAGTATTTCAACGACATATTGTGCATCAGCTACTCCGCCTGATATTGTCATGGCTATGTGGTCATCTATTTGGTAAATTTTCTTTCCTTGTTTATGTGCTACAAAATATCCCATTGTAACACGTGTATCTGAGGATAAGATAACGCCGTCGGTGCAAACTACGCCGACCGTGGTTGTCCCTTTTAATGCTAATTTCTCAATGTTTTCCTGCATTTTTTATGTCCCCCGAAAATTGGATATATATTAGAATGACTCGGGAGAAGTCAGAGGTGTATATACATCCTCGGCGTATTTAAAAACATTTCGAAACCCCCCTATTTATTGTTAATCTTGTATTTTTTTATTCGAAAACCCTGAAACTTAATATGTAGCCTTTTATCATATCCGTGATTGCGTGGAAAATGCAGCTACATCAAATGCAGCTTCCAAGGGAAGTTGTCGTTGGAAACGAAACTTTACTTCTGTTAGGCGAGATTTGCAAAAAATTGGGCTTTTGCGAATCAACTCTTGTAGTGATGGGTCCAAACACTCAGTGTGTTGCTGGTAATAGGGTCATTGATTTGCTTCGTGACACTGGCATGGATGTTGACTCTCTTGTTGTGAATTCTTCAACTATGCAGGAAGTTAATGCTGTTGAAGAACGAATTAAAGAATTAAATCCGCAGATTGTTCTTGGTGTTGGTGGCGGAACCAAAATTGATGTTGCAAAATTGGGTTCTACGCGTCAAAACATTCCGTTCATAAGTGTGCCGACAACTGCTTCACATGATGGTATTGCAAGTCCTGTTGCGGCTGTTAAGGGCTTGAGTAAGCCCTACTCTGTAATGGCTCAATCTCCTATGGCAATAGTGGCAGATACGGATGTTATTATTCGTTCAGATTATCGTTTCACCGCAAGTGGGTGTGCGGACCTTGTGTCTAAGTTCACATCTGTTCGAGACTGGGAATTAGCCTACAAAGTAAAGAATGAATATTATGGCGAATACGCAGCGAGTTTAGCTCTGATGAGTGCAAGACTTGTTACAAAGAATGCTGATGCAATCAAGCCTGAATCCGAAGAAGGTCTTCGTCTTGTTTTGGAGGCTCTGATAAGCTGTGGTGTTGCCATGAGTATTGCAGGTAGCAGCAAACCTTGCAGTGGTTCAGAACATCTGTTTAGTCACTCTCTTGATGTGGTTGAATCGAATGGAGGCTTGCATGGGGAGCAGTGTGGTGTGGGAACAATAATGATGGCTTATCTGTATAATATAGATTGGAAAGGCATCAAACACACACTCCAAAAAGCTGGGGCTCCAACAACCGCTGAGGAACTTGGAGTAAAACCTGAATCCATAATTGAGGCTCTGGTTCAAGCTTGCACTCTACGTCCAGATAGGTACACCATTTTGGATACAAAAAAACTGGATTATGCTTCAGCTAAGAAACTTGCCAAGGTCACAGGCGTAATTTAGTTGGTTATGTATTTTCGATTTAGTATGCTTTCTTTTTTTGGTAGTATCTGATGGAGTAGATTGTTCCTGAGCTAACTAAACTGCTGAATCGGCTGTTGACTGCGGCGACTGTGTTGTAGTTATGTGTGGCTGCGTTTGTGACGTTTTTCCTCGTTTTTTTGTGGATTGACTTTAGATTTTTTGGCTCCACGTATTATTCTCCGCCTTTGATGTAAATTTGTTTAAATACATTCTAATTCTATGCACAGTTCAAATATTTATAGTTTTGTATGAATTATGTCTGTAATGTCTATATATTTTAGGTCTGAAATCGGTTGCTGTGTTGAGTGCGCCTATGGTGCTCTTTTTGTTAATTGCTAAACCTGTGAACTAGGGGTGTTTCAAGTTTAGTTAAGAGTGTTAATGCTTGATGTTGCATGTGTGTTGGTATCTATGGTTGTTTAAACCTGTCTTGGGGCTAATTACGGAAAAGGAACTGTTTTTGACAGCTAACGATATATCTACATGTTAACAACAGTTATTTCGGTCTTTTATAGTAGCTTTCAG
>JAOZIF010000144.1:8578-10338 GCA_026014495.1 Candidatus Bathyarchaeum sp.
CTCTTTCGAGAAAATAAGCACGGATTTGGAATTAGCTAAGAAAAAGAAGCAAGCTCTTGACGATCTGTTTAATTCAGGCAGAATTTCAGCGTCTACATATGGTTCACTTGAAAACGAACTTTCTTCTATTATCTCTGATATCGAAATGCGCCAGAAAATGCTCGCTGACAATTTGGCATCAAAAGTAAACGATCTAGAAAAGCAGATTGGCACCTTGGAAATCTTTCTCGCAAACTCAGAAATCCAGTATGTTGCAGGAGAGATTGATGAAGAATTGCACGCTAACGAAACTGCTGCTTTTTCAAACGGTCTTTATTCATTGAAAAATCAGTTGGCTTCCTTAAAAGAGGCGGTAGACAGTCTTATGCCCCCTGTTGAAGCACCATCACCTTTCTCTGCTCCTATAGATGCTGCTCCTGTGCAACCTGTTGATGAGGTTGTTGAGGAGACTGCTGAGTTGGCTGTTGATGTTCCCGAAGTTCCAGTTGCCCCTATCGTTGAGGTTCCTGTGGAACCAGTTGCTGAGGCTCCAGTTTATGCCCCAATTGAACAAGTTCCGGTTGCGGTTCCTATCGAAGAAATTGCAGAAACTCCTGTTGAGGTTCCAGTTCAGCAAGCTACTCTAGACGCTCCTATTGAAGAATCTGTGGAACTGTCTGCTGAGATGCCCGCTGAAGCTGCTGCTGAGGTTCTTGAAGCCCCAGTTGAAGCTCCTGTAGAGACCTCATTTGAAGATGCATTTACTCCTTATGTTGAAGCGCCTGAAATTGTTGAGGATGCAGTTGAAGAGATAGCTGATGTTTCTGTTGAGGTTCCTGTTGAAGAAGCTACTCTAGAAGCTCCTGTTGAAGTTCCAGTTGAAGCGCCAGTTGAAGCACCTGAAATTATAGTTGAAGAAACCGTTGAAGAGACAGCCACTCCATATGTTGAAGCTCCCTTTGAGGTGCCCGTTGAGGCTCCAGTCGAAGTGCCTGCTGAACCAACCCCTGAAGTTCCCGAGGTTGTAGCTGAAGAAGCAGTTGAAGAAGCAATCGTTGATTACGTTGAAACTCCAGTTGAGGAGACAATCGAGGCTCCTGTTGAAGAATCTATGGAAATGCCCGTTGAGGTGCCTGTCGAAGATTATGAAGTTCCTGAAGCGCCAGTTGAAGCCCCTGAAATTATAGTTGAAGAAGCAGTTGAAGAAGAAGCTGACCTTTCTGTTGAGGTTCCTGTTGAAGATGCTGCTCTAGAAGCTCCTGTTGAAGAGGCAATCGAAGTTGAAGCCGCCTTTGATGAATTAGCAATCGATGAACCCCTAGAAACACCAGAAGTCGAAACCGCAGACGAATCTGTTGAAATAACCACTGAAGCACCTGCCGAAATACTATCCCCTGAAGAAATAACCGAGGTTGAACCCGTAGCTGAGCAATCCCTAGAAGAAATACTGACCGTAGAAGAAGCAGCTGATGAAGAAGTCTATGAAGAGTCCACTATTACAGAGGATGCAACTGAAACAACCAGTGAAGAACTAGTAGTTGAAGAAGAAGCTCCAGTCGAAGAAGTTGCAGACGACGACGAAGAACTAACAATCGAAGATGACTACGACAGCTATTAAATTGTAGAACCAATCTTTTTCCAAATTCCTAACCCTTTATCTTTTTTTCTTCTTGTATTCTAGCAATTTTTTGTACGCGAAAACTTTCGTGTTAACCTTCACAATTAAAACTATCACCCAATTGAAGGGCAATCATCACAATAGTAGTGGTAAGGTTGTCCAG
>JAOZIF010000020.1 GCA_026014495.1 Candidatus Bathyarchaeum sp.
GTCCATGGGTACTGCAAATACTATGGTGTTGCTTTGGTCAAAGCTGATGTCTTCTAGGCTTGAGAGTGTACGCAGGTATAATGCTCTGTTGCTCATTTTGTTCACTGCTTTCTCCAAGTTTTCGGCTGCAGTAAACTCTCCTTCACTTTTTATTATTACTGCTCGTTTTTCTCGTTCTGCTTCGGCTTGCCTTGCGATTACTCGTTTCATGTCTTCTGGCAGTTCTACTGTTTGCAGGTTCACTGAGGTGATGTCTACGCCCCAGTCTGCTGTTTCTCGGTCTACGATGTTTGCGATTTTGTCTGCAACTTCATCTCTGCGTGCTAGTAGTTCGTCTAGTTCTACGTCTCCTACTACGTCTCGCATTGTTGTTTGGGCGTATTTCATGACGCTGTCCCAGACGTTTCGTATGTTTACTAGGCTGTCTTTGGTGTTTATTATTTTAACGAAGACTACTGCGTCGACTGTTACGCTGATGTTGTCTTTGGTCATGACTTCCTGTCTGGAGATGTCTAGGTTGATTATTCGTTTGTCTTGTTTTAGGAATGTTTCGATGTATGGCCATTTGAAGAAGAATCCTGAACCTACAAGGCGTTGGAATTTGCCAAATCTTAGTATTATTGCTTCTTCCCATTCTTTGTTTATTGCTACTGTTGTGGGTAGAGGAAACAATGAAACCGCGGCTAAAAGACCAAACAGGAATGCTGTTGGGTCTGGGTAATTTATGAGTGCTAATGCCACAAATACTAACGAAACTATTACAAAGAACGCGAAAGGCGCTGGAGAACGTGAATATTCTTGCTGTTTACTCATTTTGTTTGCCTCTGTATTTTAGATTTAAGAGTTTTAACGGTTAAAGTTTTGTGTCAGTGAATGTCTATGGGATTACTTCGCAGCTGTCATATTTCAGATGACCAAAATCGGTGATGTCGACTCTTTTTTCTTTGATTAACCTTTTGACTTGCGGTAAGGCTGACTTTAATGATTCAACATGGTTCTTGACTGTATTGCATACTAGCTCGTATGCTGTGTTGTTCCACCGTTTAGTTATGTTGGCATAGAGGCATCGTCCTCCGCAGTCCCGAAAAATTTCACAGTCTGTGCAAGGTTGCCCAACGTAAACCTGTTTTAATTGTAGTGGATGCGCGTTTTGTATGTGTCCTATGTAGTAATCTTTCATTCCGCTCATGGCTGGACACGGTATTATGTGTCCGTCTGTTTGTATGCTGTAGTTACTCCAGCCTGAGCCGCACCTTAGGCGGCTGTCTTTTTCATGGAGCAGTGAGTGCATTACTCCTAACAGTGGGTAGAGCCTCAAAACTGTGCCCTCAGTTTCCATGATGTTTAGCCAAAAGTCTACTAGCCTTCTTAGTTGTGGATTGTAGCTGTTTTCGGTCCATTCTTTGAAGTTTCTTTTATGAAAGTCGTTTTTCCAGAATCCTGCGTCAAGTTGCCAATGAATCGAACTGAATGCATAGTCGGGGTTGTTTAGGAGCCATTTTATGTTTTCGTAGATGTCTGTTTGTTCCATGAGCGTCATTCTGGCTACTATTTCGCCCTCAAAGCCGTTGTTTTTGATGTGGTTAATGTTCTTGATTACTTTCTTGTAGACGCCTTTTCCTCTGTAGAAGTCTGTCAGTTTTTCTGTGCCATCTATTGAAACAAAGATTGTGGTTAGCTTGTTTACGTATTGTGTTTCAAGCTTGTTTAAGTGCAGACCATTTGTTTGGATGTTAAACTGTTTAGCCCTAACGTTGTCCATAATCTGCTTTATTTTGTCGTTACACAGCATTGGTTCGCCGCCATAAAAAATCAGAACAGGCTCAGGGTCTTTTCTGATAAACTTGTCCAGAATCTTAATTTCGTAGTTTATTTCTTCTGGAACGTCATAGTCTACATTAAAGTCAAAGTCGGCGTCCATGTCATCACATGATTTCCCGTAACAGTATCTACACTGCAGATCGCAGTTGGTGGTTAGGAGCAGATGAAAGAACAGCCAAGACACCTCATGTTTAAACCTTTTTTGTTATTTCACGAAACATTGCAACACGTAAACCTTTTCTAAACAAAAAAGTTTACCTTTTAGCAAGAGATGATTTATATTAGAATACTGTGTGGTTAGATTTCGGGGGCTATTGTTTGTCTGAGCGCGAAACAATCGATAAAGTAAAAGAAAAGCAGGGCATCTTTTCCAAGATTCAAAACTTCTTTACGTTAGGTTATGGAACAAAAGAGGACCTACGAGAGTTAGACCGAAAGCTCAGAGACCTATATTATGTTGACCTGCGTGATATGCGCCACGTTTGGGAAGATTTGTATTTAGCGGCTTTGGATGCAGGTGCTGCTCAGAGCAGAGACTACAAGCAGGTTATCCAAGTTTTAGACCGTGTCACAGAAAAGATTCGGCATGCCGACTATGGTTATGCTGGGTTGTGGGACCGTAAAGGTCACATACGTGAGAATGAGTTGGCTCGTGTTTTCAATTTTGATCGTGACTTTAGTGGTGAGCTTGATGGATTGAAGGCTGCTGTGGGCAAGGCTAAAAGTGAGGTTGAAGCCGAAAACTGGACTGCGGTCTCTGGTGAAGTGAAGAATGTTAAGAGTTTATTACTTACCTTTGAGGATAAATGGATTGAACGAGAAAAACAGTTTAGACCTTTAAACATGTAGGATGTGATTGTTGAATGCCAATAATAGAGAAAGTTTCATGGGATTTTGCAGATTCTGAAGATATTGCTTACAGGTTTCCTAATCTTTCGCTCAAGTATGGAAGCCAAGTTGTTGTGAAAGAGAACCAGTGGGCTGTCTTTTTCCGTGACGGCAAAGCTTACGACGTTTTTGGTCCAGGAAGGCACACCATAACAAGCAACAATGTTCCTTTGCTGACTGGAGCCCTAAAGGCTCTTCGTATAATCGGCGACATATTTGAGTGCGAAGTTGTTTTTGTTAGCAACAGCCAGTTTAGAGGCAAATTTGGTGGACAAGCCTACTCTGCGCCCAGCGGAAATCTTCAGTATCAGGCAGAGCTTGGTTACTTTGGTTATCTGCTCTATAAGGTGGAGGACCCAAAGCTCTTTGTGGTTGAGTTTTTTGGTAATCAGGGCGCAAGTACATCTCGTGATGTTGAAAACTACATTCGTGGGTTCATCAACGAGAGGGTTATGGATGAATTTGCTCATCATGACATCTTTAATATCGTCAAGAACGTGGATGAGACAACAGACAAAGTTGCCCTGATAATAAAAGATGAAGCAGCAAGAATAGGGCTAAAAATTATCGACACCGTTTTTGAGGGCGTTAAAATACCTGAGGAGGCAAGACGATTCGCCACCACAATGGGACAACAAGCCATGACCCTGCAGTACATGAAGGAAACAACCGCCGAGATTCCTGAAGGAAGCGGTGGAGCCGCTGCAGCAGGTGTGGGTGCAGGCGTTGGAATCGCCATGGGAACTGCTTTAGGAAAAGCTATGCAGCCCTCTCAAGGCTCTGGTGCGCCTCAGCAGGTGGTGTTGTGTCCAAAATGTGGAACCCAGAATGTTATTGGAACTAAATTCTGTGGTAACTGTGGAACAAGTTTGGCTCCCGTAGCTAAAGTTACTTGCCCCAAGTGCGGAGCACAGATGCCCGAGACAATGAAGTTCTGTGGTTCATGTGGTTCTCCCTTAAAGCAAGAGAAAATCGAATGCCCAAAATGTAAAGCAAAGAATTTGTCTACAAACAAGTTTTGCGGCAGTTGCGGCAACAAATTGCAGTAATTTTGTTCTATTCAGAACCTCAAAGGCGCTGTGAGTTGCTATTTGGCTTGCGTGCTCCTTTGTGGATTTCTGAAAAATATCTGTTTACTGTGCTGGGGCGGTTTTTCTTTGAATAAGTGACTTAACTGCGTTTGCCAGCGCTTTAGTTGCCGTTTTTCTTGCCTTTATTGACCCGTCGGTTTTTTTGCGTTCAATTTGTTTCTCTAGATTTTGTACCTTCTTGATTGTGGCTTGTTTCTTTTTCTCGTATTCAGCACGGATTTTTTTCTGTTCAACCTCGGAAGTTTGTGCAGCTAACGCCAGCCTTTGTTTTGCAGCGTTTAATTCCTCGGTGACTTCCAATCGTTTTTTGTCTTGGGACATCTTTTTGATGGGATTAAGTGTTTTGATTTGCTGTATTTTGGCAAGTTCTTCTTCTAATTGTCGCACATTTTCAATTAATTCGTCCATGGAACTCTTTTTGTTAACTTCAATTTCTTTTGTTTGAGTGGCATATTCAGAGTCAATCACGTCAAGTTTTTTCGGTTCAACCGCGGAATTCTGCATCGCCAACGACAATCTCTGTTTTGCGGCTTTCAATTTCTGGGTGAGTGTATATTGTTTTTGTTTTAAGGCAATTTTCTTGATGGGATTGAGTGTTTTGATTTGTTGTGTTTTTTCAAGTTCTTCTTCTAGGCGCTGCACGTTTTTGATTAAGAAGTCAATGGCACTCTTTCCTCTAACTTGTAGGTTTTTGGTTTGGGCGTCATATTCGTCGTCCATCTTTCTTAGAATATACTTTTTCTCTGCTACCGTCTTTGCCGAGGCTTCAAGTTCAGCTTCATTTAATAGTCTATTGGCAAGTTCTTCTTCGATGTCGTTATATATTTGCTCACACTCGTCAGTGAAAATTTCGTCTACGTTTATTGCCTCGTTGGATTCAAACGCTAGCATAACCTGCTGAAGGTTCACCAACCAATCATCAAAGTAAACGCTAACAGGTGATTGGTCAAACACCTCATTACCCAACATCTCTAAATACTCCAAAGTCTCTGCTGTGATTTCTTCAATTTTCGCATTTTCCTCCACGGATACAACTGGCACTTCTTCAGGCACGCACTCGGCGTCTGAATCAGTCAAATCAATTGGCACTTCTTCATGCCCTAACTGGGTGTCTGAATCGGTCAAGCCAACTGGAACTTCTTCCTGCACATTGATTGTCGGGCGCGGTTCGGGTGGTGAACTGTCCTTAACTTTTGAAGGCTTCTGAAGCTTTTCTTCTGCGATTTGGCTAGCAAAGTCTTTGAATTTAGGCATAATGTCACCAACTACTGCCATCATAAGGTTGCGGTTTTTTGTTTCACTTAGGTCCAAGACTTGTAACTGTCCATTTTCAGATGATAATATCAGGTGTCCTGTGGAGTCTATGTGTGCTTGTGTGAATGTTCCTGTTCCGATAGGCAGCTCAGATGTGGAAACTGCGATTGAAAACATCTGTTGTGGCACCTGTTTTAGCACTTCAAGGAAGTTTGCTACCAGACGTTTTTCCTTTGAAGTTAACTTAACAATTTGCTCAACATCATCCCCAACGTCTTTTAAGGATTCCACGATTTCTTCTATACTGATTTGCTTTTTGTCTAAACTTTTTGGTTTTGCTGGGGCAGTTTTCATAGTCATGGCTAGCCATTTCGGCATAACGTGTTCTGTGGAGAAAAACGCTTGCGTGTCTTAGAACTTGCAAACAACCTTGTCATTGTTTTTTATTTATTTGCTTCTTTTTTGTTGTATTCTGTGTTTAAGATTTGGCGGAAGACTTCTATGTCGATTCCGAAGTTTTCGCAAACTTCAACGATGCTTTGGGCGTAGACGTGAAAGATTTCTTCGATTGTTTTGTTTACTAATTCTGGTGGAATCTCTTCTGTGGGTTTTAGGAAAAGGATAAACCATCTTCCAAGTTTTGTGGGAGTGTACCATTTGATTCTTACTTTTCTTTTTCCTGTTGTGACCTGCTCCATTCCTTGTTCAAGAATGTCCGCTGAGACCATCCGTTTCAAGTATTCAATTATGGATTTGTTCGAGTATAACGTTCCATTTATGAAGTCTCTTTGGTATGTTCGTCCATCCAGTTTCATGTTCATTAAAAGGCTTTTACCTACCTTGGACTGCAGGACGCTCCAGATTAACTTGCGTTTTTCGTTTTCGAAGGGAAACGGAAGAATATAATGCCAGACCTCGTTGTCTCCCATCTTATGTCACTAACCTCACACGCATTAATTATTTGTGACTGCTAATAAGATTCTTGCTGTACTTTCGATTCAGAATTCTTATTAAGTCTTAAGTCGTCATTTTCAGGGTGAATCAAGCTATGAGATTAGGTGCTAGACGAGCCATTTTTGTCAGTTGCCTACTTTTTGTTCTATTCTCAAGTATTCCACAAACTGTTATTGCTGTGACTGAATTTGAGGTTGAATCAACAGATATTCAAATATACAGGGATGGCTTGGTTCGTGTCACCCAAACATTGATTGTTAATGAAACGCTTCCTGTGGTCACTCTTTCACTTTTAGATTCTTTGGTTGACAATTTTATTGTGCTTGATGAGAACCAGACTGTTCTGGATTACGAAATCGCTGCACAAGATGATTTGTCGATTTTCACTTTGGGAACAAAGAGTGTTTCAATCCAGTATGATACTTCCTCTTTGACAAAAAAAGACTTTGAAGTATGGACTTTCCTTGTTGACTCCCCCTATAATCTAACTGTTCTTTTGCCTGCACAATCAACAATCGTTTACTTGAATCAAATGCCCACCTCAATAGACACAGAAGGCAACCAGATAACACTCTCGTTGTTTTCGAGCCAATGGGAAATAAGTTACGTATTTCCATTAACTCCACCTGCAGACTTTCAAATCAGCAACCTAGAAATCACGCCAAACGAAGCAAAGCCGGGAGAAGAGGTCACTGTCTCAGTTAAACTCACTAATGTAGGCGGAGAAACTGGTTCATACACAATTCCTTTTAGTATTAATCAAATAGAAGAAGAGACAAAAACAGTGACGCTTGAACCCGACCAGTCAACTACAGTAGTCTTCAAAGTCACCAAGCAAACACTGGGAACATACAATATTGACGTAGATGGTTTAGTGAGCAAGTTCACTATTAGCGAGACTCCTTCAAACGGGAATCAATCAGACTCGGGTTCTGTTGACTATCTGGTTTTTGTCTTAATTGGTGTGGCTGTAGTTGTTGTCGTGTTCCTGTTTCTTCTTAGACGAAGACGTCCAAATCCCGAAAAAATCTTCAAGACAAATCCTAGGTTGAATCAGGAAGAAAAAGATGTTATCCAGTTCTTAGTTGAAAATGAAGGAAAGGCTTTCGAGGCTGAAATACGAGAAAAATTTCCTGACATACCGCGAACCAGCCTTTGGAGGTTGGTTAAACGGTTAGAAAAATTGGATATTGTGGAAATAAAAAAGATTGGTCTTGAAAACCAAGTGGAACTTAAAAAATAATAGAAAAAGGGGAAGTGTTTTTTTAGTTGTTGCTTCCACTGCCCATGTTGCCTGAACCGCTGCCACTGCTTCCGTATTGACTTCCACTATTACCGCTGCCTTCCTGTCCGTAGCCGCTGCCGCTTTCTTGTCCATATCCGCTGCCACTTGTTGTTTCTTCTTGTCCGCCGTGGTGTGCTCGGTGATTGTTAACTTCTTGGGTCAAAGATTCGTCCATTCCTCGGATCATGTTTCCAATTTCGTTTAAGCATTGGATCGTATCTTCGATATCTTCTGCGTCTTGAGCGTTTTCGAGCATCTCTTGGAATCGGTTCATGAAATCTTCCTCATTCTCGTAGCCATATCTTTGAAGGAATGTGTCAACATCAATTTCTTCATCCCATGCATGTCCAAATCTTTCCTTGAATCGTTCTTGATACTGGCAAGCATCGTTGAGGTAGTTTTGTACACGTGAGGGGTTTAGCTCTTGGGCTATTTCCTTTAGGTCTTGGCAAACTTCGCTGATTAGTGCGTTTGCATCTCGTAGGTTGTCCTGAGCTTCTTGGGTTTCACCTGCGTCAAGTGCTTCTTGTGCTGCGGTTAACAGGTCTGATGCGTCAGAGAGTTTTTCAAGCATTTCTTCGTCTTTTATTAAGGCTTCAAGTTCTAGTATTCTTGCAGTTGAACGGTCTATTGCTTCTTGGATTACTTCAGTGTCGAGTGTTTGTTCTGTTTCAACGCCTGCATCAACTAGAATCACGTTGATTGACGTTAAGACATCACGGAATATTGTCAAGGCTTCTGTGGCGTTATCTATTGCGTATTCATATTCTTCAGCAAGCAGTGATGCATTAGCTGTTTGTAAGTATGTCCAGCCTTCGCCGTCATCGGTTGCTGTGTCATCTCCAAGTTCTGTTCCAGCTTCTACACAAAGAGACACGTTACCGTAGAAGTCTGCTTCTAAGTCAGCGTCTGCAATTGCTTGCATTGCATCGTTGTCAGCTTCAATTGTAGCCACTAAATCCATTACTGTTTCTAGGGCTTGGTCAGCAATGTCGACCATTCTTTCTGCTTTTCTATCTATGTTTTGAGTTGAAACATATGCTGATACTGGGGCTGCAAGTGCGATGATTGTTACTAATATCATCAAAATTGCTGTTTTGCTTTTTTTCATCATTTTCCTCGCCATATTGCTAGTTGTTAAACTTTAAGTTAAGGGACACTGCGGTATAGGCATTTCAATTATTGGAACGCTTGTTCCAACAAAAATGTTGTGTTAATCGCTTTATGTTTTTATTCAACCATATTGCTACTGTTAGATGATTAGCGAGGAAACCTGAGCAATGCCTGAAAAGATTATTGGACATGGAACATGGTACGACAAAACAGCATCTAAAATTGTTGAGCGCGAACAAAAGCTAGGTCGAAGCCTAGATTTGATTAGAACTGAGAGTGGTCTTGGAGCTTCTGGTTTTCCTCACATCGGCAGCTTTGCTGATTGTGCACGCTCATATGCTGTTGCTTTAGCTCTTAGGGAACAGGGCTTTAATTCAGAGTATATTGCTTTTGCTGATGACTTGGATGGTTTAAGAAAGGTTCCTGCTGGGCTTCCAGACTCGCTGAGCAAGTATTTGGGTTATCCTGTAACTTCGATTCCTGACCTTTATGGTTGCCATGACAGTTTTGGGGAGCACATGACTAGCCTGCTTTTGGAGTCTTTGGATCAGAGCGGAATAAAATACACTTTCATGTCCGCGAAAAAGGCTTACAGCCAGGGGCTTTTCACTGAGCAAATCCGGATTATTCTTTCTAATGCCCAGAAAGTAGGAGAAATTGTGAAGGATGAGGTTGGGCAAGAAAAGTTTGTTGATGTTCTTCCATATTTTCCGATTTGTGCTAACTGTGGCAGGATTTACACTACTAAGGCTCACACGTTTGTTTCTGAAGAAAACAAGGTTCTGTACACCTGTAAAGGGCTAGAGGTGCGGGGCAAGTGGCTGGACGGTTGTGGTCACAAGGGCGAGGCAGATATTAGCAAAGCTGAGGGTAAGCTTGGATGGAAGGTTGAGTTTGCTGCTAGATGGAATGCCCTTGATGTTCGCTTTGAGCCTTTTGGCAAGGATATTTCAGATTCTGTGCGCGTAAACGCTAGAATCTGCCGAGAAGTGTTTGATTGGGCTCCTCCATTTCATGCTAAATATGAGATGTATCTGGACAAGAGCGGAAAGAAAATCAGCAAGTCTGCTGGAAACGTTTTCACTCCTCAAGTCTGGTTCAGGTATGGTTCGCCACAGTCTTTGTTGTTGCTTACTTTGAAGCGGTTTGTTGGAACAAGAAGCCTATCTGTTACTGACATTCCGCAATACATGAATGAGCTTGATGAGCTAGAAGACATCTACTTTGGAAAGAAGATGCTTTCAGACAAAAAAGAGAAAGCAAAGCTAGTTGGGCTCTACACGTATTGTATGCTTTTTGATTTGCCTTCTAAAATGGGTGACCATGTGCCCTATAATCTGCTTACGTTCTTGGCTAAGATGGCTCCCAAAGGCTCTGAAGCCGAATTTATTCTAGAAAAACTTCAAGGTTACAGATATGGAAAAGAAGGATTAACAGACGACCTCAAACGCCGAATCAACTATGCCCTTAATTGGTCAGAAGACTTTACCGAAATCACTCAACAAACCGTGGAACTGGCTGAGCAGGAAAAATCTGCCCTTGAATTACTCATCCAAGCCTTAAGTGTTGACGCAACTGAGGACGAGATTCAAAGCGCAGTGTTCAATATTGCCCGAAACAATAATGTTAAGCCTGGACGTTTCTTCAAGCTTCTTTACAAGATTCTTTTAGGTGCACCTCAGGGACCACGTTTAGGTCCATACGTGTTGGCTATGGGAAAAGAAAACGTGATTAATGCCTTGAAGAGAGCCACCGAAGGCTAATGCTAAAATTGTTGAAGTTGCAGTATTGTTAAGGCGATTTAGGCGGTCGTAGTCTAGCCTGGTTAGGACCCCGGCTTCCCAAGCCGGGTACTCGGGTTCGAATCCCGGCGACCGCACCAATTTCTGTTTT
>JAOZIF010000085.1 GCA_026014495.1 Candidatus Bathyarchaeum sp.
AGGTTTTTCAAAACGTATTGGAAATGGACTTCTGTTGTTTCTACCTTGCATCTGGGGTTCTAAAGAGATTAGCTATCTTATAGAGCATTTTGAAAAACTTATTTCTGGGTTAATTTCTTATTCAGCAAAACTGGTTGAGGAACCTCCAGACTATATTCAGCAAATTCAGTTTGACAAAGAGAAAGGTGCAAGAGAAGAAATTGATAGAATTACAGAAAAACAAATAGTTCCCTTAGAAAGACGACTTGAATCCTATAAAGAACTTAAGTCGGTTCTATGGCTCGGTAATAATTCTTTGGTGAAGGCAACTGATAACTTACTAAAAAAAATGGGATTTCAAACAGATATCGATGAGATTGGTGAAGAAGACCTTTGGATTATAAACAACCAAGACAAGTTGATAATTGTTGAAATTAAGGGATTGAATAAAAATCTAACAAGGCAACACATCTCACAATTAGATGAACATAGAGAAGCAAGGCAAGTACCTAACTTGACTGGATTACTAATTGCTAACACTTTTATGACCGCTGATTCATTGGAACGCAAAGACCAGGCATTCCCACCTAATGTAATTGAAAAAGCTGTAAAGACAAACGTTGTCATTACAAGAACCATTGATTTGTGTAGAATTTTTGATTACCTTGAAGCAAAAGAACAGCCCTCACAACTTCTTCTGGAAAAAATACAGGGAAATACAGGTTGGCTAACAATAAAGGATGGAAAAATCGAAATCATAGGTTCTTGAGTTCTAGCTCCTCTTTGAAATGTGAGTATACCCATTTTCTTTATTGATTTGGGGTAAATTTTGTTCTCTATTTTACCCCTTATGACTTCTTACTGTTTGGGGTAAAACTAGGGTTCGATTTTACCCTTTGTGTATTCTGATTGAATAGTCAATTATTCTGATGTCTGACTCCTAGGTCAATTTCTGACTTCAATCAATTTTTCCAGATTGAAATCAGGTTCATACGCTGACGCTATTTCAGTTTTCATTCTACAGCGTCAGCTTTTAGCAAGTGGTTGGTTGGTTGGTTGGGTAAAATTTTAACTCTCAATATACTTGTTTTTCTTTTATTAGATCAGGGGAGAAATCAGTAGCCATCCTCCCAAAACTAATTCAAAAATAAAAATTAATAGACCCAAAACGAAGAACATTCTCGCTTTGTCAGGTTTTACAATTATTATTCCGTTAGCAACACCATAAAGGATGCTGGCAACAATTCCAAACCATCCGATGAGTGCTGGTACTGGTACAGCTTCAGAAGTCACAAACAGAATTGAATATGAAAGTGTACCAATTGAGAATAGGATTTGTGCAAATGCCAAAACTCGGTTCTTTGTTTTGAGAATACTACGACCTGCTTCAATTAAGGATTGATTTTCAGCGCCACTGCTGGCTAAGTATTTTCTTGCTATGTCAAGTAACCCCCAGTAGTTCTTTTCATTATAGACGTTGACCAATCCTTCAGTTACTCGAGAGATAGTCCAAATGACAGCCAGTATTATGTTAAACGAATTAAAAGTAAGAAACAATGTTATGGCAAGTGCAATTATGGTTCCATGTTCTATCAGCGCAAGCATTGTACCAATTTTGAATTTTTTAGGATCTTTGTTTATTTCTTTTAGTTTAGTTTCTGAGTCCAAATCGCTTATTACTGAATAACCAAATCTCTCAGCTATAATGAGCGTAATTATTATAAACAAAAAGAGAAAACCCGACAAAACCATTTCAATCATGTTTTACCGCCTTTTTTAGAAATTAAGATGTTAGTTGGTTTTTGTTTCTATTCGAGATATATAGCACTTTTTAACATAGTTTTGCTTTCTATTATTTGGAGAAAGTAGAAATCGGAAGTTAGATTTCGGATTGCGGGAGAAATCGACAATTAGGCTATGCCGATTGTATTGCCGACGCCCACTACAAGAACGGTGCTGCCTTCTTTTGTTCGCTCCCGAATAACCCGACCAATCCTCTTAATGACATCATCAACAGAATTAGTTACTTTGTCAGTCATCGGCGCCAAAACCTCCTTGAGTGACTGCCGAACAACCATTGCGTACACTGGAATTTTATGTTTGGTGGCAGCTTCTTCTATCTTGAATTTTTCAACACCAACTCCGCCAATAGCCGCTCCAACACCTTCCACAACATAGCCAGAGTCTTCACCTTCCAGTTTAAGTCCAGCGTCAACCATGACTATCATCGACACATTTCCATTCTGCTCTTCAACCAATTTGCCTACTGAATCCCCAACTTTTCCAACAGTTCCGCCTGGACCTTTAGCTTTAGTAACAAAAACCCGTCTGCCCTCAACACTTACTTCCGCGACAATTGTGTCTTCTGCGAGTTCACGAACAACAGAATCAGCAATCATTTTAGATGCAACTAGAGGACCCACTCCATCGCCGATTGGTTTGCCCTGCTTGAAAGCGTCTATAAACGAGAAATATGCTTCTGCTTCTTCCATAATCATGGGAAGCTCCATCTGAATCTGCACTGTGTTATAGATGTTGCCTCCCTTTTTTCCAGCCAGATAATGATGCCGAACTGTACGATACAGAGAATTCAATCCTCTAGCGGTTTCCACTAGATTTTGCAGGTTTTGTATTTGCTTCTCGTCAGCAGAAGGCGCTAATGCTTTAACTTCTTCTTTGACCCGAGTATCAGCGGTGTTAACCAGATGTTCAAGCCTATTAACTACTCCCGACGGGTCCATGCTGTTTGGTGAGATAGCAAAAAATTGCAAAAGTGCTTCAATCCTAGGCTTGGGGTCGGTTTCAGGTTTTCCTAACGCAACAATCGCTGAAACTGCCTCATCTTTTGCTTTGTCTCGCATAGTCTTTAGCTTGTTTAACGATTTAGACAACTTGCCAAGCATCAGATTGAGCTGTATTTTTTGAGAGAAAAATGAGAAACCGAAAATAAACACAATGTAAACGATGTTAAGAAGATAACTCAGCATGTTTGAATCCAAAATCGTCAACTCACTTTTCCTATTCTTCTACCTTACCCGAATTATATTCATGTTTCTGTTTTTGCTTAGCTAACTCTGCCAATCTGGTATTCACTGTCTGCAATTCATCTTGCATCATCTTAATGCCATGCATAATGCGGTTACGTTTCATTTCAAGCACTTCATGTCTACTCTTTGGCTCTTTTTCAAGAAGTGGCGAAAACGGATTTGGCATCCGAGGGAATGGCAATGACTTTGGCTCTAACTCAAAAACTGTTTTAATGTAATCTTCAAAAAGGGCGTTCATGTTGTCAGCAATTTGACTTTGTTTCAAGAGGGCGCGGTCAAGAATTAGTTTTCCCGTTTCGGTGATGTGATAAATTTTGCGTTTTCTTTTCTGGGGACCCCATTCGCCTTTTATGTAGCCTTCTTGTTCTAGGCTCTGAAGTGTCGGATATGCGCCCCCAGCGGTTGGTTTCCAGAATCCTTCTGTTCGGTCTTCTACTTCTTTCATCATTTCGTATCCGTGACAGGGTTTTCTGCTTAAGAGAATCAGGAATGCTATTCTCATGTAACCTTTTTGTGCCTCTTTAAGCCATTTTGTGGCTGTTTTTTCTTCATGTCCGGGGTGCATAGTCTTCAGGTTCTTTAGATGTAAAAGTAATATTTATATTTTGGTGCGATATATTGCAGTAAAATATATCGTGAAGAAGGAACGGGCATTGGAAAGCAACAACATGATTGAAGTAAAGAACCTCACAAAGAAGTTCGGCGACTTCATAGCTGTAGACGACATTTCGTTTGAAGTAAAGCAAAGTGAAGTGTTCGGTTTACTTGGTCCAAACGGAGCAGGCAAAAGCACAACAATAAGAATGCTGACAACATTGATTCGACCCAACGATGGCACTGCAAAAATTGGAGGATATGACGTAATCAAGCAGGACAGCAAAGTCAGGGAACTGATTGGGCTTGTTTCCGAAAAGATGATAATGTATGACCGACTTACAGCAAAAGAGAACCTGAAATTCTTCGGAAAACTCTACAATATGCCAGATAGTGTTCTCAACCCAAAAATTGATGAACTTTTAGAAATGCTTAATTTAAGTAAATGGAAAAACTCGAAAGTGGGTACATTCTCGACAGGCATGAGGCAAAGAATGAATGTAATACGAGCATTACTTAACACGCCTCAAGTATTATTCTTAGATGAACCCACACTGGGATTAGACCCGCAGTCGACAGTTGAAATCAGAGAGTTCATAAAAAAGCTCAACAGAGAACACAAAACAACAATTATTCTCACCACACACATGATGAACGAGGCTGACCTTCTTTGTGACCGTATAGGCATAATAGACAAAGGAAAAATTGTTGCACTCGACACTTCTGCAAACCTTAAAAAAACTATTTCAGGCAACGGAACAACAATCTTGAAACTAGAGATTCCAAACCTCACAAGCAGTCTACTTAACACAATACAATCAGTAAAATGCGTTAACTCAGTATCCCAAGAAAACAATTCGCACATAAAAATACACGCAACTGGCGACGACGCCTTTGACCTCATAATTGACGCCGTAAGAGCAAAGAAGGGAAAAATAAATTCAATTGAGAAACTGGAACCTACACTTGAAGATGTTTTTCTAAAAATAACAGGCAGGGAAGTTAGAGATAAAGCAGACAACAAAATAGTCATGAAACATGGACCAGGACCTAAGCGTTTTAGTCAAAAACAGAGGGTAAGGTGAGTAAGATGGGAGCAAAAAGTATGATGTCACATAGTTTCAGAATCGCATGGAAAGACTTGCTTGAGGTTTTCAGAAACCGTATGGGGTTAGTCTTGCTAATATTGATGCCAATTTTCATGATGGTTATGGTTGGGTACATATATCCATCTGATAGTTCCGTAAGCAACGTGACAGTTGCTTTAGTGAATGAGGATGTTGGCTATGGCGGTTACACAAATGCCAGCTCAACGTTAATTGCCATTTTGGATACTGTAACCAGCAACACAGACTCGATTACGCTTACTGAGGCGGCAAGTTTTGATGAATTGAGAACGATGATTCAAAGAGGAGATGCAGATGCAGGCATAGTGATAGCCAGCGATTTCACGACAAGTATAATGAATGGGCAACAAGGAACAATCACGCTAGTAACAGACCAGTCTAACATGCAAATGTCCGCAACACTACAAGCTGTACTAGAAGAAGTGTTTGATCAACTGGGAACTGCTTTAGCTCAACAGAACGTTCAAAACTTAGGTGTTGACCCCAGCAACGCGTTAGCGGTCGTGCAGCCATATAACGTCGAAACCCAAGGAGCTATTGAAGGAGAATTTACTTACTTTGATTTTGTAGCACCTGGAATAATAGCAATGACCGTGATGATGAGCGTAATGACTGGGCTTCCTGTGGCAATCTCTGAAGAGCGAGAAAGTGGCACACTTGATGGAATGATGGTGGCGCCCATTAGCAGAACAGCAGTAATACTTGGAAAAACGCTTGCCCAGATTGGCAGAGGTCTACTACAAGGGCTAATTATCATTGCAATAGCTGTAACGATATTTGGTGTTACTATTCACGGAAACATCTTGTTAGTGTTCGCATTGCTGCTGTTGTGTGTGTTTAGCTTTGTTGGTTTAGGCATTGTGCTAACGTCGTTCACCAAAGACCAAGAAACAGCCACGATGTTAATGTCAACAATAATGTTCCCGATGATGTTCCTTAGCGGAGTATTCTTCCCAGTAGAACAGATGCCATGGTTTATGCAAGCAATCTCAAAGTGTCTTCCCTTGACATATGTTGCCGATTCACTACGAAAAGTCATGATTCTTGGCGCAGACATAACCATGCTGACAACAGAACTAGCGATACTGATTGGCTTTGGAACAGTTATGATTGCAGTAGCTGTGCCTGTGTTCAAAAAAGCAATAACCAGCTAAAACAGCCTTAAACAGACAGGAATATAAGAGCCGTAAATAGTCCAACCACTTGGTTGGTTTACACGGCACCCACAGTTTTTTATAAATTAGATTTTTGGAGCAAAAATAAAACTGAAATTGCAAATGGTTCCCAAAACCGCCTTAAGTTACGATTCTGATTTGTTAAATGTAGCAGTTAACTTATTCCGAATGAGTTCATTTTATATTTGTCTTGCACTTCACGTAAGCCGTTTATACGGGTTTATTGGGAGTAGACAGCGTTGCGTGAACGAGACAATCCACCAAATGGAGCGACAGACATGACAGACATGATTACCGAGGAGCATGTTGTCTCAAAAGTCCAAGAACTAATGGAGACGCTTGACAGCATCAAAAGATACAACGCATTTGCCACTTCGCTGAAAAAATTTACGATTATAATCGTTGGATTCATGACTATTTTCTCCATTATTGTCGGGCTTATTGACTTTTATAACCTAAGTAATACCCTTGAGAGACCCATCTTTTTTTCAATATCTTCACTAGCGCTTCTTATTCCAATAAGTGGAATCATAGCTGGAATCTTGTTTGTGAGAAGAAACGTTAACGCCGTTAAAACAGAAGAATGGAAAGAAGAGCTTTCGCAGGGTTTTCCATCAGCATTAAAGATGCTAATTGAATTGGATTGGAATGAAACGTTTAATGAAATTTCAATGGGAAAGATAAGTTATGTCTTGTATGGTTTGATGAAAACAGTTGCGTATTGGATTGTTACTTTTTTTGCATTAAGACTTATTGGAACTGCTTTTTCCATTTACTTTTTTCAGCGCGTAGAGTCTGTGAGCTGGTTTGTCTTGGGTGTGCTCGCCCTTTTGATTGTTCTGTTCACTTTAGGTAACGACCTTCTGAAGCGATACAAGGAGATTCTTTCACTAGACATGCTCCTTATGGAGTTACGGTGGTTTAGCTTTGAATTCAGAAAAGCCGAGTTCTAAACCTGACCTTTATGTCATAGCTCGAATAATTAAGGTCTTAAAAGATAAGCGTAAGCTAAACCGGACTGCACTTGCAACTTCTACTGGACTTGCCTATGACAAGCTTGTAAATTATCTTGGTTGGATGTCTGAAAGAAAATTCGTTGAAATAGATGATAATGGAGACGTGAAGCTGACAAAAGCAGGAAACGAGGCATACAATGAGCTTGTGCAGTGGATAATGAAGTATGTAGGTCAACTCAGGTTTCCTAGGCTACGTCCAAGAACCTAGCTTATGGCTTGTAATCAAAACTCCCTCGGAATGAGTTCGCCTTTTAAGTTGCCCCTAAGTGGTTATGGCAAAGAGATAGCAGGTCACCAATCTTAAACCTCAAAAATGAAAACTACAAACGTGTCAGTTTTCTGCAATCAAGAGTGCCAAGAAAAGGGTACCGCGCTATGTCAAAACAATTTAAGGTGAACTAAAATGCCTAAACCAAGAGGACCAGAGACCCAAAAAATGCTTAGGTCTATTGTTACTTTGCTTCGCAACACAACATGGAAGTGTGGAAAAATCGAGCGACGCGTCATGGATTACTTGCAAGGTCAACATAAAAAGCAAGGGGCTGCTCAAACTCCGGTTACAGATATAATCCAACATTTTGAGGTTCGTGGAAAAAAGAAGAGCGAGTACCTTGAAGCAATACAACGGCTAGAAAAACGTAACATAATCAAGCTATCCATAATTTAACCAAAAACAATTAACTGATAAAGCATCAACCGCACAACAGTAGTGTGCACATTATTGCTAAGCACAAAAGCATCCAAAGAATTGTGGTCTGATGTAGCTATCCATCATGTTTTAACTCCCTCGGAATGAGTATGCCTTTTAAGTTGCGCCTAATTTGTATGAGAATGATTATTATGCCATCAATCGAAGCGTCAAACCTTTCAAAACATTACGGTTCCTTTGCTGCGGTGTCGAAACTAAACCTCAAGATTGAGGGCGCAAAATGTGTTGGTTTTTTGGGACCTAACGGTGCAGGAAAAACAACCACTCTCAAAATGTTTACTGACTTAATCAGACCATCTTCTGGAGAAGCCCTGATAAACGGCATAAATGTGCACAAACAAAAAAGAAAGGCGCTTGAATCAGTGGGCACACTCATCGAAATGCCCGAAATTTATCCTGCACTAACACCACGAGAAGCACTATCTATGATTGCTGAGATTAGAGGCGTGCCTAAAGCTGAAAGAAAAACCCGCATAGAAGAAGCAGTTGCCGAAGTCAGAATGAACGAATGGATTGACAAGCGTGTCGGCAAATTCTCTAAGGGAATGAAACAAAGAATCTGTGTTGCATCTGCTATACTCAGTGACCCAAGTGTTGTTCTATTAGACGAACCTACCTCTGGGCTTGATCCTCGTGGAATGAGCGAAGTAAGAGACATCATAAAAGCGCTAAAAAACAAAAAGCGACTAATTTTCATGAGCAGCCACTTACTTAGCGAAGTTTCGGATGTCTGCGACGAGGTTGCAATTATCGACCACGGTGAACTGCTTGTTTATGACACACTTTCTAATGTAACTTCAAAGGTTTCTGGCGGAGAAAGCGTTGTTGAAATTGGGCTTCGAAACACTGTTGATGCTGAGCAGGTAACCAAGATAGCCGCAAAACTGCCATACATTGCCAAGGCTGAAAAAAGTGATGGCACAACATTCAGAATACATTTTGATGGTGGCTTGGAAGCACAAGAAAAACTTCTTGCTGATTTGGTTAAAATGAAGATTGGAATTGTCAGCTACAAACCCGCTTCATCTGCACTTGAAGGCGCATATTTGAGTCTTATAAAAAATACGTTGTGATAAAAATGACCGAAACATCAACTCTTCCAAAAAATAAGGTACCAAGTAGCATAACTCAAGTTGGCATCACAACAAAGTATACGTTCATTGATTACTTTAGGTCACGCAGATTTTTCATACTATTAACTATAACTTTGTTGATAGGTGCACTGCTCACAGTTTTGGTTGGCTACTATCAACCTGACAGTTTTCTTGCCTCTGAGTTAGGCTTTTATTCTAACTGGTGGGGCAACTCCGCAACATACGTTATCATACTTTCAGGAATTTTCTTTGGGGGCGACGCAATCGTAGGCGAATTCCAGAACAAAACAGGCTACTTTGGGCTTCCAAACCCAATTAGGCGCTCTTCAGTGTATATTGGAAAGATGCTTGCAGCATTTTCTGCATCCACTGCAATATTGGGAATATTTACTTTAATCACAGTTGTTAATGGCGTGTACTACTTTGGCCTAAGTGTACCTTTAGAATTTGCTCAATCTGTGCTTTTTGCGTGGTTCTATCTCGCATCAGTTATTGGGTTCACATTCTTCTTTAGTTCATTGTTTAAGAGCAGCACAATGTCTACAATCGTGACGGCTATCCTGTTCTTGTTTGCCTTTTCGCTTATTCAGACTCTCGTTTCGACGCTTGTAGGGATTGAGCCATGGTTCATCTTGACATACGGTGCACAAATCATAGGAAACGTATTGACTGTGCCGTATCCAGAACACAAAGTTGTAACCAGTTTTGGCGGTGGAGGACAAGCAGGAGTAAACGTGGGATTCTCGTTAACAACATTCAATGCACAAATCCCAGTAGGTCTAGCAATAATAGGCATTTACTTCATAGTCACAGCAGTCCTAGGCTTGATACTCTTTGAAATAAAAGAATTCTCAGGATAAACAGCACACGCAATAGTCAGGCGCCAACAAAAAACAAGTGCAAATAATCAAGAGATTCAAAGCAGTTCAAATTTCTCTGAGAAGCGTTCATACACTGAGTTTGCTGAATTTTAGTCAAAAAATATAAAAAAATAAAAAGACGAATTAGGCATCTAGCCCATCTTTTGGCTAAATGCCGTGTTTGTTTGTGGTTATGCTGTGTCGATGAATTTGTTGGCTTTAGGTATTTCTTCGGGTAGTCCACGTCTTTTTCGTATGCCTGCTATGACTTCCATAGATATGCTTTCAGGAACTTTTTCCCAGTGGTCAAACTGTGTTTGCCAGAAGGCGTGACCTGAAGTTGCGCCTCTCATATCTGCGGAGAGACCAAAAGTTTCGGAGACTGGAAGGTATCCAGTGATGTTTGTTATTGGTCCTTTTTGTTCGGAGGAGACGATTCTGCCTCTCTTGCGGGTTATTAAGCCTGTTACGTCACCGACGAATTGATGAGGAACTGAAACTCCAATCTTGTAGATTGGTTCAGACAGAACTGGTTTGGCAGTAAGGAAAGATCCCCATAGCGCGCGTTTCATTGCTGGCATGATCTGTGCGGGTCCACGGTGTACTGGGTCTTCGTGCAGTTTTGCGTCCAACAGTTTTACTTTGACT
>JAOZIF010000182.1 GCA_026014495.1 Candidatus Bathyarchaeum sp.
TTACATATTTTTCGAGTTTCCAAAACTGTCAGCCAATTGAACAAAAAGCGATGGAGTTTGGGAAAGGTAAGGTTTTGGATATCGGTTGTGGAGCAGGGAGGCATTCTTTGTATTTGCAAGAAAAAGGTTTTGAAGTAATTGGAATTGATGTTTCACCTATTGCCATAAAAGTTAGCAAATTACGAGGGGTAAAACAAGCAAAGGTTATGTCAATTGAAAACCTCGATTTTACGGTGAATTCTTTTGACACAATCATCATGATGGGCAACAACTTTGGGCTTTTGGGCAATTTCAGTAAGGCACAAAAAGTGCTGGAACAATTCTATGAAATAACCTCAAAAAACGCAGTTATCATCACGGATACCCGTGACCCATACAAAACAGAGGACCCAAATCATTTGGCTTATCACGAACTTAACAAGAAAAAAGGCAGAATGGGAGGTCAAGTTCGGATTAGAACACGCTTTCAAGACGGTAGTAGCCCATGGTTTGACTACTTGATGGTTTCAAAACAAGAAATGGCTCAGATACTTGAAGGAACAGGTTGGAGCATTAAACAGTTCATTGACTCAAAAACATCAAATTACGTAGCAATAATTGAAAAAACCGCAAATATGCAACAATAACCGATTATCCAACGCACCATCCAAAACGTTGCACGTTATTTGGGTAAACATTTTCTTTTCGCATCAATTCTTTTAAGCAAACGGGGTCTTCTGCAAGGTAGTCACCATTAACAGCATAGGCTCTGCCTCGGCATCCGCCACAGTTTTGTTTGTATTCACATTTTCCGCATTCTCCTTTTAGCAAGCTTCGGTTTCTAAGAGACTTTAGAACGTCAGAACCGTACCAAATGTCAGAAAGGCTTTGTTCTCGGATGTTACCGACCTTAATTTGCAAAAAAGGACAAGGATACACATCCCCATTAGGTCGCAAACTAAGGTAGCTAATGCCGGCAGGGCAACCGATTGGCGCGTTTATCCAAAATTGTTTCAAAAGCAAGTCCGGCGCACTGGTTCCCCTTGTTTTGTGCATGGTTGCCACGATTTCAGGATACATAGGAAGCCCCCCAGAAAACAAAAACGCCATTTCTTTTGTTTCTTGGACTTGCTGGAGGTACCGAATTACATTTTCCCGTTGTTCGGGAAGCATGACTTCTTCCATCATTTCTTTTCCCCTGCCGTTTGGCACCAAATCATAGATTGCGACTTGGTCAACATCTAGACTATGGATTAAATCAACCATCTGCGGAACGGTAACGCAGTTGCTTTTCAGTGCCATGGTGGTAACAACAACTTCCACGTCCATGTCCTTGCAAGCTCGGATGCCTTGTAGGGCTTTGTCAAAGGTCCCGGGAATTGCTCGAAGTTTATCGTGGAGTTC
>JAOZIF010000131.1 GCA_026014495.1 Candidatus Bathyarchaeum sp.
ACTAGTGAGGGCTTTAGGTTGCATGCGAGGGCGTGGGGCGAAAAATATAGTGCAGAGAAGCATCCGACAAAGGTTGGAATAAAAGCTGCAACGTATCATCAGATGGAAATCATTAAAGATTGTGGGTCTGTTGTTTTGCGGTTTATTTTGGACATCTAGGCTTGTTGGCAAAGTGTTTATTAGCCAAAAAATGGCAGTTTATGTGGGGGAAGTGATTTTTTGGCATCAAAAAAGTTGCTTGAGTTAATGAACAGGGGCATAGCGCGGGAGATGCAGGTGTCTATTCAGTACATGTGGCAGCACGTTACGGTTACAGGAATCAAGGGCGCTGTGGTTGAAGACACATTCAAAGAGATTGCCATAACAGAAATGAAGCATGCAGAAGCGATTGCGGAGCGGTTGTCTTCTCTTGGCGGAAACCCAACAATAAAGCATGACCCAATCTTTGTAGGCTCCACTTTAGAGGAGATGCTGCGGCTAGACCAAAAAGCAGAGGAAGAAGCAATAACGCTCTACAAGCAAACAATCAAAGTAGCAAACGACGAAGGCGACAGCACAACAAGAAGACTCTTTGAACAAATCCTAGCCGAAGAAGAAGAACATGTCGACACGTTCGGAAAACTTTTGGTCGGAATGATTCCGCTCAATGACCCAGAGCTCTAGCCT
Source organism: Candidatus Bathyarchaeum sp. (assembly GCA_026014495.1). Taxonomy (GTDB): domain Archaea; phylum Thermoproteota; class Bathyarchaeia; order Bathyarchaeales; family Bathyarchaeaceae; genus Bathyarchaeum. Next base: position 667 of record JAOZIF010000131.1, read on the forward strand.
GCCCTTTTTCTTTCCCTTTTTTTCTTTTTAGTGTCTTGGTTGTTTGTGTATTCGCAAAAAGTTTTTGTGTAAAAGCTTATAGACTCCAAGTCCATCAAACAAGTTTAGGTTTGTCGGGATGGCAGAGCGGATAACGCGCAGGCCTTGAAAGCCTGTGACCCAAAGGGTCGCGTGGGTTCGAATCCCACTCCCGACGCCACAAATACACCCACGAAAAAGCAAAGATTATTGCTTTATTGCAATGTGTACCGATTTATTGTCACCGCTTTAAAACAGCTCAAGAATTGGCGTTACTCGTTCGCCCCCATACGAGCGTAAAGGGGGACTCACGTCAAAAGAATGTCTCAGTTACAAGTGAAGCACTAATATTTGAAAATTAAATGATTTCTATTCCATGTAAAACATGTATGAGTATCGTCAAGTAGAATGTTAAAGTTATTGCTTTGTGAAGAAACAATAATGTTCTCTTGTTTTTGTAGGAAATAAATCGAGTGATAAAACCTGTCGCCACTAAGAGAAGCATTGTTGGATAGAGAACAACACCAGTAGCTAAATGCGGATAAAATTGTGGAGGTCTGCTGATTTGTTGAGTAAAGTGGATTGATACGAACATAAAGGAAATTAAATTTCCAAAAATATGGGCATTTAACAAATTTTTCAGACTTGATGGTTTATTTCTTTTCATCCAATAGTATATTGGAGTGAAAACTGCAACGAAAGTACTTCCAATCCAGCTCAACCAATGATGAATATAATATGGGCCAATCAAAACATGAAGTTGAATCCAATCAAAAAACACAGCGAACATCATAAAAACCGTAACAAAAACAACTAAAATCGCAGCATAAAATGAAACCTTCAACTTAAAACACCCCTTATAACAATGCTTTGTGTTCCCGTTGTATTTAATCTGTTGGATTCACAGGTCAAGTCTTGTAGCCAAATTTTAAGTATTTAGCATAACTAACATAGCACATCGATTTTTGTTTTAGTTGGGTTTAGTTTTGGATGAACACATGAAACATAAAACAGCAGAAAAAAGTAATCATTCCCATCATATTCAAGACTTCAAAAAGAAATTTTTTGTCTGTCTTTTTCTAACAATTCCCATTTTGGCTCTTTCTGAGATGATACAAAACTGGTTCGGTTTCTCACTAACAATTCCATTACAAAAAGAAGTTGTGTTCATTTTATCTATATTCGTTTACACATATGGCGGTCTTCCATTTCTGAAAGGAATGTATAAAGAATTACAAAAACACCAACCGGGAATGATGACTTTAATTGGAACGGCAATTTCAGTTGCCTTTTTCTACTCTGCAGCAACAGTGTTTTTTATCATTGGAAAAGATTTTTTCTGGGAATTAGCAACTCTAGTAGATGTGATGCTTCTTGGACATTGGGTAGAAGCAAAGAGTGTAATGGGTGCATCAAGAGCTTTAGAAGAACTTGTTAAAATTATGCCTACAACTGCTCATTTGATTGACAACGGTGAAATTGTTGATGTGCCCGTAGCAGAGTTGAAAAAAACTAACATTGTATTGGTTCGTCCGGGGGAAAAAATCCCTTCAGATGGAAGTGTTATTGATGGAGAATCATATGTAAATGAATCTTTGTTAACCGGTGAATCAAAACCAGTTCACAAAGAAACCAAGGATAAGGTAATTGGTGGTTCAATAAATGGAAATGGTTTTCTAAAAATAAGTGTAGAAAAAACCGGAGAAGAGACATATCTTTCACAAGTAATTAATATGGTTCAGCTAGCACAAGCTAGTAAATCAAAAACTCAAGACCTTGCAAACCGTGCATCAGCCTTATTGTTTTACGCTGCTTTGTCAGTTGGAATAATAACATATATCGCTTGGTATTTCTTAGGAAATCCCGAAATTGCACTTGAACGTTCAGTTACGGTTCTTGTAATTGCTTGTCCCCATGCATTAGGATTAGCTATACCCTTAGTTGTGGCGCTGTCAACATCGATTACTGCTAAAAGTGGGATTTTGATTCGAGACAGGAAAGCATTTGAGACAATAAAAGACATTGATGCTGTTGTCTTTGATAAAACAGGAACATTAACTGAGGGTAAGTTTGGAGTTTCTGATGTTGTTTCATTTATTTCTGAAGATGAATTATTAGAATTATCTTCTGCTGTTGAAGTTAACTCTGAACACATTATTGCAAAAGCGATTGTCGATTATGCCAAAGGAAAAAAAATCAAAATACCACAAATTGATGATTTTAAGGCACTACCTGGAAAAGGAGCACGTGGAAAAGTTAAGGGCAAAATAGTACACATGGGGAGTCCAAGTTTAATTGAAGAACTGAAAATCAAGATTGATGATGAACGTATTTTAGAGCTGCAAAAACAGGGTAAAACTGTTGTTTTTTCTGTGGTTAATGGTAAGCTTGCTGGAGCATTTGCTCTTTCTGATAAAATTAGGGAGGATTCCAGAGAAGCCATTAAAAAATTAAAGAAAAACGGGATTAAAGTTTTCATGCTTACTGGTGATGCAGAAGAAGTAGCCGCTTCTGTTTCTAAAGAGTTGGGCATTACTGATTATTTTGCTGAGGTTTTACCTAACCAAAAAGCAGAGAAAATTAAGTCATTGAAAGATAAAGGCCTGAAGGTCGCAATGGTTGGTGATGGAATTAATGATGCGCCTGCTTTGGTTACTGCTGATGTTGGAATAGCTATTGGAGCAGGAACTGATGTGGCAATAGAGAGTGCTGACATTATACTCGTAAAAAATGACCCGCGAGATGTGGTAAAGGTTGCAAATCTTTCAAGAAAAACGTATTCAAAAATGGTTCAAAACTTGTGGTGGGCAGCAGGTTATAACATATTTGCCATTCCGCTAGCAGCTGGAATATTGTATAATTTTGGCATAATTGTGAGTCCGGCAATAGGTGCTCTATTGATGTCGATAAGTACCGTTATCGTTGCCATAAACAGTCAGACTCTTAGAAAATATGAGCCGAAAGTGATGAAAACAGGTGAGAGCGAAACCGAATTAAAACCAATGCTTAATCATTCAGCGATGCACTAATCGATAATGCTTAGAAAACTCAAAAATTGGCAAATTTGGTTTACTGAACATTTTTTCAATAAAAACATATAATGATTTATTTTGTTCTCTATTATGTACAATAAACCTCCCTGTTTTTTGATGCTTCGTCAAATTAAGAACATTAAAAGGCACAATTCTAACAAAACCAAAAATGAACCCTCTACAGGTTCACCAATTAAAATTACTTGCCTTTTCTTATTGGTTTAAGTTATACTTAGTCTGTGTCAAATCGGTGAGAAAAAAAATAAGTTAAAAACAAAAAGTGGGTGTTGTGGGTTTTGTTTGTGTGTTATTCTTGTGTTGTTTTTTTGTGTTTTGTTGTTAGGATTGATTCTGTTAGGAATATGGTCATGGATGCTGCGGTTATGAGTATGGAGTACCAGATGCCGAGGCTGATTGTCTGGTGGTTAACAAATATTTGTGTTGCTACTAGGGTTATTTCTGCCAGCAGTATTCCCATAAAAAAGAAGGAATAAAACACCATACGGGGAACCAAAGTTTTGCCAATCCAAACATGACCTGAAACTCCAGTTTTTTCCCGTACAATGTACTCGCCAAGCTCGTTTTTTTCGATTAACCCTAAGCCTTCCAGTTTTTGCAGTTGCCTGTAAGCTACGCTTGGGCTGCTCAGATTCGCACCCCGCATAACCTCGCGGGGACCTACGGGTCGGGATTCTTTGACTACAAATGAGTAAACCTGCAACGTGTTTCCTTCTAGCTCATCAGACAACTGCTTGGTCATTTGTTTCACCTTGAGTCAAGAAACACTTCAGCACCAAATTCATCAACAGCAAACGAGTAATCTTCCAGCAAACGCATGTTATAGATGTACGAGTTATCGATTTTTGTTAACTCTACAGTTTTTAGTTCATTAGCTTGTGACCAAGTGTCATTCATTGTATTGTTTTCCATGACGACTTCTATGTCTGCAACGTTAGAGGTCAAAACGTTAATTTTGATGCTGCCTGAATTCAGCACTTCAATGGTTTTGTTGTTTCCAAAAACAGAATCAATTTTTCGGACGCCTTCAATCAAGATAATCCGCGATTCACCAGACTCAAAGTACCCATCGAAGTAACCATCACCTGATGCAATATACATTGTAACTCCATCGTAAACAGAATCATCCTCTGGCATATACTGGTATGGCTGAAAAATTCTCCTTTGCTCAGCAACAAACGCATCCACGTAATGACCACCCCCCTCTTCTGGCTCCTCCACTTCTATTCTGCCTGTAACATCAGTCCATGTTCCGTTCATGTTCATGTAAATCGCAGTAAAGACTCCATTCACGTATCTTCGATACAATTGAACCCCCTCCATCCAGTAACCAGTTTCCTCAGCAACTGGAAACGGAGACTCACACATATTACCATCAATATCAAAGAAGGGGTATGAACCATCAGTCCATGTTAGATTGTACCATTTACCATCAACAAACGCGCCCTCAGCTGTCCCGCCAGTTCCACTGGAACTATTCTCTCCAATCACTGGAAGACCTGAAAAGGGCGTGATTTCTCCTGCCGCTGTGAAATCTGCAAGCAACAAAGTCGCATTTACGTCAGCGGGATTAGTCACATTAACCCAAATTTGATACTTAACAGAAAGCTCATCAACACCTGAAGCAACATCGTTAGGGTCTAGAACTGTGAAATTAGCAAATACCGTTTCAACCTCAAATTCTGCGGTTGGTCCTTGTACATGACTAATATACGGTTTAACATCAAGCTCCGACAACACCAAAGGCCCAGCAAAAGCAATTCCTGAAAGCAACCCCACTAAGGCGATTGCAACTAAAGTTATTCTCATTTTCAATTTCTTCACCAACCAACACATGCTAAAAATTTATTATTAGCTCTGGCGGAGGAACAATTTCGTTCCATGGCGGAACACCAAAAAAATGAATTAACCCAAACACCAACTTGGCACAAATAACCCACAGCATATTTGAATACTAATAGCAGAACATTGTTGAAAAAAAGGTTTTTTCAGAAAACCTGCACCAAAACCAAAAAATGGGACATGCATTATTCGTTTTCGGTCACTTTTCTTTGTCAAAAAAATACAGCATAACTGACACAACGACAACCATTATTCCCAACCAACAAACAGCGTTCACTGCCAACGCCGACAAATCCACTACCCACAAGTCAACCGCTCCAACAATTGTACTCAAAGTCTGCGTAGCCCAAACCAGCGGAAAACCATAATCAACATGAACATTATCTGGCCAATCAAACCGATTTCCCCAAGTCAAAGCCAAAACCGTCACAGCAATCCACAAAACCAAGAAACAAATCAAAATCAAAAAACCTTTCTTAGCCAAAACCTGTCCCCATACAACATAGTCTTGAAGCCATATTTAGCCTTATTTTAAGCTCAGTTAACGCCGACAACAGTGGTTAACCTGTTTGGTTCCAGTAATAAACATGCGAATACTTGCCTTCAACAGGAAACTGCGGATCATCATACACTATATCCAAACCCGTGCCATACTGCTCAAGAAGGCTACAGGATAAATCCCATATCTGCTGTGAATTTTCGTCAGCAGCCCACAGCCCCCAAATCTTATCATCAATATGCCTCATGCCCCAACCATAGTTTTCGGGCAAAACCAGAACCGCATCTGCCTTTACTGAACCATGCCTTACCTGAGAAGACTGCACCACCTCATTCCAGAACTGCTCCAAAGCAACAAAATGCTCCTCCTGCAAAGTCCCGTATGGTCCCTGCATGTCTGGAGCATAATTGAAGATGACAACATATTGTGCCCCATTCTCATACGCCATAACCATCTGCTCGTAAATTGCTTCACCACTGTCCAAATACGGCGGATTATTATACTTCCACGTTATGATGACACCCCATGTCTTGTTCTGAAGTTCTGCAGCCCCCCTTACTAGCGCTACATCTTTGGCTACCGTTTGGTTCCAACCAACCTGCGCCAACACAGTATCGTAGCCCGACTTGTAGTCAAACCAAAAAAGAGCATAATCAGACGTAAAATAACTAAAATCACTAGGACCATACCTGTTCAACTCAAAACTGCATTCATCAATGAACCGCTCAGCAGTTTCATCATAGCTCTGGAACGGACGCACACTCCACAACTCCTCATAAGTGTAAGGCGCATCAACACTTCCCTCCTCTACCGTGTGGACACTGCCTGTTTCTTCAGTCATAACTGTGACCGTCCCATTAACATAATAAGTGGTAACATAAGATGAGTTTACAGGCGCATTTACTGGCCTTGTCATCACGGTTCCATCCTGCTTGTAAGTAACAGACGTGTTAGCATCCATCTTATAGCCTGTAATCGTGCCATCAGCCATCTTTCTAACAGAACTTTGCGTCTCCTGTTCATAGACAAACATTTCACCATCCAACATTTTTCCCGCATGCTCATCACCAAAATAAATCCCGCCAAACTGGTCGCCCCAATGCCCATCATAGGTGTCCTGCCACATCTTCATCAACCATGTACTATCTGTCCCAAAATAGACAACAAACTGCAAACCACAAGAAACAACATAATCCCCTATCTCAGTCACGTTATCTGGACTTTTCTGTAACTCGCCAGACTGCAAAAAGAAAACGTTAGTGTAATCCTTCACTTTGTCAACAAGCAGTTTAGCTTCCTCAACAGATTCCCCACAATACGTCACCCCAACGTAAAATGGCTCCTGTTCTGAACTAGGACTTGACAGAAAACTAAAAACAACAACCAACAGTAACGACAAAACAAGCAATACAGCAATCACAGCAACTTTCTTCAAACTATCCACTTTCTGTCCTTATGTTTGACATTACTTGAAAAGCATTTTTGTCAAGAAACCTTTACAAGACTGACTTCAAAACCATAACTGGCTCAAAAAATAAACCCCTATTAGACTCCTAATAGAGGTACATTGTTGAAAACAGCCTTTTCTTAAACTGCCAGCTTGTTAACGTCTTTTTTCTCAGTAACCTTCTTTACTTCTTCTGCGCCGTCATAGACTGCCTTTGCCATTTTCTGTTTAAACTTGTCCAATTTTTCTTTTAACTCAGGATTATTTAGCGCAAAAATTCTCATAGCTACTAATGCAGCATTTTCTGGCTTTGCAACATAGGCAACAGGTATCCCACTAGGCATCGCAGTTGAAGAAAACACCTTCATTCCTCCATGTTTATCAGAATCTGGAGGACAAGCAATAACAGGGAACCTACTATATCCCGCAACCACCCCAGACAGAGCATCAGACAACCCAGCAACAGTAATGTAAACTATGCTGGCGGCGCTGTCTTCGTTCTCCTTTAAATCGTTAAGCAGCTTTTCTGGAGTCCTATGAGCAGAAGCAACGTTATACACACAGGAGACTGGAAACTTTTCTTTTTTCAGAAAACTTTTGACTTTAGCTGCAAAATGCAAATCTCTTGGAGACCCCATAAGAACAACAATCTTCTCTTCTGGCATACTTACACCTTCGTCAAATTATTGGATATACGTTTTGGTTAACAGTTACTCCCACTGTTTTCTAATCTTTTCGCTCTTCTTGGTTGCAGCCTCTACAGCACGCATCAAAGCCTGCCTAACCTCACTACCCTCAACCTCATAGATAGCCTCAATAGTTGTTCCGCCCGGAGTTGTAACACTATCCCTTATCTGAGCAGGACTCTGCTCCGTTTCCAACACAAGCTTCGCAGTTCCAAGAACAGCCTGAGCCGCACAAGTCAACGCCAAATCTCTGGGCAACCCAACCTTCAAGCCCCCATACGCCAGCGCCTCAATTATAATCGACAAATATCCCGGACCGCTTCCGCTAACAGCAGTAACCGCATCCATGTAACATTCATCAATCTCCATGGACCTGCCCATAGCGACAAGAATGTGCTCGATTTTCTTTTTGTCCTCTTTAGTCACGTCATCATCGCAGCAGTAAGCAGTGAAAGACTCCTGAACCATAATCGCAACATTCGGCATAATCCGCACACAACGAGCCTTAGGCACCACTCGCTTACAGAACTTAACATTAACCGCAGCAGCCGTAGAAACCACAAGCTTCCCTTCAACCTCTCGGCTTACCTCTTTTAGAACAGTCTTCAAAACATTCGGCTTCACAGACAAAAAAACAATGTCGGCCTCTCTGGCAGCATCCCTGTTGTTGGTGGTCACTGATACGCCCAACTGTTCTAGTTCCTTAGTTTTTTCGGGCATTATCTCGGCAACTATAATCTTGCCCTCATACCCGCTCTTCAAAAGGCTCTTAACTACCGAGCCCCCTATCACGCCTGCGCCAATAATCGCAATAGTATCTTTCATCACAGTTCCCTTCTACATGCCTTGACTAACATTTCCAAAGCTACTCACTAATAAAATCTTCTTGAACAACTTTGCCACAAAACATTAGAATCATAGAAAAAATTCAACATAATAACTCGAAAAAGACACAAAAACTATTCATTAGCTGTTCAAAAATTCTTGCAAACTGATTCACATGTACATTTTTCACAATATATTCGTTTTCGTAATATGACTTTATCTTTGTTACTATTGTCCTTTCCTTTTCAGGACAGCATAAGCTCTCAACTAAAAGCCTGTGCAGAGCCTACAAACATAACTAGTCAAAGGTAAGAGGGGCAAATTTGACGTATTTCGGAGACGACCAAGAAACTATCCGCGGTAAGCCATGGGACTGGAAAAACTTCGAATCCACCAAGGATTACCCAGTTTCCAACAATCTTCTTGAATGGGTTATCGGACAAGAACGAGCACTAGACGAGTGCTACCTGTGCCTAAATGAATGGGTTCACAAACTCAAAAACCTCAAAGAAGAAAACTGGTACGAAGCATGGAAAGACCCAAACAAAGAAAAACCACAAATCACCAAATCCGCTCCACCTGGACCATATCTACTTTTGCTTGGAGACCCCGGAACAGGCAAATCTCTGATTGGACGAGCTCTTTCTGTTCACCTAACTGAACTTTACAAAAAAGAGGAAATTCATCTTCAAGACGCAATATGCTGGCAAAACGACGTAATCCCCAGCGAACCAAAAATATCCTGCCACGAAGCAGGTGCTGGAAAAAAAATCCTGCTAAAACAGAAACTCAAAGAAGAAAAGAAACTGTTTCTTCAAAGACTCGGAGTCAAAGCCATAATCTACATTATGATAATTGTTGCCTCAATTTTCATGTTTGCAGGCTTTTACTATCTGTGGCAAGAGAAAGTTGCTTGGGACGTAAATGCTCTGAATGTGCTTGGAGAAACTCTTCAGGACAGCTATAGCGGCAACTTTTCGGGATACATGCTTGACCAGTTTGTTTCAATAGGAACCATAACGTTTCTGCCAGCTGGAATGATGCTCATGTTCCTTATCCTAGTGACTGTACTAGGACGATTTGGAGTGCTTGGAGCCGCAAAAGGTGTAGGCGGAGCAAAAGCATCTAAAGTTCCAAAACTTGTAGTGGACAACTCTAAAAAAGTTGCCCCATTCATTGACGCCACAGGACACGGTTCCGCGCAACTGTTCGGAAGCATTGCATGGGACCCATTACAGACTGGTGGACTTGGTACACCTGAGCATCAAAGAGTATCTGCAGGGGATGTTCACCGTGCACACCTTGGAGTGCTCTATATTGACGAAATCAAGAACATGGCACCAGACGAAGCGATTACCCTGTTGACTGTTCTGGAAGATGGGCAATTGCCTATCACTATGCGAAGCCGTCTAAGCGGAGCAGGAGGAACAGCAGCCATGGCAGTGTCTACTGAGCCTGTGCCTTGTATGTGCTTCTTGGTTGGCGCTGGAAACTTTGACAGCATCGGACAGGTTCACCCCGCGCTTATGGACAGAATATACGGTTACGGCAAAGTAGTCCGAATGAACAACGACATGCAAAACACTGTTGAAAACCGCCGCAAATATGTCCAGTTTATTGCTCAAGAAGTTTCAAGATTCAGGTTGCTGCACTTCAGCAGAGAAGCATGCGAAGAAATAGTTGATGAAGGACGAAGAAGAAGCAACAAAAACAATTCGTTATCAACAAAATTCCGTCCCATGATTTCGCTGGTCAAAACAGCCGCCACCTTGGCAATGAACGAGGGCTTAGAGCTTGTTGAACGAAGACACGTAAAAGACGCAATTGAAAAACATTGCAAAACAATCCAAAAACAAATACTTGAACACCAAATGAGCGAAAGAGGAGAACTTCTGGAAATCAGCCCAGAAGGCGCCAAGCTAGGACAAATTTACGGGGTCGCAGTAGTAAAGGATGCATATAGTGGAGAGATGACAGGTAATGTTCTTGCAGTCAAGGGCTTTTTGGAAAAACGAGGTAAACGATCAGATAACTCGTTACATGGCTACTATAAGGTCACTGGCGTAGCAAAAGAGGGCCAAGAACAGTTCATCGCGGATAGCGTAGCGAAAGTAAGAAGCGTTATACTGCAAAAATATGGCGTTGACATTGCACAAGACTTCTTTACTCACATAGACTTTGCTCAAGCCTACAGAGTTGATGGACCAAGCGCAGGCGTCACCATGACCATCTTGCTATGTTCCCTGATAGAGGGAAAACCCGTCAGACAAGATGTTGCAGTAACAGGAGAAATCAATGTCAGCGTAAACGATGTGATTCCAGTTACAGCAGTTGGCGGATTACATGAAAAAATTAAAGCCGCAGAAATGTGGGGCTTTAAAAAAGTAATTGTTCCAGCCAAAAACTACAAGCACTCAATTGACCCCAGAGACTATACTATCGAAGTAGTTCCTGGAGAAACTCTGGAAGACTACCTAAAAGAATCCCTAGTTGACACAGAAAAAATCGTAAACAAAAAATCACGCTGATGCCGAAACATAATTTCACTTTGTTAGAGTCTTTACAATCTTTTGTATCGGCTCTACAAAATCGTTGTCAGTGAATTCTTTTGCTTTTGCGGAAACACACAAAATAGTGCTGTAGCCCCTCTTTTTCATTTCACCCTTTAATTTGCCAAAAACTCTGCCTTTCCATAGGCGGTATGTGCAAAACAGAATTGCCTGTTTTCCTTCGCCGTTGGGTAGACGTTTTATGAAAGCAACCGATTCTTTTGACGGATTAAAACCATGAACTGGTGTTCCCAAAATTATCATGTCAAAGTCTTTAACAGCTGTTGGTTCTGTGGTGGTTATGTCAAAAACTGCTGGGATCTTTAATTCGTTAGATATGTTTTCTGCAAATTTTCGTGTATTACCTGTTAGGGAAACGTATAGAATACAAGAATTCATGACCATTATTTGGTCAACCAAAAATATAACATGTTCTATTCTGAAGACTTGAGATTGAACTTGTTTTTATCCACAAATTTTTTGAATGCTGACTTGTGGACATACCTTATGTACATGTAATCCGATAACTTGAGCAAGTTAGGGGAAACAAAGAATGAATAACAACATATTCTCTAAATTTTTAGTATTACTTCTCAGTGCACTAATTATCTCAGCAGCTACTGTATCCTCCAATTCATTCACCGTAATCGCACAATCAGCCACTCTTGAAGATGTCATTGCAGAAATAAACACGCTCAACGACAAACTAGATGACATAGAAGCAAACATGACCGCCCTGAATTCAGTATTCAACTCATTACAAAACACAATCAGCAACATACAAACCACTTTGACCTCTTTTAGTGCAACTGCAGCAACCGCCACAGACGTAGCCCTTCTTTCTTCAGCTTTGGACAACCTAAACACAATAACCACTGACCTACAATCCATCTTAGCTTCGTTTAACGCTACCACAAGCCAATCTGATTTAACCTACATCCACTCAACTGTGGACGAACTGAACACAAACCTTAACGAACTTCAAAACAGCTTGAATTCCCTTATCGATTCTTCCATAACCCATGAAGAGCTAGACGCCAAAACAAGCGACATGAATGATGACATCAGCCTGCTTGTAATTCTGGTGATTGTAGCCATCGGTTTGGCTCTGATAGCAGCAATAGCTGCAATAGGCATCTTTTATAATGTGAAAAAACTGGCAAAGACTTCAAACTAATCTTTGGGAAACCGCCCTTTCCTTTAATGTTCAAGAATTTGCAGCAACATTTTTTCATTAAATTTACGACCTAACATTTAGTTCTAAACAGGTAGCTTTGAAGCAGTCCTTGAGAGCTTATATAGAACCGTTACAGTTCGAAATACAAAGAGATGAGTTTACGTGTCCAAGAAATATAACATCGTAGTTTTACTCGGAGACGGCATAAGCAAAGAAGTGGTTCCCGAAGCCGTCAAAGCACTAAAAGCCACAACAGATGTTGTAACGGGTCTTGATTTAAAATTCACAGAATTTGAGTGCGGATTTGAATACTACCAAAAAACAGGGGAACCTTGGCCAGCCGAGGCATATCCTGCGTGCAAAGAATCTGATGCCATACTATTCGGCGCTGTGGGGATGCCTGGAGTAGCAGGCCTAGAACATATTGTATACATTCACAGAATACTTCGCCAAAAACTTGACCTCTACGCCAATGTACGACCAGTCAAAATAAGACCCAACATAGAGTGCCCTTTGGCTGGAAAGAAAGCTGGAGACATCGATTTAGTTGTGGTGCGGGAAGGAACAGAAGACCTTTACACTCCGATCCGTGGAGTCCTAGAACGTGCAGAAAAGAACGAAGTAGCAATAGACGTTAAAATCGTCACCCGAAGAGGCTCAGAGAGAATCGTAAAATACGCTTTTGACCTGTGCAAAACAAGAAACAAAGGCGCACCCCTAGACGGAAAGAAACGGGTAACATGTGTCGACAAAAGCACAGTTCTCAAAAGCTGTGCCTTATTCCGAGAAGTCTTTGATGAGGTGGCTGAAGGATACCCCGAAATCGAAAAAGATTACGCATTGATAGATGCTTGGGCTCAGTGGGCAATTAGGCGCCCCGAATACTATGATGTTGTTGTCACAACCAACATGTTTGGCGACATAATCTCCGACCTCACATCGCCGTTTCAGGGCGGCTTAGGCGTAGCACCAAGCGCCGAAGTTGGCGACAGATATGGAATGTTCAGACCCATTCATGGAAGCGCACCAAAATATTATGGCAAAAATGTGGCAAATCCTATTGCAACAATTTTGTCCGCTAAAATGCTTATGGACTGGCTTGCCCAAATGCACAATGACCCCGCTGCTAAAGAGGCTGCAGATAGAATCGATAGAGCAGTAGATTTAGTTCTTGAAGAAGGCAAAGTGATTCCACGCGACCTTGGAGGCGAAGCTAAAACCACCGAAGTCGGCGAAGAGATAGCCAAAAAGATACGACGCCAATAAATGGGCTTCCTTTTTTCTCTTTTTTGTTTTTTGTTCCTGTTTTGTTGTGTTCTGTTCTGCAAAAGATAGTTTTTATTAATTGTTGAACCCTTTACTAATGTTGGCGGCGTGAATCATGCTGCTGTTTGTCCAGAAATCTTGTTTATGCATAAACGCCCTTCAAATAACGTGTGCAAAAGGATAAGCATAACATGAACCAAAAAGCCCTTACCTGTTTCGTTTTAACTGCTGTTCTTCTAGTTTTCTTTTCTTCCGTTTTGTTGGCGATTTATTCCGTTGGTGCTTCTGAAGCCTTTGCAGAATCCTCAGAGTCAACTGACTGGTCTATGTTTCATCAGAATCTAGCACACACAGGCACCTTAGGGTCAACAGCGCCTGACACAAATCAAACCTTATGGAAGTTTAACACTGGCGGTCAGGTGGGTTCTCCTGTTGTAGTTGACGGCGTGGTTTATGTTGGTGCGTATGATAGAAAAATCTACGCTTTAGATGCAGTTAATGGAGAGCAAATGTGGAGCTATGTAAGCGGCGGAGTAGTCGTTTCTTGCCCTGCTGTGGTTGATGGCATGGTTTATGTTGGCTCAGAAGACTACAACGTTTACTGCTTGGATGCGTCCAGCGGCGCTAAAATATGGAACTATACAACAGACTACTTTGTAGACAGCGACCCTGCCTACGCAAATGGCATCGTTTATGTGGGCTCAGTTGACAGCAAACTTTACGCTTTGAATGCTTCAACAGGAACTCAGGTTTGGAGTTACACAACAGGGGGTAAGATACTGATGTCTTCTCCATCCGTAACTGGAGACCTAGTTTATGTTGGCTCACTAGACAACAACGTTTACGCTTTAGATGCCCTAAATGGCAGTGTGGTGTGGAACTACGAAACTAGAGATGACGTTGTTTCTTCTCCCGCTGTTGTAAACGGCATGGTCCTTGTAGGCTCATTAGACAGCAATATTTACTGCTTGGATGCAGCTAATGGCACATTTATCTGGAATTTTACAACTGGTGGACAACTTTTTTCTTCTCCTGCTGTTGCTGATGACAAAGTTTTTGTGGGTTCAGAAGACGGCAAAGTTTACGCTTTAGACACCTTAACAGGAGATTACCTATGGAGTTACCGCACAGGAGGCGGTGTATCTTCTTCTCCTGTTGTGGATAACGGCTTGGTTTATGTTGGCTCACAGGACAACATGGTTTACTGTTTAAACGCATCTACTGGCAACTTGATATGGAACTACGCTACAGAAGACCTTGTGATTTCTCGTCCTGCAGTTGCTGAGGGCATACTTTATGTTGGCGGATGGGACGGCAAACTTTACGCCTTAGATGCCTCTGACGGCGAGATTGTGTGGAAATTCAGAACTGGAGGAAAAGTAGATTCCTCTGTTGCTGTGGTTGACGGCATCGTTTATGTTGGGTCACATGACAACAAAGTTTACGCATTAAACGCTACCACCGGCATGGTAGGCTACGACTTGGAACTACACAACACTGTCCTGTGGAGTTTCACTGCCCAAGACCTGATTCTACTATCGTCTCCTGCTGTAGCTAATGGACTGGTTTATGTTGGCTCATATGACCACAACGTGTATGCATTAAATGCTTCAACCGGAAGTCAGGTTTGGAGCTACAAAACTGGTCTTTATGTTGTTTCTTCTCCTGCGGTAGCTGACGGTTTGGTTTATGTTGGCTCACAAGACAAAAATGTTTACTGTTTGGATGCTTTAACTGGAGACCTAGTGTGGAACTACACAACAGATGACAAGATTATAACATCTTCTCCTGCTGTTGCTAACGGGATACTCTACATTGGTTCATTAGACGGCAAACTTTACGCTTTAGATGCCTTAACAGGAGATTACCTGTGGAGTCACAAAACAGATGACCTGATTTTGTCTTCACCTACAGCAACTAACGATTTAGTTTATGTTGGTTCACAGGATGCAATTGTCTATTGTTTGGATGCAACTAATGGCACACTGGTGTGGAATTTTACAACCGATGGTCCAGTATATTCTTCTCCCGCACTGGCTGACGGAATGCTTTACCTTGGCTCAAGAGACAATAACATCTACTGTTTGGATGCTTCAACTGGGACTTTAATATGGAATTACACAACAGGTGGGTATGTGGATTCTTCTCCTGCTGTGGTTGGTGGCACTGTTTTTGTGGGCTCAGAAGACAAGAAGCTTTACGCATTAGATGCTGCAACAGGAGATTACATTTGGAGCTACACAACAGAGGATATGGTAGTTTCTTCTCCCGCAATTGCAGATGGCGTCGTTTATTTTGGTTCATATGACCATCTAGTCTATGCGATAGGAGAATATTCGTCAAGCCCTCACACCTATACAGTGTCTTTTGTTGCGTCAGGCTTGCCCAAAGAAACAAACTGGGCAGTAACAATAAATGGTCAAACAAAGAACTCCAGTTCCAATACAATAAGTTTTGAACTATGCATTGGAAATTACGTCTTTTCTGTTGTTGCACCCGATGGTTACGCAGTTACTACTCCGTCTGGGACAATGACCGTTACCTTGTCAAATGTTAGCTCACAACTGTTTTTCACTTCAACTTTTCATGATTCTTCGTGGCTTTTTGGTGCTATGCTGCTTGTTGTGGTATCGCTACTTTTTGTTGCATTAGTTGCATACATGCTTTACAAAAGAAAACAATAACCAACTGCTAGTTTAATTAATTCAAAAATGTGTGACCACCATGGATTGCTGTTAACCTTAATGTCTTCTTTTTACTCCATGATGCCCCTAAAGTTTCTCTCTGGAAAAGCTGTTTTCGATTACAGAAAAGACTTTTCGTTAATTGCCCTTGCCTCAACAGGGTCACTCTTTTTTAGTTGCACACTTAATTCTTCCAATGGCGTCTTACTTGGTACTGGGGGGCAACATCAGATTGCCTAGCATTAATCGCCCTAAATAAACTTAGGCAATCACGCTAACTACAAGAATTCTTTTCGAATTACTTCACGTAGAACATGTCGTTTGGTTCTCGTGGCTTTTTGATGGCTTCTTTTCGCATCTTTTTCTCTATCTTTTTTTCTTGGCTTCCCGTTATTCTTGCATCGTAGTCTACAAAGGCGCACACAAGGTCAGCAAGATTCTTGTTTATTTCTGTCAGTTCATCTAACGAAAACTGAGCCATAACGTCGGGGTTGTCAGCCCACTGCATCCACCCCGTCACGCTTCGTTGCAACGCAAGTATTGTGAATCTGATTGTCCGCACCATGTCTAGACGGTCGCTTCCTTCAGTTTTTGTTGAATTCTTTATTTCTTTCAAAATTTTCTGGCAATCGTTAACCCATCTTCCTTCCATGAGCTATGTCCCCAGCATGCCCTATGAATTTCAGGCATAAAAGTTTTCTTAATTTCAAATATTTTTCATAAAGGAATATAAGAATCGATAAAATCTCCTTTTGGTATGAGCTTAACTGATAAGGAAACAAAAGAGCCGTCATTAGCTTTTGGCGGGCAAGCTGTGATGGAGGGCGTGATGATGCGCTCCAAAGACAATCTGGTAATCTGTGTGCGGCAGCCCAACAATGAGATAGCAACAAAGAGGGAAAAAATAAGTTCCCTGTCTAAAAAGTGCAGGCTCCTCATGCTTCCTTTCGTGAGAGGCATACTTGCTCTGTTTGAAACGCTTTATGTGGGAATCAAGGGCATCTACTTTTCTGCAAACGCCGCTTTTGGAGAAGACGAAAATGAAGAAGAACTTCTAAGCCCAATGCTAATTATCGGAATCATTGCCTTGTCCCTATGTTTATCGGTACTCCTGTTTAGCATCACACCGTTTTTCTTAACAACCCTGCTTAATCTAGGCGGAGGACTTCTCTTCAATATTGCTGAAGGAATAGTTCGTTTAACATTCCTGTTGGCATACCTCGCTGCCGTATCTAGACTTGGAGACTTCAAACGCATACTACAATACCACGGCGCAGAACATGCGTCAATCAATGCGTACGAGGCTGGAGTTGAATTAAACGTCGAAAACGTCAAAAAATACTCCCGTTTTCATGCTAGGTGCGGAACATCTTTTCTTCTCATAGTTACGTTAGTCAGCATTCTGTTCTTCTCGCTTATGCCAAGCGGTGACTACTTCACGCGGTTATCCTACAGAGTTATTCTCATTCCAGTCATCAGCTCCGTTTCGTATGAGCTTTTGAGGCTAAGCGACAGATACAAAGACTCGTTGATTGTCAGAGCATTAGTTGCTCCAGGGTTGCTTCTTCAACGGTTTACAACCAGTCCTCCTGACGATGACATGCTAGAAGTTGCCATAAAAGCTGTGAAAGAAGTTGAACTGCTACAGCGAGCATGTGAGTGAGTCTCGGTTTCGGGTTACTTATAATAGGTAGTTTGTCTCTTCTCAGAACTAGGCGATTAACATGGACCCCCTGAAACCTGATTTAAGGTCCTGGAAGCTCCTCTTTACTCTATACAAGTTAGCGGAGTTGGGTGCAACCAGCCGAACCGTTAAGGTTTCCACCGAATATTTGTCAGAAAAGATTGGGGCGTCCCAGCAGACAGCGTCTCGACACCTCATCAACTTGGAAAAGATAGGATGGATAAAACGAACCATAACTCCAGATGGCTGCTTACTAAAAATCACCAGCCAAGGAGTTGCCGAGTTAAAAAAACTGTATTCTGAGTTGCGTTTGATTTTTGAGTCAGAGTATCCACCATCCATAACTTTGGAAGGCGTTTTGTTTAGCGGATTAGGAGAGGGCGCCTACTACGTGACTAAAGAGGGGTATCGCAAACAGTTTATGGAAAAGCTTGGTTTTGACCCGTATCCTGGCACCCTTAACATCAAGCTGACAACCGACTATGATGTGCACGCCCTGTCGGAGCTTGAAGCATATCCTGCTGTAGAGCTTGAAGGTTTCAATGACGAGTCCAGAACTTTTGGTCCAGTAAAATGTTATCCTGCAGTAATAAACAACAAGGCAAAGGGCGCTGTCATTTATGCCATGAGAAGCCATTATGGAGCTTCTGTGCTGGAGATTGTTTCTCCAACGTTTCTTCGAAGCAACCTAAAACTAAAAGACGGAAACAAAGTGAAAGTTGAGATTCTAATTCTGCCCTAAAGCCTGTCAATTACTTGTTGAATGACTCTATAATCTTTCTCACAATCTTTGAGGAACTATCCAATTCTCTTTTTCCAAATCTTCCAATCTTAGCAACTTCAATTGTAACTTTCTTTTCTTCTATCGCTTTTTGCACTTCATTTTCTATTCCGTCTTGGTCATGGCCCACAGCTATTATGTCTGGTTTTATTCTTTCAATTACTTTGTCTATGCTGAAATCTTCCCATCCAAGAATGGCTTCGTCGACAACTTTCAGCGACTCGACAAGTGCGCGTCGTTGGTCCTCTGGCATGATTGGATTTTTTCCTTTTCTGGCTTTTACCGTGTTGTCTCGGGCAACTATAACTATTAGCTCTGCGTTTTTGCCGCCTGCCTTTTTTGCCTCCTCCAAAAACTTCACGTGACCTAGGTGAAGCAAATCAAATGTGCCCGAAGCTAAGACAGTTTTTTTGTTTTTTGTTACCATGAAAACTCCACAGCTCCTAACAGCCGCAAGGCATCTAATAGCCCTTCACAGTAGGCGACGGAAGTGAGGCTTGTTTCCAGTTTTCCTTTCTGTTGATAATATTTTGCGTCTTCCAGATAACGTTTAGCCCAATCAAACACCGTTTCAGTCTCTTCATCTTTGAGGCTTACATCTTCTGGGATTTCTTTGATTTCTTTTATGACGCGGTCTGCACCTTTGATGTATTTTGTAATCAGTTCTTCAATTGTTGTCATTGTGCCATCTCCAACACTTCTTTGGGTGCATCCGCCAATGCTATGAGCGCTTCAGCTTCCATGAAGTGCAGTTTGCCCGGAAAGATAAGCGTGTGCGGAGGAGCACCAAAATCATAATTTATCGTATCTTGTATGTAACCTGCTTTCACGATTGGCTGCGGTGAACCTGCTCTTGCAACGCCTACAACCAGATTTCTTGGTGCGGCAACCTGTTGTTTCTTTTGTTTCTCCAACTCTAGCAGCGTTTGTAATGCCTCATTAACCGTCAAATATCTTTTCTCTACAGCTTTTATGTCCAGATAACACATCGTATGCAGTCCCATTTTCATGTTTTCCCTGATAACATTGTATGGCGTTTCATAGACAACACCCTCCTCAGAAAATGGCACCGTAACCGCTTTTCCAAACTTGTAATTCTGCAAACCCGAAATCCCTCTAACAGCAGAAACCGCAGACGCCCCATGAACCACACGGGTTTTAATTCCCCTTTTCTTTGCACTAATCCGCAAATCCACATGAGTTGTGGCTATCATGGGGTCTCCTTGGACTATGAACGCTGTCTTTCCTTTCTTAGCGGCTTCAAAGATTAGTTCTCCACCTTCTTCCTCTAAGACTCTTCGCGAAACAACATTAACCTGCTTTCTTATCATCTCTTCCAGTTTCTTGATGGATAGTCCAGGCATCAAGCTGGTGTAAACTTCAGCAAAAACTGTGTCTGCACTTTTTAGTTCCTCAAATCCACGGAGTGAAACGTCTTTTTCGTCGTACAATCCCATTCCGATGAAGACAAGTTCGTTCAAAGCCTTGTAGCTCCCATTACATTTACCTTCTGTAATAACAAAAAATATATGGGTACCTGTTTTCTCTGTAGTGAGTATGCCTTTATTTGTGGGCCCGTAGCTCAGCAAGGCAGAGCGGCGGACTGGTCCCTCTGGGACTAGGCTGAAACTCTTAATCCGTAGGTCAGGGGTTCAATTCCCCTCGGGCCCGCCACTTTCATTTTAGTGTATTTTTTGTTGTGCGTAGACCTGTTATACTATTTTCTTCTTTTTTGCCATAACATATGTAATTATGATCATGACAACAAGGATTGCAGTACTTATTGGGGTGAAAGAACAGCCAGCTTTGTATCCTAGCATGCATTCTTTGCTTACATACGGGAAGGGTATTATGGTCTTTATTGCACAAAGAACCAATGCAACAATTAAAATGTATACTTTAGTTTTGGTTGTAATTTGTGGCGGTTTGGGTCTGGCGGCTTTGTTTTCGGTTGACTTGTTTTCCATAACCCTTCATTCCTCAGAAGTAGGTTGTTAATTGAATCTTCTTTCTTTTCTTTTAAGTTTATTCTGTGTGGTCACAATATTCAAGTATCCAGTATGCCTACTTTTATTGGGGTTTGTTTTGGTTGTTTTCAAGTTGCCTAAAATGACTAAACAGGAAATGTGGAAACTTATTCGCAGACAGCGGCTATGTCGTATTGCCTTCAAAGGAGTAGATTACCCATACATGGCGCCCTTCCAGTATGTAGTGTTGAATGATACCTTGTATTTTCATTTTACTGATTACGGAACAAAAATGAAGTTAATCGAGAACGACAAACGTGTCGCTGTCGAAATCGAAGAATACCGAGAAGACCTAAGCGAATACAGTTTCATCGTCCTGAGAGGAACCCTAAAAGTTGTGACAAATTCGCAGGAACGAGCAAAAGCGATACAGAATCTTGCGGAAGAGGGTGAACAGAAGCTTTCGCCAAACTTTCTTCCTGCGCATGGTTTCAAAAAAGAGGACAGTTGGCACTCGCTAACTCCAACAAACAAGTCATTAGTTGCCGTGAAACTAGAAAACATAACACAAGAAATCGGGCTAAAGTCTCCATGATTTAAGTGCATAAAAAAGGTGAGGGTGCTTCAGTTTCCTGAAGCTTCTTGTTTTTGTTAGAATGGTGCGAATATTCCGACGAATACTAGCCATGATAGTATCGTTTTTGCTACGAAGCTGAGTATGATGTAGAATCTTTCTCCGTAAAGGTAGTCTTTCCAGCGTCCAACGCCCTTGTATTGCAGTACCATGTTGATTGCGAAGATGTTAAAGAGGAAGAAGTAAATGAACAAAATCATGTAAACAAATGTTGGTACTTCTACACCAACAGAGTTGACAGCGGCGATGAAGTATGCGTAGAGCACAACCCATGGTGTGAATCCAGAAATGCTTCCAAGAATGAATGCTGACCAGCTTGTTTTCTCTGTTTTCTGGTTAATTACTTCCATTATGTACCCAAACATTATCATCATTGCGTTGAGAACAAAAATCATCACCAGCGACCAAAAGTCCCAGACGCCTAAAAACAGTGCAATCAAGACAATCATTATCGAACTTGAGAATGCATATTCGTACCATCTGTATGGGTTCATGCCTTTTTTCAGGTTTTCATTGTAGCTATTGTTTTTTGGATACGCAATCATAAAATGTGCTATCGCAGAAATCAGAGGAAACGCAGCAAGAATTACTCCCAAATATCCAATAGTGAAGAAAACTTGAGCGTCTGGAACTGCAGTAATCACTGTTGTGTCTGCGCTGACGATGTTC
Source organism: Candidatus Bathyarchaeum sp. (assembly GCA_026014495.1). Lineage (GTDB taxonomy): Archaea > Thermoproteota > Bathyarchaeia > Bathyarchaeales > Bathyarchaeaceae > Bathyarchaeum. The sequence continues at coordinate 22,445 of JAOZIF010000131.1, forward strand.
AATTTCATGTAAAATGTGTATATGTCTCTTGACCACTCAAGCTGAAGCCCCAAAACCAGCATTATAGCCCCTTGTACTAGATGCAAAATTCCTGCAGCAATGTTGAATCGCTTCAAGTATTTGAAAGAAATAGGTGACTTTGCAATCAGTCTTTTTCTTTCTTCAGAATTCATGATAACTACTCTACCTGCTAAAATTTAACTTTTACCTGTGCCCTTATAGCCGTCACGCGTTTACAGTTTGTACCCTTCGTGGTTACGCACAAATCTGAATTGTAGATTAACAAAACATTACTTTTAGTAACGGCACACTCCACAGAGAGTTTACTTTATCAAACGGGTGTGTTGTTCATGTCTTCGCCTTTGATTGAAGCATTTGAGCTTACAAAGCAGTTCGGCTCAGTTCAAGCCCTAACGGGACTGAACTTTAAGGTATTTCCCGGAGAAATCTATGGTCTGCTGGGTCCAAACGGTGCAGGCAAAACCACAACCATCAAAGCTATCATCGGCTTGGTGGATCCAACTTCAGGATGGGTTAAAGTTCAGGGCTGTGACCCAACAAAGAACTCCGTCAAAGTTAAATCAAAAATAGGGTACGTAGCCGAAAAACCGATACTATATGAATCTCTTTCTGCCCGTGACTTTTTGGAGTTCGTTGCGTCTATACGAAAAATCGATCAAGCTTCAGTCAACCGTGTAGTAACCCAGTTAGGGGACGCTTTCGACATGGCAGAATATTTTGACGCCCCCATAGCTACATTGTCGACTGGAATGAAACAAAAAGTTGCACTAATTTCCTCTTTTGTTCATCAGCCTCCAGTTCTTCTTTTGGATGAGCCCCTGAGTGGTCTTGATGCCAAAACTAGTCGCATAGTCAAAGACCTGCTTTTGTTGCATACACAAAAAGGTGGAGCAGTCTTGTTTTCTACACACATAATGGAAGTGGCTGAAAGCATCTGCACAAGAATTGGAATCATCTATGAAGGCAAAATAGTTGCTGAGGGAACGCTTGACCAGCTGAAAACTAAAACTGGAAATAAAAGCGAAACATTGGAAGAAGTCTTCTTGAAGTTGACAAACGAAGAACACGAGGTTGCCGACAAGACCCGACTCTTGGGGGAGGCATTCTTCAAGGATGAAGTTGCTTGAGGCATGGCGGTACAGTCGTCTGCCCTACAAGGAGGTCGTGTACAAGTCAATAGCCGAGGAAAAAGGTCGTATGTGGTGGGGCGGCTTTGGTAGAGGACAACTTGGAGCAGACGCACAAAACGATTATGAACTTACCAAGAAAGCATTAAGAATAGCAAAATGGGACAAATCGCTGGTAGCAATATTTAATGTTCTAGCTGCAATTATCCCCTTTACGGCACAGTTTTTTGGGTCTCCAATCCTTGGATTAACAAGCGCCATCTCATTGAGTTTGGCTGTCACCTTTGGTTTCATGGCGTTGTATGCAATTCAGACGCTTTCATCGTTTGTCAGCGCCGAATCCTCATCTCTTCTATCTACTTTGCCCCTTGAACAACGTGACTTCTCACTGATTACCCTGTTCTCTTTTATCCGATCTGTGGATTACATTGTTGTGGGAGCGATACTAACTCAAGTAGCTTTGGTGGCTTACATTACTGCTTCTCCCTTGGTTGTTCTGGTTATGCTTGTGGCTTCTGTGATGAATGCGGTGCTTGCTGTAGCGGTTGCTCTTTGGTTCTCAAGGTTATTCACTAAAAACCTGTCTCGTGGAGGACGCTCTAAAGGAACCACTGTTTTGCGTTTGGTTTTCATTTTAATGTGGGGTTCACTGCTAATGGGTGTGAGCCTTCTGATTAGTTTGCCTTGGTACATCGTGTCCTCTTTAGAAACTACGCTTCTTAGCCCAAACCAGTTCTCTAACATACTTTTTTGTTTGTTGCATCCGTTCTCTGCTGGATTAACAATCGCTAACTTGAGCAGTTTTGTTACTGCTGGTTCTACAGCATTAATTGCGGCTGTGTCTATGGTTGGCTACGTCATTGTTACTTTGTTCGCAGTAAAGTGGACCCTGAAGACAGTTAAGCGCATATCCACTGGAGGTGACGTTAAGTTGTCGAGAGTAACAGCAAAAGATTTCTCGATAAAGACGCGTAGTCCTTTGTTTGGGTTTGTTCTAAAAGACCTAAAGATTGCGTCTAGGAATCCTGCAACTGCTTTCTTTTTTGCTCTTCCTGTTTTAGAGACTGTTATTGTATCGTTTACGATTGCAAACTTTGAGGTTTTGCGGGCTTCTACTGTGCTTGTTTCAACGTTTATGGGTGCAATCTTTGTTTTGCTTATGCCTCTCGCCTTGCTTGGTGCAGAGGGAACTGGGCTTGAGTACACCAAAACTTTGCCCTTAGACATTAACCGAATAATAACTTCCAAGACGCTGATATCAACGCTAACTTATCTTCCAGTGCCAATAGTTTTGCTTGTCATGGCATTACTAAAGCCATTGTCCTCGCCCCTGCTCGTTCTTATTCCATTTTTTGTTATGCTCGCGATAGCCTCAGCAAGCATCTTTGAGATTCAACTTTTCTTAAGTTCTGTAACCAAAGGAAAAATTTCGGCACTAATTCATGATTTAAAAAAGCTGGTCATTGGAGTAACAACACTACTTATTCCATTGGTTGGCTATTCTACAGTTTACCTCGCTTCTTTCAGTCACTTTTTTGCAGTTTTGAGTATGGCTTGGGTGTCAGTTTTAGAGTTGGTTTTGGCGTTTTATTTGCTTAGGCGCAACAAGAAAATTGTCTAGTTGTTACTCTATGAATTTAAATGGCTTCTATCTATTCTTTTATGATTAGCCGTGCCAGAAGCAGTGTGCCTGAAGGTTCCCAAAAAGCTGGGTGAACTAGCAATTCGTCTAGTTGCCGAGCTTGACCTGTTTAATCGTAACCTGCAGATTCATCAAACAGAAGGCTCGCTTTACATACCATTAACCGTTGACCTTTCTTATGATGCTTTTAGTGTATTTGAGAAGAGTTTGTCCAAATACGAATTGTCTGTTCATAACTTTGTTGAGCGGGAGAAACGTCATTTAGTTCCAGCTGATTTTTTGGCAGACACCTTGCCCCCTGACCTTTTAGTTCTGATTCCAAGAGCCATCGATTTTGTGGGTGACATTGCCATAGTCGAGATTCCCGCAGAGCTTATAGACTATAAAAATGCTATTGGCGAGGCCATACTAAAGGCACACAAACATGTATCCACTGTTCTAGCCAAGTCTGGTGCCGTTGAGGGCATCTACCGCATAAGAGACTTTGAAGTCATAGCTGGAGACAACAAAACCGCTACTTTATACCGAGAGTATGGTTGCACCTACTATGTTGATGTTGCCAAAGCCTATTTTTCTCCAAGACTTTCTACTGAACACAACAGAGTTGCCTTAGCGGTTAAAGCTGGCGAAACTGTGGTTGACCTGTTCGCTGGTGTCGGTCCCTTTGTTGTTCCAATAGCAAAAAAGCACCCAAATGTGAAGATTTATGCTGTAGACGTTAACCCCGATGCTGTAGCGTTTCTGAAAAGAAATGTTGCATTGAACCGTGCTGAAAAACAGGTTGTGCCTATCGTCGGTGATGCTAGGCAAATTGTCCAAGAGCAACTGTTGGGTAAGGCTGACCGTGTAATCATGAATCTGCCTGAAACGTCGTTAGAGTTCGTGGATGTTGCCTGCAAAGCCCTCAAGCCGGAGGGTGGAATTATTCATTATTACTGTTTCGTGAATGATTCTGGTCCACTAAAAACAGCGAAAACTCAGTTAACACAAGCTGTAACCCAAAATAAGCGGCAAGTCAAAGAGTTTTTGTTGGCAAAATCGGTGCGAGAGGTTGCACCTTACACTTGGCAGGTGGTTTTGGACGCCAAAATTCAGTAATGTTCAACTGTCAACGTGATTTTTGCTGTTTGGTTTGGGTCTGTTAGTTTTTCTACGAGCTTTCTTGAAAAGTCAACCGCTGCCTTGTCTGCCCTAATCGCCAAAGTTCTTTCACATGTATAATCGCTTTTTCGTACCACCAAATCTGTGGGGTGAGTAAACTGCAACTTCGGGTTTCCCTTTGCTTTAACTGTCTCTTTTAGTTCGTCAACCTCAATTGTTATCGTTATTTGTGCATCATCTTTTTTGGCAGCTTTCTTAAATTCAACTGGCAAATCAATTGCAGTTTTTGTTGATTTTACTGCTAGTATGCAGTCGCCCTGCTTTGAGAGTGTTTCCTCTTTTGTAACTTCAAATGTTGTTTTATGGGTTGCAAGTACGTTTTTGTGTCCATGTGCAAAAAAGACAACAGTTATCGTGTTCATGTTACACAAAATACCGTGAGCCTTCAGATATTCCTTTGGCATAATCATTTCGTGATTGGTGCAATTAGGTTATTCAAGGACTTCTGTGGAGTCAACCTTTCCGTCGCCGTCAAGGTCAAATCCCTGAATTATAACCGCAAATTTTTTTCCATTAAACTTCTTTAATGTCTTATCCCCGAATTTTGTGAGCGCAAGAACACATGCCTTTGTTCCTACCGCCTTGTTGCCAGCAAGAACAATTACTGTCTTTTCTTTGTTCCATGGGTTAGATATTTGTGCTATTACTCCCATGCTGTCGGCAGTGTAAACTTTTTTGGTCTTTTCTGAGACCAGTCCTCCTAAAAGAAAACCATGTTCAGAGGGTATCATGTTAAAACGTATAGGCAAAAACTCGTTAACTTCCTGCGTAATGAGGTTGGTTCCGGGTCCACCCATCAAAATTAGATTGTTGCTTTCCTCTTTTTCTGCTTTCACGTCAACATCCAATTTTATGGCAAAATCTTCGGGCAACTTCACGAATTGCCCCAAAAAGAATGTTAAATACGCCGCATAATGACCATCTCTGGCTTTTGCCTTGAATGGCCCATGAGGGTCAGGGCTTCCCACAACAATTTTTCCATCAAAATTTCCATCTTTAATAAAAGGACCTGTAAACTGCTGCATTTTCTCGTCTATGTTGCCCTCTGGAAACCTGCTCATTTTGTGATAACCAAAAGGCAGTTCCACGCCCATGGCTGGAAATGTTGCTTTGTAGTATTTTGCAATTGCGCCCTTCTTTTCCTCTTCTCTGACAACCTTAATTGCGCCAGCTTTGGTCAACTTTCTAATGTGATAATACACTTTTTGTTCATGCACTTCTAGTTTCCTTGCAACTTGCAGAGGATACATCTCTTTTTCGCTAAGGAGTTGAAGAATCTTCCAGCTGAGTTTGTTCAAGACTGACTTGAGTTTCTGTGGGTCTTCAAAAACTGCGATATCTTTAGCCATTAATTGTCTGCTTGTGTCGCTGAGCAACAGCTTTTTTTTCATGCTTGAAATTATGACTAACTATATTATAAATATTTTTTTAATGGTTGATGGCTGTAATGAATGCAAATGAGACTTGCTCCTTGATGGGCTGCAGATTTGACGCTGCTGAACACGCATGCCTTTGCTGTTGACTTTTATTTTATAGTTAATTGTGCAACAAGTTTCTGCGGAATGTGTTTCTTTCTTTTGAATATTATACGTTAAACGTGTTCAATTTTTTGTTTTCATCTATGCATTAATAAGAAATAATATATGCTTCAGATTATATGAATGTCGCCTGAAATTTTACCCGATTCACTTAATGGTTAATTTTATTAACTGCGCGAGTGTAGAAAAAATACGATGCTAAACCTCACACTTGGCGAGTCGCTTGTTCCTGTCCTTTTCCAGATTGCAATAGGTGTAATCGGCGGATTTTTAGTAGGTTACACCATGAGAAAAGTACTCAAAGTTGCACTTATTATTTTGGCAATAATCTTTTCTCTGATATTTTTGGCATACCTGAATGTGATTGGCATAGATTACAGTGGGCTATCCGAGTTGGCATCAAACTTTGTTAACACTATTGATCCCGCGTTGAGCCTGTTCACTCCTCTGTTTGAGCACATTCCTTTCATAGTGAGCTTCGTGATTGGTTTGGTTCTTGGCTTTAGAAGAGCCTAATTTCTATATTCGCTGCTTTATGTGTTTTATGTGATTGAGCCCTGTTTAGCAAGCTGGAGGGTCTTTTCTGATGTATTTTTGCATTTCTTTCCAGATTGCTTTGATGTCTGGTACTTTTCCTACGATTGGCTCCATTTTTTTGCTGTATGTTTCGATGCACAAAATACCCTTCTTTCGTAGTATCCCCATTTCACCGTATTTCATTGTGCTGATGTTTTCGATTCTTTCTGATATTACTCTGTCTTTTTTGAACAAGACTCCGCGTCGTCTGTAAAGCAGTATTCGCTGGTCAGTGATGAAAAAGAAGAAACTGTCGTTGAGACTTTCGATCTTCCTGCTCTGGAATATGATTGTTTCTCCAGGATAAAGGAAGTCTGTAAGCACTACTACTCTCTCCTTGTTTTTGTTGAGTTTTTTGATTCATATTTCTTGTGGTAAACGTGTCGGAAGCATGAAGTCTTGTGAAATAACTTCGGCTTTATGACAAAATTTATAACGCTATGTAGACGGTATTTATACTGTACTCTAAAACCATTACAATTTCCATTATAGTTCTAAAACAAGATTCCTAAAAATGCTTATAGACGCTCTTTCCGTTTACCTAAAGTATGCACAACCTGACTGCTGTAATGGTCTAAACCTGCAAAAGTTACAAAAAATGAGGACCTCTTGATGTGTGGAATATTTGGATGTATCCTAAAAAAGGGTGAAGCTGCCCCAATAATTCATGGCGGCTTAAAAAAGCTAGAATACCGTGGTTATGACTCAGTGGGTATAGCAACAATTGACCGTGGTCATCTTTTCATAAAAAAGGACAGTGGAAAAATTGATGACGTTCATGAAATGCATGACCTTGACGACCTTCCTGGACGAATAGGTGTAGGTCACACGCGATGGGCAACACACGGTGCACCATATCAAGTTAACGCGCATCCACATACAGACTGCAACAAGCAAATTGCAGTCGTTCACAATGGGATTATCGAAAACTTTGCGGAACTTAAAACTGAACTTGAAGATTTGGGTCACACTTTCAAATCAAAGACTGACACAGAAGTTATCGCGCACCTTATTGAAGAAGTGATGAAAAAAGAGGTTCTTTTTGTTGATGCTGTTCGTGAGGCTATGAAGCGCATAGACGGCTCATATGCTGTAGCTGTAATCTCAGTTAAAGCACCTGACCAGATTGTTTGTGCACGCAAAGAAAGTCCCCTTGTTCTCGGAGTAGCCAAAGACAGTATATATGTTGCATCTGACATTCCAGCTTTTCTTCCAAAAACAAACAAGTCTGTAGTAATTGAGGACGGAGAACTTGTTGTTCTGAGTGATAAAGGATACGAAATCCGCAGTATCGCTGATTGGAATCTGGTGACGCGTGAACCTGAGCTTATAGACTGGGCTCCCGAGGCGGCTGAAAAACAGGGTTATCCTCACTTTATGCTAAAAGAGATTCATGAACAGCCTTTGCGTTTAAGAAACACCCTCAGGATACAGGACCAATACTTGGATTTGATGACTACATTTCTTGATCGTGCCGGCGAAGTATTCTTGGTTGCATGTGGGACATCATATCATGCATGCCTAGCCGCGTCATATTTGTTCTCTAAGCTGTCCTTTTTGGCAACTCATCCTGTGATTGCTTCTGAGTTTGTTGAGCAACACGGAAAATCAGTTAACATCGACAGTACTCTTTTAGTTGTTAGTCAGTCAGGGGAAACCGCAGACACTCTAGAAGCTGTTGAAAGCGCTAGGTTGCGTGCTGCTACAGTTTTAGGGCTTACGAATATTGTTGGCTCCACTTTGACTAGAGTTGCTCGGGTCTATATTGTTCAGCAGTCAGGTCCAGAAATTGGAGTTGCTGCAACTAAGACGTTCACTTCTCAGCTTTCTGTGCTTTCTCAACTCGCCATAAAGCTTGCTAAAAAGCGAGGAAAGGTTTCTCATGTGGAAATTGAGGATTTGGAAGAGAGTCTTGAGCGGATACCCGACATTGTTGAGGAAATTATTTCAAGTGAAGAAGAGAAAGTGAAACAGTTAGCTAAAAAATATGCTGACCGGCAGACCTTTTTCTTTTTGGGGCGGGGAATGGGTTCTGCTGTTGCTCTTGAGGGTAAACTGAAACTTATGGAAATTTCATACATTCCTTCGTTGGCTTATCCTGCGGGAGAAAGTAAGCATGGTCCCATTAGTTTGATTGAATCAGGATTTCCTGTGATTTTCATATGTCCAAAAGATTCGACGCACAGAAGCATCATCGGAAATATTATGGAAATGAAGGCACGTGGAGCCTCTATAATTGCAATTATTGAGAAAGACGATGAGGAAATAAAAGAGTTGGCTGACGATTATATTGAAATAGACACAGGCTTGCCTGAAGTTCTCTCGCCAATACCTTTTGTTATTCCATTGCAGCTCTTTGCTTACTACATGTCGCTTGAGCGCGGCAATGACCCTGATATGCCCAGAAATTTAGCAAAATCTGTTACTGTAAAATAAAAACAGTTTCAATCTAGCAAACATGCTGCATGTTGGTGTGAAGAAAAAGTTCTAAAGTCACCTGTTGTCTCTACCTTTTATCCAGTTAGACACGGAACGGCATTACAGATGGTAGACGTTAATAGTCAAGTTCATCCACAACGGATTGTTTCTCTCTCTCCCAGCAACACGGAGATATTGTTTGCTGTGGGTGCTGGCGCCAAAGTTGTGGGCGTAACAGACTACTGTAACTATCCTCCTGAGCTAGAATCACGGATTAAAGAAAACGAAATACTGAAGGTGGGCGGTTACTGGGACCCCTCAGTTGAAACCATTGTGGACTTGAAGCCTGACTTAGTTGTGGTTTCTACTGCACAGTGTACAGTAAAATCAAACAATTGCAAAACGAGTTGTAGCCGTAAATGTGAACTAACAATAAACGCTGCAAACCAGCTAAAAAGTTTGGGACTACACGTTTTGACTTTGGCTCCACACAGCATGGACGATGTTCTTAATAACATATTGATTGTGGGAACGGCAACTGGAAACAGTTCCCAAGCCAGAACTCTTGTGGATGACCTCAGACAACGAATAGATAATGTAGTTTCGAGGACAAACGCCGTTTCTAATAGACCACGGGTGTACTTTGAGGTCTGGAACAATCCTTACATTAGTGTTAATTCTGCAACATGGATTGGTAACCTAATCGACTTGGTTGGAGGAACAAATGTTTTCGGAGAATCAGTTTCAGAATGGCCAATAATTTGCCCCGAAGACATTATCCAACAGGACCCTGACGTAATGGTTTTTCCAGTTATTCCTGATGTTCCAAGATTTTGGGGAAGTTTTGAGGCTGTGAAGAAACGGCAAGGGTGGTCGCAAATAAGCGCTGTTAAAACTGGTAGACTATACGAGGTTCAAAGAGACTGCATCTCCCGACCCGGACCTAGGCTGGTGGAGACCCTAGAACAACTGGAGACACTGATTCACACAAGTTCTTAAATACGTCTTAATTGTTGATTTGCAACGTCTATGAGGTTGTTTAAGCATGAATGCTGCTGCTCTATTTTCTGGTGGCAAAGACTCCCTTTATGCCCTATATCTTGCCGAAAGGCAAGGCGTTACTGTTGACCATCTAATTACTTTGCTTCCAACTCTTCCTTGGCCTTCTCCACATGCAGAAAACATAGAAGCTCTGAAACTTTTGGCAAAATCCATGGGTAAACAGTTAACAATTGTTGATTTTCAAAAAGAAGGAGCATTTACTGAGACCCTCAAAAGCCTTGAAGTCGATGCATTAATTGCAGGTGACATTAATGTTGAGGCACATTTGGCGGGTCTAACAGATGTTTGTACTAAAACTGGTTTGGAGTTGCTTGAGCCAATTTATGGCAAGAATACCTCTGAGCTTTTTGATGAAATCTTTGGTTTAGGCTTTAAGGCGTTGATTACTGGTGTGGACTTACGTTATATGAGTGAAGAGTGGCTGGGTTTTGTTATCAGCGAAGAATCTGGTGACGATTTTTTGTCGAAGATTGGAAGTGTTGACCCTTTGGGTGAACATGGGGAGTTCCATACTTTGGTTCTTGAGTGCCCGTTGTATTCAAAACCGTTCAGTGTGGCATCTGTTGTGAAGAAAACTGTGAATAACATGGCTTATGTTAATGTGACTGTTGTGTAGCCCTTTTTTGTTGGGTTTGTTTGTTTTTGTCGGAACTTTTATATACCTGTTAGGATGGATTATCCATCCTAAAGGGTGTAACTTAAATGGATAAAAACGTCACATATATCGTAGCAATTTTAGCCGTAGTCTCATTAGTTGTCGCAGCTTACGGACTCGTCACTTTTCAAGGCCAAATCGATGACTTGAACAGTTCCGTAGACGACATCCAACAAACACTAACTACAATCCAAGACCAAATCGATAACTATCAACCCAGCAGCGAAGATCAAGAAATAACACTAGTTGACTCCATGGGCAACGTAGTAACTTTAACTTCAATTCCAGAAAGAATAGTATCTTTGGCGCCAAGCAACACAGAAATCCTGTTTGCAATTGGAGCAGGAGAAAATGTTGTGGGTGTAACAGACTTTTGTGATTACCCCTACAACTTCACGGCATGGATCGAGTCAGGCAACTTGACCAGCATAGGAAACTATTATGGGCCCTCTGTAGAGCCAATCGTTGCTTTGAATCCTGATTTGGTTCTTGCAAGCAGTGGAAGCCTAGAAGCCGCTGCGACTCTAGCAGACCTAGGCTATAACGTCTTGGTGGTAGAAGGCCACACCGTTGACGACATTTTGCAGGACATACTTTTGGTGGGACGAGCAACCGGTAACAACGCTGAAGCTAGTGCTCTTGTTACACAAATGAGAGCAAGACTAGATGCTGTAGCCGCTCAACTAGCAGACGCAACTACTACTCCAAAAGTTTACTATGAAGTTTGGTACGAGCCTCTACAAAGTGTGGGACCAGAAACATTCATTGACGAAATCATAACTTTGGCGGGTGGAGAAAACATCTTCAACGACGCAACTACAAGCTGGCCAACTGCGAGCTCCGAAGAAATTATTGAAAAAAATCCTGACGTACTAGTATTTCCTGACACGTATATGTCTCAAAACTACTACGACATAGATGCTGTGGATGACCGTCCTGGATGGACCACAATAACTGCAGTTCAAAACGGTGCAATTTACGAGATTGACGAAAACCTGCTGGTTAGGTCTGGTCCTCGGGTTGTCGATGGGGTAGAAACGATGGCAGCGCTGATTCATCCAGAAATTTTTGGATAATCCTAAAATAACCCCCCCTTTTTTATACCCGAAAGACAAATTGTGAGAGTTATGAAACAAGACGCTGAAACCTCTCATTTAAAGCATGTTTCTCACTGGAAGCTATATCTGGTTATTCTGTTAATTTTGTTTGGAATAGTTTTTGTTTTGTCACTTAACTTAGGTTATGCTCACATTCCATTCAGCGACATTTTGAAGATATTGTCCAAACAAGTTCCTTTTCTAAATGATTTGGTGGATTCTTCTGGCATCAGCAATACCTCTGAAGTTATAATAACTCAACTTAGGCTTCCGCGTGTAATCTGTGGAGCACTAGTTGGTGCATCTCTTGCAACTGCAGGTGTAATTTATCAGGGAATCTTCAGAAATCCAATGGCTGATCCTTATGTGATAGGGTCCATGTCTGGTGCATCGTTAGGTGCAGCACTTGTGTTGGTTCTAGGAGTTGGTGTATCCTTTCTTGGGGTTAATACGCTCCAGATTTTTGCTTTTGTTTGCTCTTTTGCTACTGTTCTTGCTGTTTATTCTATATCAAAAACTGGCTCTAGGGTTCCAGTTACGATGTTGCTTCTAACTGGAATAGCAATTACCTACTTCCAAAGTGCAATAGTTACTTTTTTGCAAACTGTTGCTACCGACAAAGTTCATCGTGGACTGGCTTTTTGGCTCATTGGAAGCCTTTCATCTACTGAAACTTGGAGTGATGTTTGGTCGGTTTTTCCATTTCTGGTTCTTGGTTTTGTTGCTGCTTATCTTTACTCGCGTGACCTGAACGTTCTTGCGTTAGGAGAAGATCAGGCTCAGCACTTGGGTGTTGAAATAGAAAAACTAAAACGGATTTTGCTTATTTGCGCAACTCTCATGACTGCTGCAGCAGTTTCCATCAGCGGTTTAATCGGTTTTGTTGGCTTGATTATTCCTCATTTGACTAGGCTTATTGTTGGTCCAGATCACCGTATTCTTCTTCCAACATCTGCTGTTGTGGGAGCATCTTTTCTTATGATAAGTGATTCCATAGCAAGGGTTATAATGGGTTCAGGTGAAGCTCCTGTTGGTGTTATAACTGCGCTTGCTGGTGGACCGTTTTTCATTTATCTTCTGCGCAGGAAAAAACGAGGATACACAATGTGAGATGACAACTGAATGGTGACCTTATCGATTGATGGAATAGAGTGTTCGTATGGTTCTGTAGATGTCTTGAAGGATATTAATTTCAATGTGAAGAGTGGCGAGTTTTTAGGAATTCTTGGTCCAAATGGTTCAGGAAAAACAACTTTACTCAAAAGCATCAGTAGGGTACTCAAACCCAAGAAAGGTGCAATTCTCATAGGTACCGAAAACATATACAACATGAAAACTGTGGATGTTGCCAAACAAATGGCTGTAGTTCCCCAGAGTACCCCTGTCTCTTTTGATTTCACTGCTCTGGAAGTTGTTCTCATGGGTCGCAATCCTCACATGGCTCGATTCAAGATGGAGGGCAAAAAGGACTTGGAGATAGCAAAAAAGTCCATGGAACTAACCCGCACTTGGGAGTTCGCCGACAGACCTGTAACCGAGCTTAGTGGCGGAGAAATACAGCGTGTTATAATTGCTCGTGCCCTGACTCAGGAACCTCAAATTCTTTTACTTGACGAGCCAACAACGCACCTTGACATAAGCAATCAATTGGAAATAATGGACCTCATTAAGCACTTATGTGAAACACAAAAGTTGCTGATTGTAGCGGTTTTTCACGATTTCAACTTGGCTGCCCGATATTGTGACTCAATTATTCTGTTGAAGGACGGCAAAATTGTTGCTGCTGGAAAATCGAATGACACTCTCACAAGCGAAAACGTCAAAAAAGTTTTCAGTGTTAATACCATCGTGAAGAATCACCCTATTACTGGACAGCTTCATGTTATTCCCATTTCACGACCCATAATTCTGCAACCAAAAAGCCTCATTGTTCACTTGATATGTGGAGGTGGCACTGGCAGTCCAATTATGAAGACGCTTCTTGATGAGGGATACCGCGTAACTGCGGGGGTTCTCAACCTGTTAGATACTGACCAAGAGACTGCTCAGCTACTGTCGATTCCAACAACAAATGAGGCACCGTTCTCTCCGATAACCACTGAAGCCCACAAAGCGAACCTGCAGATGATTAGCAAAGCGAACGTTCTTGTTGTAACGCCGACCCAGTTTGGTGATGGTAACCTGCGTAACCTAGATGCTGCAGAAACGGCTCTGAAACAGGGAATACCGACAGTTCTACTAGAGAATGGACCAATGGGGGAGAGAGACTTTACCAACGGCAAAGCTACAGAATATCTAAAGCGCCTCAAAACCAAAGGCGCTACGACCGTGAAGAGTACTAGTGAACTGGTACAGTTTCTTGATAATTTGGAACTAAAAAATAACAAAGAAAATAATCATTAAATGAAGCCTTGATTTAATTAAATGGTGACTATTTTGAGAGGTAAAGGACCCTTATTCATTCTGCCTTGGAGATGTACTCCAGCATGCACCAGCAACTGTCTACACTGCGGTTTCGCATCAACTTCTCCTGCTCCTGACGCTCTTGGAACTGAAGAGACAAAACGCATTGTAGACAAAATACACGATTTTGGGGCAACCTATTTTGGAATAAGCGGAGGAGAACCCCTTCTGAGAGAAGACCTCCCCGAAATAATAGCCTATGCCAAGAGCACTGGCATGAATGTTAGCTTAATAACAAACGGCTATTTTCTTAACGACAAAAACTTAGACACCCTAGTCAGGTATGGGGTCCGTGTCTCATTAAGTGTTGATGGGCCAGAAGAAATTAATGATGCATTACGCGGCAAGGGTGCATACGAAAAAGCTGTTTTAGCCATGGAAAAAACATCCAAAGCTGGACTTTTGGATTGCCTTGTGGCAACCCTCGCCAATGTTGACTCTACACGAAATAACGTAAGCTCCGACGATATGGAGCATGTCATCAAACTAGCTGAAAAATACGGAGCCCGATGGGTGGTAATTCACGGTTTTATTCCCTTCAACAAAACAAAAGAGCATCTTGCTCGTGCCCCCTCCCCACAGCAGTATGAGAAAATTTGGAACGAGGTTTATGAACTAAGGCTAAAGTATAACGGAACACCTGAAGTCAACGTCTATTGTCCCTTCTTTGCTCGAATTGCTAAACAGCGAGGATTGCCCAACTTTGACGACTGGTTCAACAACTTTTTCCTTGGCAAATGCTCTCTGGCTGGGAAGTACATGAGTGTAATCGAAAACGGGGATGTTATTCCATGCAGCTTCAATGATAGAATCAGGCTAGGAAATGTCCAAGACAAATCGCTAAAGCAAATCTGGGATGAGCTGCAAACATCTGAATTAACCGTTAAACTTAGTGACCGTAGTAACTTGAAGGGTAAATGTGGTGTTTGTGAGTATCGCGAGATTTGTGGTGGCTGCAGAACCCGAGCGGAAATCTATACTGGAGACTTTCTTGGTTCTGACCCTGCATGTGGGTATATTCCTAAAGTGTTGCGCGAAAAATAGCTCACAATCAAGTATACTGTAATGTTGTTAAATTTCATGACAATTGTTAGTCAATAAATCTTGACTAACAAATTTGTACCTAATTTTTTTCATAGTCAAGAAATCTTTACAAAAATCCTTTTATCCGCTCTAAAGCATAAAATATTATGTTGGAGCCTCCAACATGAAACAAGACTCATCACGTTTCATCACGTTATAACCTCTTCGAAAAATCGCCAAACAAGAACCGAGCCGAAAACCAATACCGTTCCTGCGCTGATGCACAAAAGCAGCGACTGGACGTAAACTGGCTTAACATATGATGTGGCTCCAACGCTTAGAGCGTTTAAGCTTAAGGTAGGCGTTGATGTGAAGGCAAGTTTGCAAACCGTGAAGGAAAGGCCACTGTTGTACATGATGACTTGGCGCTGTACTCGAGCCTGCAACTATAACTGTTTGTATTGCAGTTTTGGTTCGAATCCTTATCCTATAAATGAAATTGACACCAAGGGTGGAATGCGCATAGTTGACGAGCTTTATGAGATGGGCGCAAAATGGTTTGGGCTAAGTGGTGGAGAGCCCCTTGTCCGTAAAGACATTTTCGAAATTATTGCACACGCTAAAGACCTTGGGATGAATGTGAGCCTCATTTCTAACGGCTACTACGTTAAAGGGGACATCCTTGATCAGCTAATAAAAAACGAGGTCATGACTGCCATAAGCGTTGACGGAACAGAAGCAACAAACGATCTTACACGCGGAAAAGGCTCCTACAAGACAGCCCTTAAAGCTATGGAAAAGCTGTCCGATTCCGGAATCTTTGATTGCATTGTAACAACATTGAACAAACGTAACTGCTCCGAAGTGGACCATATTGCCGAGCTTGGATACAAGTATAATGCTACACGTGTAGTTTATCATAATTATATTCCAGTTGGCAGAGCTCAGGAACATCTGGAACTGGCTCCTACTCCACAGCAGTATGAGGTTGTTTGGAACAGAATCTACGACCTAATGCAGGAGTATCAGGGAAAACTTAGCATCAATGTGTACTGTCCATTCTTTGCGCGAATCGCTAAACAAAGAGGCATGCCCAACTTTGAGTACTGGTTTAACAATGTTTTTCTTGGTCAGTGCTTTATTGGCGGCAGGTACATGGGGCTTCTAGAAAACGGTGACATCAGGCCTTGTGGTTTTAACGAAGGCTACCGCATGGGAAACATAAAAAACAAGTCGATGACGGACATTTGGACTGAAATGCAAACCTCTGATTTTACTCTCAAACTCAAGGACAGAAGTAACCTAAAAGGCAAATGTGGTGTTTGTGAGTATCGCGAGATTTGTGGTGGCTGCAGAACCCGTGCAGAAATCTATACTGGAGACCTGTTTGCTTCTGATCCAGCATGTGCCTATATCCCCAAATGTTTACGTGAAAAATAGTGTTGATTGTGCTGCCTCGATTGCTGATGTTACCTTTTTGTTGTGTATACTGTGGCTCTGCCGTTGTCGTAGATTTTGTCTAAAGCAGGTGTTGCTTGGATGTTTGATACGACTTGTTGAGTGTCGATGGCTACGAATTTAATGTCATATTCTTCGATGTATGTGAGAAAGTCTCTTCCTTGAACTGTGAGGCCAGTTTGTGCTTCAAGCTGTTGTTTCAATTCTGAGATTGTCCAGTATTCAATTTCTTCATTCTCAAAAGCGTGAACAAATACAGAATACGAAACGTCGGCGTAGTTCCACTGGTTTAGATAACCAAGTTCATAGCGGGCTCTTAACGCGTCTATCCTTTGATCATCTAAGGCACCTAAGATGGTCCAGTCTGGTTTTTCATCAAATTCAAATGCTGCAACAACACCGTTTTGTGCATCAATTATTGCTGTAACATTTTCGGACAAAATATCTGAGCCCTCTACTACTGCCCAATCTCCTTCTTGATTAGTGGCGTTGTCCCATGGATTTTTCCATTCAAGAACTCCGGGCACAAGCGCCTCCTTAAAATCCAAAGATGGCTCCAAGTAATTGGTGACTACAAGTTTGACGCTTTCCAAGTCTTTGTAAGTTTGAACATGCCAATTAATGTCGACTAGAGCGCTTTTGTTTGACATTGTGACCGTTTTTGTTATTGTAAATAGTTCGTGGTTGTATTCCGTAATCAGTTGTGTTGTGTCAGTGGCGTTTTGGGTCCAGTAAGTTGTTGCAGCCGTTTCAGAGAGTGGAAATTCTATCCATTCGCCAAGAGGGTCAACGTAAATAAAGTTGACTTGCTCGTTGGGTATGCTTACGACTTTAGTCCAAATGTTAAAAATTGAAGCGTATATTGCTTGACCTGCGCTTAGGCTTACTGGGTCAAATTCTCGGGTGAGTGTAACAGAGTTTTCTATTTCGTAAAAGCTGTAAATTACTGACTCTGCTACGGCACTTCTTGAGGAAAGTGGATCGGTTTCTTGTATTGTTCTTATGTCTGAAAAAATGTAAAACCAAGAGCCAGGGCTTCTTGAGGTAATCACTATGCCGTCTTGGGTTGCGTGTTGTTTTAGCCACAGTCCCGAGTTGTAGTTGGAGATTGAGGCTCTTTCGTAATGTTGTGGGTAAGTTTCAATTCTTTGAATAAAAGTGGACGCTTGGACGGCAAACAATGAAAAGGTTAGTGTCCAAACAAGAATTTTGAGCACGATGATTGGTTTGATGTTTTTTGTGATTTTTGGAACTAGTGATTGTATTAATGTGGGTGTTTTTGAGATTCCAAAGTATGTTGCTACGCCGCAAAGGATTGTGATTGGTGTGGCAAAAAAGTAGACGAATCTGGGGTATGGCAAGCTGATTCCAAACACGTATGATTCTGCTAAAATTAATGGAACTACGAGCCAAAAAATAATCAGCGTTGATTCTTTTAACATTTTTTTCTTTTTTGCTATGAGTAACATCAAGGGGATTGCTGCTGCTGTTATGAACAGTGTTGCGCCAAGGTTTTTGATTAGGGCGTCGACGCCAACTAGGGGTATGTGGTAGATGTTTTCTTGCATTGTGTAGAAGATGTGCTCGATTATGATGTCCGCGTAGTCGATTATGATTCTTGCGTACCAAGCCAGCACGGCTAAGCCACCTCCCACGATTACTGCGAGAAACGTCAGGAATTTTCTTTTTGACCCAACAGAGTTAATCAAGAAAACTGGGACAAACATTATAACAAAAACAAAAGCGGTAAGCTGGTGGATTAATATGAGCGTGAATGTTCCCGAAAAAAGAAGGAACGTTTTTACTTTAAATCCCAAGTCCTTGTTCATTACGTAAAAAATGAAAGCAATATATGCTAAGCCCATGAAGTTTGCATAGCCTCCCCAAAATATCATCTCGAAAAGCGGAACTGACATAATCGTGAAGAGTGCTGAGGCAACTGCTGTGCCTGTTCCAAAAAGTTTTCGGCTCAGCAAATACGTAGCGAGCATGAGCATCACGTTGAGTGTTGCAATCATAATTTTCAGTATGAATGCTGCAGCCATGGTTTCGGTGGTTCCTGCGAAAATTTGTAGTATCGCTAAGATTGTGTGGAAAAATGGGGGATACCACGATACTTCGTTGTAGCTAACTCTTTCGTCTATTATGATTTGTTTTGCTTTTGCCAGGTGTACTGAGGGGTCGTTTCCGGGGAGAACTCCTGCTGTCGACATCTGGTGAAATGTAATAACAAAGAGGGACGATGCGGCGATTAGGATGAAAACCAGTTCGATGGTGGATAGTTTTGGTTTTTGCATCCAATCGGTTCCTCCAACGTTGCTGTGTAAGAGTATATCTTTAGTGATGTTATCTTAATTAAAATATCCAATATTTTTTGATGTTTTTGGACTTGCTGTTTGTGTTGTAATATGTCGGTTATGTAATACATCGGGTTTTCTATCATTTTGGTGTAAGAAACTTTCCTTTTTAATGTTTAGTCATATCTTGCTTCTTAAGGTTGAAGTCATGACGAATCTGTTTTGTGATTGTTGCGGAGACGCAGTTACTGCGGTGTATCCTTGCAAGTTTGTTTTTCATGACAATTTAACCTGTGAGTTTAACATTTGTTTGGATTGTATGGAAACCGGAACCCTGCAGATTAACCTCAAGCGTAAGAGGTTGGTTTCTAAGATTCTTCTTAGGTTATCAAAAAGAAATGGTGATGTTTCACAGAAGAGGGGCATATAAGCAAAATTTGTTCGGGGATCAGAACAGTCTGTTCTAATCTATGGAACTAAATTGCTCCTTAGCTTTAGAGTATATGTATGGGGTGACCTAGAGCGGTGTATTCAGTAAAACATGTAACTGTCAACGAATTAAGTGAGTTAGTTGAAACTATTGCTAGTGTGAATTCAAAAAGCTGCAGTTCATAGTATGCATGTTTTTTTTGTTGTGCCTCATTTTGTTACTTGGAAAACTGCTACGTTTTTGCAGTTGAACACGAGCCGAAAGTTTGGATCTTGCGCGAATTTCATGTAGACATCTTGGTCTCTGCATACAACATATGCGACGTCATAGTCTTCTATCATGTCCATGTAATTCCATGTTGTGATTGGTTTAGCTTCTGCTTTTTGTAGGGGTGATAATGCACGTTCACCGTACCTTGATGTGCTTTCGTTTGGGTTGTTTAGGTCTTCTGGGTCAAAGATGGTGACTATCATTTCGATGTTTATGCTGCTGTTTTGTGTGTTGTATATGATTTCTGCGCAGTTTGTGGTGTTCTCCTGTTGCTGTATTAGCGGGTAGCCTTGTGTGAAAAATACTTGACCATTTATTTTCTGGTAAGAATTGTATGCCCCAATCGAATATGCTGACTGGTCTATTGTTATGTTTTGATCTGCTGTTGTGTGAAGCGTAAACTGGACATCAAACTTGCTGGTTTGGCTGCTTTGTATTTGGTATGATAACTCAGCAAATCTTACTGCCTGCTGGACTTGAAGCGTTTTTGTAACCGTAAACTGTTCGTTTTCGTATGTGGTTGTCAGGGTTGTCGAGTCTTCGTTTTGCAGTATTGTGTTTTGGGTTACTTGCATTTCTGTTAAATTGATGGTTTGCTGGTTGTACTCAATTATTGTTTCGTTGTTCTGGAAATACATCAGAGCAAATGATTCTCCGCTCCATGTTTCTATGCTGAACTCGGGGTTGTGTCGCGACAGGTATGGTCCGTCGTCTCTGACTTGGATGTAACCGTTGTCAATGTAGTAGTTTGTGTCTAGAAGAAGTTGCGCATTTTTGGCGACCTCTAGCTCATGAGAATATATCAGAAATTCTAGCCCTGCCGCGCTGAGTGTGGGTCGTTGTGCGATTCCAGAGAGCCACCATCCATACAGGTGGTCGGCGACTAGAACTGAGCCTTCTGGGGTGTTATTTGTTATCCATTTTATTGCTGTGTCTTCGGGTTGCTGTATTGTTGTGTAATAGTTTGCTCGTTGCATGGCTTCGTGTGGGTAGATTGACCATAGTGAGGCGGTGATGAATATGAATGTGGCTGCAGTGAAGACTATTGTTGGAAGTATTTTTTTGATTTTGTTCCATCTGATTTTTGGAAGCATGTTTATGCCAATTGTTGTGTAGCGGCAAAGATACAGTAAGCCTGCGGAGATTATTATGATTCCAGGAAATTCAATGAAGTACATGAATCTTGAATAATCCGTGTATATCCCAAAGATGTATGCTTGAGTCATCACCACTGGCACAACAAACCATGCCATAAGCAGCAAACTTGACCTATCGAAGTAACTTTTTCGGGATGTTTTAAGCATTAAAACTGCAGGTATGACAACCACTAGTAGTGTCAAAAGTATGGGTTCAACGGTGCGGTTTGCGAGTATCAGGTTCTTGTTGTCCAGTCCTCCAGTGAGGGCTCCTTGCGTTGAAGCGCCGATGTAAAAGTCAAAGACGCGCAGTATCCACGGCGACACTAATAATATTCCTGCTGCTGCTGAAACCGTAAAGAAGCGCAGCATGTTTGGGATTTTCATTTCTTTTAGTTTGCCAAGTTTTCCTATAATCAGAAAAACAAGATAAACTGCAACAATCGGCAAAACCACGGATAGGCTAAAGGTGTGAGTTATGATGAGTGCTCCAAAAAGCAGCGAGCCTATAACAAGATGAAGGCGGCTTGGTTTGTCGTTGTCTCTGAGGAACAAGTAAAAAATTATTACAATCAAGGAAAGAGACACGATGTTGGTGTATCCGCCCCAGCTTATCATCTCGATGCTCAAGGCTGAGATTGAAGCAAAAAATGCTGCGATTATGCCTGCGTTTGGGTTTTTCCACATTCTTTTGGCTACACTGTATGCTGGAAAAACTATGATTGAGCTATAAAATGCGGCGGTTATTAGTTCTGCGAGGACTACGGGCATTTGTGTGAACAGGATTACGATGGATACAAAGAAGTGGAATCCTGGAGGCGTTGCGAGTTGTTCGCCTCCCATGTGGTATGGGTTCCATGTTGGCAGGGTTCCTTGGTCTAAGATTAGGTTTATGATGCTACCGTGCAAGCCAATGTCTGAGCTTGGCGGATACGCGTTATGGAAGATGACTGCTGCCCTATACAGGAACGAAAAACAGAAAATCGCAGCAAGCAACAACAGTCTCTTATTTTTCATCGCAACAACCATCACGTAACTATGACTACCTTCTTTTCCAATGAAAACAATTTATTGCTTTCCCAAAACACAACCATCTCACCATTCAGATGTAAGATAAATTCAAGGTAAAAACAAAATTTATTAATCAAGATTATTTTTTCGGTAACAGAGTGTCAAGTAAAATTCTGAATTAACCATTTTTAGGTGGAGACTTATTTCTAATCCTTGTTGTACAACCAAATTCACCGATTAAGACAAAAAGGAGAAACGAGAATTCTAGTAATAGACTTGGCAACAAGTGGCGAATCAAATGACACAACATGGCATAACTTACATCTGTAAAATAGTCTCCACGTTGAAACGTGAGAAAATTTGCTATGACTGTGAGATATAATGGTAAAACAAAATTGGCGTTACCTCTTATTTCTGATACTGTCACATCACCCCCCAGAAAGATTACATAGAACAATCCGAATAGGATTTAGAAGAAAACACATCTACCTTTGTTCAAGATGCACTGGAAAAGTTTTAGGAATAATAACGATTTTTTCAGCTAATGCATTTGGACTAAAATTGCCAATCGATTTCTGTCTTCTTCTTATTTCACTTTTGCCTTTGGTTGCTACCCTTGATTGGTTTACGCAGAGTGCAAAGTTAAGGG
Source organism: Candidatus Bathyarchaeum sp. (assembly GCA_026014495.1). Taxonomy (GTDB): domain Archaea; phylum Thermoproteota; class Bathyarchaeia; order Bathyarchaeales; family Bathyarchaeaceae; genus Bathyarchaeum. Next base: position 44,479 of record JAOZIF010000131.1, read on the forward strand.
AAAGCAAAAACTGGTTACGTATTAGTTCTGGATTCTTGTTAGGTAATTCTGAAGCATTATTTTTATTGTTAGTAATTGATGGTTTTTTCTTATACGTTTTAGTTGCTTTAGGAATAGCCTCAATTTACGCAGTTTTACTATACTTGATTGCAGCTAAAACCAAATGTTTAGATTCATATCTTACTGAAATCAGTCAAATTCAAAATAACTCTGATTAAAAATCTTGAGCTTTTTACAATACAAAACTTGTGCTAATTGCTGTTCTTAATGATTCTTGGCTTAATTGTTAAGACGTTTAATTGGCATGCATATTAAGTTTTGAAAAAGCTTATATTATTACAACTTTAAACATCTTAATAATCATGGGGGTAAATAGTTGACTCAAATCGAAACTAGGCGCTATAGCCTTGCGCTATTAATATGTTTAGTACTTTTCTGTTGGCCTGCAGCCATCCTCTATTATTTTACTAGACCCAAAATAATTAAACAAATTAATCCACAATTCAATAGAGTTTGCCCTAAATGTGGACGGATGTTATCTGACAACGTCAAATTCTGTCCCAGTTGTGGTAATGAATTAAGTTAAATCTAAACATACCTTTTTTATTTCGTGACTCGCCGCAGAATTAATCGAGTTACACCTTAGGATTCATCACATCACTATTTGTTTCCAAAAAGCCCAAAATCCAGTCGCCGTAGAGGTTGTATTGATCAGACATCAACTAAACAAAACGGGCATTCATATTAGGATACTAATAGCAGAACATTGTTGAAAACTAGGTTTTTTCTGTTTTCTTTTGATGCTGCACTTTGCGTTTGTTATGCCATGATTGCAAGCATTATGATGAGTGCGATTACCCTGTTGATTTCGTTTGTTGCTCCCATAACATCGCCTGTAACACTCTCTAAGGTTTTGTTAGAGTGACTCGTTAAAACCGCTACCCCCAAGGCCATGCCCACAAGAACAAAGACAAACAATGCCCCAACCAAAACAAAGCCAACCACAGAACATAAAACCACAGACGCCAACATCTTAGCATCCTTGTTCTCCATAGCCTCAACCACATAATACCCTGAACCCTTGTAAGACGGCTTCTTCCCAAAATACGCCGTCAAAACCATGCTCTCTTTAGCTATAACCTCAGCAACCACCGCAGCCTTCAAAATATCCAAGCCACCAAAACTTCCAAACGCCAAACCCGTCAAAGCCAAAACAATAACCCCAGACGCCACAGCTGCCGCACCAGTAAACATGTCATGCATAACCTCCAGCCTACGCTTCGTGTCGCCCCTAGCCATGGCAGCGTCACTAAAATCCAAAAGTCCATCTAAATGATGAAAACCCGTCAACAACTGAAGAACAACCAAAACAAGAAAACCACAAATCAACTCAGGCAAAACAAAACTTGCGCCAAAACCCACAGCCCCCGCAACGGCTCCAAGAACCAAACCCACAACTGGGCACAAAAAAAAGTACTTAGACAAAGCCTCCATAGACTCCATGCCAATGGGCAAAATCGTCAAGAACCCAAACAAACCCTTCAAGCCCTTAATTATCAACAAGCAACACCTTCAATGGACACATTTCGACTTGAACAAACTATTTCATAAGGCTCTTTTAAGCTTGCCCAACAAAAAACCCCAAAAAACTATCAGTATATACTGTTTCGACAAAAAGCTTATACGCACGTCTCGCCATAAAGCCCACAGTTATTCAATAAAAAGGATGGAATCTTAATGTCTTGGTTAAAATCCATGATGGAAAAAGAACCGCCTGAACCAGAAAACCCCATAGGAATCGTTGTAATTGGCACCCTAGACCCCGACGTACACCTAACCCCCAAAGAAATGGTCCGCAAATCACTAACAAAAGCACAATTCAAATGCTACGACGTAGGCAAAAAAGCTCCAGCAGCAGACTTCGCATCAAAAGCCAAAGAAGTCAACGCAGACATCATCGCCGTATCAATAAACACAGCACCAGCAAAAAACAACATACCAGCCTTAATGTCAGCAATCGAAGCTGCAGGCCTAAAAGGCAAAGTCACCATAATGATCGGTGGCGCAGCAGTAGACGAAGATGACGCTAAGGAAATCGGTGCACTATTCGGCGAGACTAGGGAAGAAGCTGTAGCCCTCGCAAAGAAGGCACTAGGCAAATAAGTTCAGCGGTTAGTATTCCGCAAAAAAATGAAAAGTGAGCTAGAATGTTTAGATTCGAAAAGGAACAAAAAATAATTAACGCTGGCGGCATCAAACTCGGAGGCCAACCTGGAGAATGCCCAACCGCTCTTACTGCAACAATCTTTTACATAGGTCACAAGATTGTCACAGATAAGAAGGAAGGAAAATTCGACAAGGCACGCGCAGAGACTCTCATCAACAGGATGGACGAGCTCTCTGACATGACAACAAACCCATTCATCTTGGATGTTGTAGGCACTTCCGTACCCGCATTCCAAAGCTACATCAGCTTTATCGCAGAAGTAACCCAAGCACCCATACAAGTAGACGCTATAAGCCCAAAACTCAGAATGGAAACACTCAAATGGGCACACGAAGTTGGGCTGTCCGAAAGGCTCGTTAACAACTCAATCTACAGAGGCGTCAAAGAAACAGAGCTACAAAACCTAAAGGACTGCGGCGTAAAAGCATCCATTATCCTATGTGACAACCCAACAGACGACACCGTCCAAGGCAAACTCGATGTTTTGCCCGGAATCCTAGAAATGGGAGACCAAGCAGGAATCGAAGGCGCTCTAATCGACACAGCCATGCCCTCATGGGGTATCGGCGTAGGCGCAGGCCTCAGGTCCATATATGTCATCAAAGAAATGTATGGTGACCGCGGAGCCGTCGGAACTGGAATCGGAAATGTATCCGATACACTAGGATGGGTCAAAGGCAACTTCTCAAAAGACGTCAAAAAAGCAACTGACGCAGCACAGAACGCCATACTGCCAATGATCGGATGCGACTGGATCATGTTTGGTCCAATTGAATTCGCAGAATTCGTCTTCCCCGCAGTTGCAGTAGTTGACACGTACATACTAACTGCGACCGCAGAGCTTGGTACACGACCAGCAGAAGAAGGCAAGCATCCTCTCTTCAAGCTAGTTGGCTAAAACCCTCTAAACATACCCGAAAATTTGGGCTATGTGCCCATCTTTATTTTTTTCTTTAATTCTCTAGTTTTATTATTGCATGTTCTTGCCTCAAAACTAGTTCTGTTGCACAACCAAATAGGCAATTGAAGAACTACGCTTTTATGTAAAACTGTCAATAAGAAAACTGGTGCACACATGTCCTCATTAGAAACAGTTATCCTAGACGTTCTAGAGACAAAGCAACCCAAGAACGTGAAAGAGCTAATTCACTTAGTTCAACAACAAGTTGACGCTACCTTAGATGAAATAGAACAAGAAATAAAGAAACTTCACAAAAAGGAACTGGTGGCGCTTGAAGAACCAACACTCCAAAAACAAGACTTCATTAGCTTTGTGTCTCCAAGAAACAGCCGCTGGTTCTGGCTCCTCATTGGCATTTCTCTTCTTTCGTTCGTTTCAATCCTTTTTCTTCCAGAAACACAAATCCCAGTGTCCTATTTACGTTACATCTTCGGATTTGTTCTTGTAGCCTTTTTACCTGGATACTGCCTAACAGAAACCCTGTTCCCAATACAAACTGCACTGGACCTAATAGAAAGAATAACTTTTTCAATAGGACTAAGCTTTGCCATCACCGCCCTAGTGGGTCTATTCTTAAGCTTCACACCCATCGGCTTAACCTTGGCCACAGCACTTCCAGCTTTAGGCTCGATAGTAATCATTTTGGCTATGGTGGCTTTAACTCGAAAATACAAACTCCAGTAACAATCTAGTCTGCAAAATCAACAGAATAAACACTGCTTAATTTTTATATTAAAAAAAGAGAAAAAAGGCCGAAGCCTAATGGTCAAAAAAGGTGGGTACTCTAAAAGAGTTTATCCCATCTGTTGAACAGATCGAGCGCTGGTTGACCGCCGTAGTCGCTTAGGGAATCTCTGTATTCGCCCATTTGGGTTACTGTTTTCTGGAACTTTATCATGTTGTCTGCAACGTCTGCAAGGTAAATTATGCCGTCGATGCCTGTTCTCATAACACGAACTGAAACTCTGATTAGCTGGTCAACTGGTGGGCAGTGGGCTGGGTCGTCTCCTGGACCGCAAACGTAAATGTTAGAATACACTGGCTTCTCTGGGAATATTCTCCTGAATGCTCGTGCAATCATTTCCCAGTACCATGAAGTTGCGTAGTTCTGAGAGAACATGACGATATTGAATGCATCACATATCTTGTAGAGTTCAGGGAAGTCCATACCGAAACGTTGGTCTGCGTTTGCTGGATCGGGCAAAACTGCCAATACCAATTTGGTTTTTACACGTTCTTTTACATCTTTGATGAACTGCGTGATGGTCTGGTTGCGCCATTCAAACCAGTCTAATCCACTCTCTTTCCATAGTTTGGTGCATCTCTCGCAGGTGCAGTGTCCGTGGTCAGCAAAGTGCCAGCTGTTCAAGAATATTGGTTGGCCTGTTTGGTCAACTGCGTTTTCAATGTAATTCAATTGTTCTTCTCTGAATTCTGGAACTGTTGGGCAGAGAACGTCCCAGTGCAAGTTGAACTGGTTGTTTCCTCTTACCGCACGGCCCCTCTTTGATTCAGAGACCCATTCTGGGTGTGCACGGCCAGATACGTTGTCTCCAAAAACTGCAATGTTGTTCCACATGTCATCTTGTGGTGTTCCGCGTCTTCCTGTCTCTGGTTTCAGTCGATAAACGTCAAAGTCAAATCCTGCAACCTTCTTTGCTTGAAAAAGGTAATTTCCGAATTCCATGCTTATTCCTCGCTTTGAAACTGCAAAATACATCGATGCAGATTATATAAGCTTTGCTTCATTACCCAAAAATTTTTCAATATAAAAATCCTGACCCGAAATAGAAACCGATTTCTAATCTAGCCACAAAAAAGCGAAAAACGGGTTTTTTCTCTAAAAAGTGACTTACAATAATTGTGTTTGACAAAAATAAAAAATGGGGTGCGCAAAAAGGCGCACTCTATGATGTTACTTGAGTATGCTTTCCCACTTGTCGACAAGGTCTAAGACAGGTTTTCCGCCGTAGCCTTCCAGATCTTCGCGGAGTTTAACATCTTCGACACACGCTTTCTGGAAATCTTTCATGATTTGAGCGTTTGCTGCTAGGAATATGAGTCCGTCTACTCCAGTTCTTGCTATACGGCATGCCGTCTTTAGTATCTGTGTATGGTTTTCAAGCTCGCTGGGGTCGTCGCCTGGTCCACGTATGTATAGACCTGGATATACTGGTTTCTTCAGCAATTTTTTGAATCCACGAGAAAGTGATTCAAAGTACCATGGGCTTGCATAAGTTTTAGACCAGTGTGGAACAACAAAGGCTGTTGCATATTCTGCTAGTGCATCTAAGTCTAGACCGAACCTTTCATAGCAGTTAACTGGGTCAGGAAGCAGTCCAACATAGAATGGTTTGTTTTTGACGCGTTCTTTTGCGGCTCCGATAAAGTCTGTGACTGTCTGGGCTCTCCACTCTAGCAGCTCCATTCCGCTTTTTGCGTGGGCTGCTTTGCATCTGGGGCATGTGCAGAATCCGTGGTCTGCGACGTGCATGCTGCTGACGGTTATTCCTTTGGTGCTATCAGCTGTTTTTTCGATTAGGTCAAGCATGTAGTCTATCATTTGTTTTTCTTGGTTGCAAACAATGTCCCATCTAAGATTGTATTTTTTGTTTGTTCGCAGTGCAGGTCCGTTGGCGGATTGTGCAACCCAGTCAGGATGCTTGCTAGCCATGTTGTTGTCGCCGAAGCAGGCGATGTTAGTTGTCATTTCTGGATTTGGAGTTCCAACGATTCCTCGTTCTGATTTAAGGCGGTATACTTGTAGGTCGAATCCTTCAACAGGTGTAGGTTCATAAATGAACATTCCAAACTTCAAAGCTAATTCCTCTTTTCAGAATCGAGAACTTACCTAAAGTAAGCTATAAGGATTGCTACTAATTCAAAGAAAGCGAATCAAAAGTATTTTCGATGTGCAGTGTCAGCTTTTGTCTTTCTATGTTTCAGACTGGTCTGCGGCGACCTTTGAATACACATAATACATTACCGCAGAAAGTACGCTTCTGGTAAACCAGCCTATTTCATCCGAAAATGTTGAGCTAAGATAGTCCGGTCTCACGTATTTTGATTGTGTTTCTTCTTTTGAGAGGTAATCTGTTACTGCTTTTTGGAGTATCTTATGAAGCACAAAGCTTCTACCATACTCGTTGGCTGGGTTCTCTGGAATCAAGTTCACTTTTGCGTCTTCATCAAGTCTGAGTCCAGCAATAATCAGAGCTGCAATATTTTGGTCGGACAACACTTGTTTTAGTTCTGTCGTGAACTGTTTCCTTTTTTCATTATCTTCGCGAAGGATAGGTCGAATTTGTGAGAAGAGAGTCGTCAAGTTTTCAATTGTGATTCCTCTTTCTGCGAGCCTCTTTGTTAGTGGTCTGTTGGGAACCAATTTTTCTTGTTTGAATATTGCCTTTTTGAGTGCTGCCTTAACTGATTTGCCGATCATTTCTCCTATTGCTGTTCCGCTACCCGCATACTGTATTGTGCGCCCCTGTTTTGTGCACGCTATTACAACGCTGTCTGTTACCGTTCCAGTTGCTATTTCACCTGAAAAACGACTTCTAACATCTAGTTCTCTTAATGCTGCTGCTTTTGCTTCAGTTGCTGTAGCTACCGCATTTATCATACAGCTGTCCGTTAGATTTCCTTCAACCAGCACGATAGTGTTGATTGTGCCCCATTTCTTGAAGGGAAAAGCGCTCTGCTTTGAGGCTATTTCATCGCCTGGGGTGGCTGCGAAGTATGCGCCTGCAGTAACAAAGGCTGTTATGGTTATGTCCTCAAATTTTTTGGTTACTTTTTCTACGTTTTTCATTCTAGCTGCGGTCATTATTGCTACAACTTGGTCTTGAGAAACACCCAGTTGTGATGTTTCTTCTGTGAGAAAGTCTTTGGCATCTTTGTGAACTTCATCGTCCATGTCGCTTCCTGCGTCTTCTTCAACTTGGACGTTTACTATACAGTTTGCTTCTTTTGAACCACCATTCAGAACCGCAGAGCTTACGATTTTCAGCGGGGTCTTTGACCTTAAAATAAGCTTATTTCCTTGTATTTCAGCTTCAACGGAACTGATATCGGTTTCCAGTTTCATCTATATTTTCCTTCTATCTGCTTGACAGAAATGATGTGCCAAATATCTGGTTTTTGGTTATCATTTCGCCGTTGCGGAGTGATTTCTAGGGTCGTTCTCCCTTTTGTTGTTTATGCCTCAAATGGAATATTTACACTTTTAGTGATTATTATAAAAGCTGTTTTGCGACTACCCTTCGATTTTTATTGCCTTTTTTGGGCACAGGTCTTCGCAGATTCCGCATAGTGTGCATGAGTCAAAATCAACTATCACTGGCTTGTTTTCTTGGAGGCTAAAGACTGCCATTGCACAACAGTCAACACATGTGTATGATTGGCAATCTTTGCATTTGACGTAATCAATTTCAATCTTCATAGAGGGGCACCAGCAACATTTAATGTCAAAACTAATTAACGTCATTAGATTTAAATTTAAAGATAATAATTCCGTCAGAGGTCAAATGCGATGAAGATTGGAACCGTAATCTATGAGCCTGCAATAGTGGATGGCTTTGATATTTCCGTTTACTACTCAAAACGTGTCGATGGTGTGCTAGGAAAACCCGCAAAAGGCATGTACAACGACATCACCTGTTTTGTCGACGCTAAAGCCATACGAGAAAAACCAGAACTGGTGGCACTTTCACCAAACGGTCCTGCAACAAGAACAAACAAAGCCTTCACTCTACCATGGGACTTTGTGTGCCCAACAAACGAGGAATATCAAACCCAAGTTCTTCAATTCATCAAAGACACCGCAAAAGAAGACGTAGAAGGAGTAACTCTGAACCTCTACCACTTCCCCGAAGAGAGCTTTTGTACCTGCGAGCGCTGCACAAAACAACACAAACAAAGTGGATTAGATTGGTTGGACTGGCGTGCACAAACAGTTACAGACTTTATTCGAAGAGCCAAAAAGTTGGTTACGCAGCCCTTTGGCATCGAAATATGGCCTGACCCAGTTTTGGCTAAAGAACGGTTTGGTTTAGACTTTGAAGCCCTTGCAGAGTATGTGGACTTTTTCCATGTTCCTTTGTCTTCACACAATTACGTGACAATGTATTGGGTAGACACGCTAACGCGGGACTTTGTGAAGCTTCTCAAAAAACCAATCTTCATAGAATTAAGTGCAGAAATTCCCAGAGCAGTAGAAACAAAGGCTCTTCTAAGAACAGTCGCATACATCTCTAGCCATAACGTTGAAGCAGTTCTGCTTCTGGTTCATGATGCAGAGCGCGCAAAAGAACTATGCACCACCGCAATAAATGACACTAACTACCGAAGCTGGCTAGACAAGTTCGGCTTTGAGAACATGAACAAAATTATCGAAAAGTGGGAAAAAATCTACGGGAGCTAGTTAGTTCCTGCTACTTTCTATTTGGCATTTAGCCTGTGTTTTCGCAGTTTGGTTATATCCAAGTCTGCGGAGATGATTTTTGTGTTCATTTCATCTTTTGCCTGATTTAGTATGCCCCATGGCGATATTATTGCGCTGTTTCCGCCTCTAGAGTTTGATCTAGTGTTCCCGTTTTTCAAGATGAAAACCCTGTTGTCCTCTGCCCTCTTTGTTGTAAGAGGATGTCCCTGCACTGGCGGATGAGTTCTCGACGCAGACACAGGCAAGAAAATAACTTCAGCACCCAATGAAGCTAATCTTCTAACGGTTCTTGGATAAAACACGTCAGCGCATATCAGAATTCCAGCCCTGCAGTGTTCTGTTTCAAAAATTTTGAAGGTGCTTCCAACATTTAGTCCCACCTTTTTCTCCCAGTCGGTGAGATGCATTTTCCTAAATTTTCCCAGAATCTTTCCGTTCTTAAGAAACATACATGTGTTGTAATATTTTCCTCTGAACATTTCAAAGATAGTGCCTCCGACAATGTATGCATCAACATCCTTTGAAACCCTCTTCAGAAGATTAACAGCGGGCTTGCGGGTCTGTTCAGCTATGTCTTCAATTTTATTCCTATCTTCTACACTAGCTGGGAACGCAAAATATTCTGGAAGACAAATAAATTTGGAGCCTGAATCAGCTGCTCTATACAGCATTTGCTCTGCAGTCTCCAAATTCTTTTCTGGAGATTCGCTGATTTGCATGTGAATTAAACTGACCTGCATGTTTTTCCCTGCTGCCCTTTTTGTCATATTGCCCTGTTAAAGTTGCTAATAAACCTTAAATCTGTATCATTCTTTTGTAACTTACATTTTGAGGGAATCTGCCTTGAATTCAATAGAACGCATTTGTTCAGAGCTTCGTCAACTCACAGACAAAGTTGTGCAAAAAAATCTGACAGATGGTATCCTGTTTTCAGGAGGCTTAGACACAAGCATCGTCGCATTTGTTGCATCAAAATACACTAAACTAGAAGCATTCACCGTTGCCTTCGAAGACTCACCTGCCTTAGACCTCAAGTACGCAAAGTTGATGGCAGACCTGCTGAATATGAACCAAACAGTTCATGTTTTTGGCGACGAGGAGATGCACTCAGCCATACAAGATGTCATTAAAGTCTTGAAAGTTTTTGACCCCATGGACATCAGAAACAGCGTAGCAGCCTACGTAGGTTTGAAAGCTGCAAAAGAAAACGGAATCAAAGGCGTCATGACTGGCGATGGTTTGGATGAGCTACTAGGAGGTTACAGTTGGCTCTTTAAGTTCAATGAAGAAGAACTAAAAGAATACCTGTCAAACATGTGGCAAGTAATGCAGTTCACTTCAGTTCCCATGGCAAAATCGCTTGGAATTGTATCCAAGCCGCCCTTCATTGACCTCGAATTCAAATCATACGCCTACAATGTTGACCCAAAACTGATGATTAGAAGTGAACACGGCAAAATCTGGGGAAAATGGATAATGCGTAAAGCCTATGAGGGTCACCTTCCCGACGAGATTGTGTGGCGACTAAAGACTCCCCTAGAATTTGGCTCTGGAACTAGCATTTTCCCAAAAGTTTTTAGCAAAAAACTTTCCGACGAATACTTCCAAAAGAAAACAAAAAAGTATCTGGACGTTGATCAAGTCACGATAAGAGATAAAGAACACCTGTTCTATTACGAGGTTTTCAGGTCTCAGTTTGGTGTCCCCTCTGGAGTCTTCAAAGACGCTGAAGGTAAACAGTGCCCCTACTGTAAATCCAAAGGCGGCAACCTCAAACGCAACTTCTGTAAAGTATGCGGAGCTTACCCTATCTAGTGCCATTTTAATACTTAATGCTCACAAAGAATGGCATGGAATAAACGCTTCAAACCTAGAGGCACAAATCCATGAACCAGAAGCTGAAGCTAGCCATCTTTAACACGCAGCCGCCTCACCTTTACTTTGGAGGCGTTGAACGCCGAATACTAGAGACCACCAAACGATTATCAAACGAATTTGACATAACAATTTACAGTGGAACAAAAAAGGGCTTCAACAAAACAATTGCACTCAACGGAACAACATTTGTCCCCTGCCACTCCACAGACATGCTTTATCCCTTAGACAACTTGGTCTTCAACAGAACCCTCTCTAAAATGGCAAACTCCATAACAGCAGACATCTATGAAGCACACACTGTCAGCGGCTACAAGCTCCTAAAGACACTAAAAAAGAAGGGCATCAACAAGCCTTTCATACAGACCATTCATGGCGTTCTGGCAGATGAGTATATTCAATCCTCAAAAAGTGTGTCTCCCTCCCTGCGGCTAAAATTCTCTAACCTTTTCATGCGACATCTTGGGACACTCGAAAAACAAGCAGCCAGAGACGCAAACCTCATAGTTACTGTCAGCAGATATTCAGCCGAAAAAATAGTTCAACTCTACACCGTTCCCGAGAAAAAAATACGGATAGTTCCAAACGGTGTGGACCTCCAAAAATTCAAGCCTAAAAAAGACTGTGAAAGCATCAAGGATAAAATCGGTGTAAAAGGCAGTAATGTTGTGCTCTTTGTTGGTAACCTAATCCCCAGAAAGGGATTGCATTTTCTAATTGAAGCTGCTAAACGTGTTATCAAGGAAAATAAAGAAACAAAGTTTGTGATAGTTGGAGACGGACCACTCAAAAACAACTTGGTTTCATACTCAAAACAGCAGGGTGTTTTGGACAAGTTTGTCTTTTTGGATAACATTTCTGATGATTTGCTTCCTGACCTATACGTTTGTGCTGATGTTTTTGCTTCACCATCTGTACAGGAGGGCCAAGGTATCTCACTGTTGGAAGCTCAAGCTACAGCTAAACCAGTGGTCGCTTTCAACGTTACTGCTATAAAGGAAGTCGTAAAAAACAAAGAAACTGGATTACTAGTTGAACCTGACAGTTACGAGCTATCCAATGCTATTTTGTCTCTTCTTTCAAACAAATCTTTAAGGGAAAAGATGGGGCATTCTGGTCGAGAATTCATTAGCAAAAACTTTTCTTGGGATATTTGTGCCCAAAAAATGTCTCAAGTTTACTCTGAAGCATCGGCTACTTGACCTATTAGCCCGTCAAGCTCAGCTAATCAAAACTTGTGCGCTTTTGTTTCGTTTCTTAATGAAAAGATATGCCGCCACAACAATTACTGCTATAATTAGTATGACGCCTGCAGCTGTGGCGTAGTCTGTTTGCTGTTCAGATGTCAATTGTTGCGACCCAACCACCTTTAGGGTCATGTCTGCGCTGTCCATAATGTATGAAGCGCCCGAACACCAAACAGAGACATGGCACTCTCCAGTCACATCAGGGACATACGTAAAGCTGAATGCTCCATCATTTCTGGCTGTAACCTCTATGCAGTCCACAACTCCATCAGATTTTGTGAAAAACACTGTTATGGGCACATAGCCAATTTCAGGAGTAATTTGGCCACTCCCTGTAACTGATTCGCCCTGTTTAACTTCATACTTGTTTAGTTCAACAGAAATCTGACCATAAGTCACTTGAGTATCGTCAAGGCAGTAAACGTTCCAGTCATTATTTCCAACATACACTCTTCCCTCGTATATTGTTGGAGCAGACCACGTGTTAGAGCTGGTACCAAAGTACCCAAGTTTCTCGCCATTTGTGGCATTAAGAACATATATTGATCTTTGATCAGTCGCAACATATAACTTGCCGTCAGCATAAGATGGCGAAACATAAAGCTCGTCTCCTAGATACGTTGACCATATTGCGTTACCGTTTTTAGCGTCAACACACACTATGGAAAATTTGTCGATTAAAAACAGATTGCCCTCATTATAGATTGTGGAACATAGTATAAACTCCTCTGCACCCACGCATGTGTATATCCATTCTGTTTCACTTGTTGTTGCATTTATTCCATAATATTCCTTTGAATTAGAAGACGCAAAAACCATGCCCTCTGCAACTGTTGGGGATGCATGCACATCAGTGCCCCCCATAAATAACACCTGATAAGGAATCGATTTTTTCCAGATGACATTACCGTTGTTTGCATCCAGTTTGTACAGGCCACCTGAAGATGACTCCTGTGAAACAATGTAAACTGCTCCATCAACAACAGACGGCGAAGACGTGATTACTCCATCAGTTTTAGTCTTCCATTTGACCTCACCGCTTTCAGCATCTAAGCAATATACGTTAGTGTCTAGTGACCCCACGTACACATTGCCGTCAACTACCGCAGGAGATGACCGCAGTAACACCGTGGCAGCAAAGTTTGCTTCGATGTAACCGCCTGCATAAGTCTTCCAGATGAGGCTGCCGTTGTATGCGTCAAGGCAGTAAATGTATCCGTCATCAGGACCAATGTAGACTTTTCCATTAACCACGGCTGGGGTTGACTTGAGTCGAGCCTCAGTCGTGAACTTCCAAATAAGCCTGCTATTTCGTGCATCTATACAGTAAACATTTTTGTCTTGGGAACCAAAATATGCTCTTCCATCTACAATAGTTGGTGATGAAACAACAGACCCGCCTGTTGTGAATTTCCACCTTAACGTTAACTCCGCTGGACCCGACTGTCCAGCCGCGGTGTGCTCTGCATCGTGACGCCACATCGACCATGAGTCACTGCGTATAGCCCACACTTCATCTATTGTTGTGTATTCATCACCTGAAATCGAGTCAACCGCCGTTGTCACGTTACCCGGAATAAAATACAATGTACCATATGCTATGACAACTGACTCTCTCGGAGCAAAAGACTCCATCTCAAGCTTCCATATGACTTCTCCAGTATAAGCGTCCAAGCATGCAAACTCTGACTCGCCATACTCTGTAGTATACGATTCTGCTTGACCCGTTGTGGCGTAAACTTTTCCGTCAGCAACTGTTGGGCTTCCAGGAAACATCAATGACCCTGGACCCTTATACTTCCACACTACATCACCAGTGTATACATCAAGGGCATACAGATGCCCGTCTTTGTTGAGCATGTAAACCATTCCATATGCAACTGCGGGACCTACACAGAAGTATCCATCTTCTGTATTTGCATTATATGTCCACAGAATCTCGCCATCAGTGGCATTGAAACAGTATAAGCTGTTATCATGAGTGCCTCCCCTGAAGAACATTCCTTCATAATATGCGCCAGAGAAAAGCATGGCCCCTTTTGTTTCTGTATCCCAGATGACATCACCTGTTTTGGCGTCTAATGCAATCTGGTGAGACTCAAACGATCCCGGAAATACCTTGCCTTCCCCGTACTGTATTCCAGACCCAACAGCTCCGCCCCCCGGAACATATGTTGTCCATTCCAGTGTTGGCAAGACTGACGGGTCAGAAAAGTTCCAACCTTGAATGTACGACTCGACTTTGGTGTAAAACATTTTTTCTTCTTCACTATAGCAGTTGATGACAAAAAGAGGTGCTGAACTGGAAGCAAATTCGTTGCTGGTCCATATGATGTTTCCTGTTTCTATGTCAAAGCAGCTGCTCCCTACAACTAGGTGGATTTCATCGATTTTGTATATTTCTGGCCAGTTCTGGCTCTCAGGGAAGCTGGTGTTCCAGATTACTGCTCCTGTATCTTTGTCGAGGGCGATGACATTTGTTTTTGTTGTAACCAAGACTTTGCCGTTGAATGCTGTTAAGTAACTTTTTATGCCCTTTACAGTCGCTTTCCAAAGGATGTCTGCGGCTTCTGGGGCTGGGCCTTCTGCATAACGTGTAAATCCTGAATCGCCGTGGATTTGTGTCCATTCGTACTGGAGCAAATCGTCGTATTCGTCTACTGTATTACTTGCGTTTGCAATTACACTCAGAGGGTTTGATATCATAATAAAAGACGATAAAATTAGTAATGAAACCAAGAGCAATGCAACGATTGCATGATGGTGCTCTGTTTTTTTCATGTTTTTCACTTCAAAGAGTCTATGTGGTAGACCGAAATCGCTATTTTTTGTGTATGATGTCTGTGACTTTGCTCGAGGTGATTTTACCATACACTTGGTTTTTAGTATGTATTATGAATTAAAGGTTTCTAGAAGAATACCCAAATTCAGGCTTATTTTGATTGCAAGTTTTTGATGAATTTTCCAACAAGATTTGGTTGATTCATTACAGACTTCAATGTTTTCCTAGGATACTTAATGTAGTTGATTATGGATATCTTTCTATACTCCTTTATTGCCCACATTGCTATCTCTTTTACATCTGTAGCTGTGAAATTTTCGGTCTCTATAAGCGGCAATCCCCAAGTTTGTCTAACTTCAGCAAAAGCCCGTGGCGTCAATTCACCTCGAACATACCCTTTATTTGTGCACTCTTCGTGGAGTCTAGTGCCGTATGATGGCGTTGCAAAAAGAAGATGCATTCCAACGTCATATTTTCTTTTCAGCATAAGAGCAAATTTGACGGTGTTCATCATTGTTTCTTTAGTTTCACCAGGGAAACCAATGATGTAAAATGCCCCTGTTTTTAGTCCTATCTTCTTGCATCGTTTAGCAAATTTGATTACTTTCTTTAATTTTAGGTCTTTGTGGATTATGTTATCTAGAACATACTGGTCTCCAGATTCGATGCCAACAAAGACGCTTTGGCATCCTGTTTTCTTCATTTTCTTTAGAAGCTCTAACGTCAAGTAGTCTGCTCTTACGCCATTTGGTGTTTCCCACTGGAATTTGATGTTTTTTTCAATTATTTTGTCGCAAATTGCTTCAAATCTTTTTATGTCAAATGTGAGGTTGTCATCCTCAAAGTATATTGTCTTAACGTGGTATTTGTTGACCAAATACTCTATGTGACCTACAACATATTCTACTGAATGTGCTCTGAATGTCTTTCCCATGTGCAGGTGAACCGCACAGAAAACACAATTGAATGGGCAGCCCCTGCTGGTTATCATAGATAATGCGTTGCTTTGAAAGCTGCGATACTCTATTGTTGTTGGATTAAGATACTTTTCCATGTCAATTAAATGGTAAGCAGGGTAGGGTAACTCGTCCAGATTTTTGTTGAAAGGTCTTGGAGCGTTTAGCTTCACCTTTTTGTTTATACGCTGGGCTACTCCTTGTACATCGTCTATCTTCTTTTTTCCCTCAAAGAACTTGACAATGTCTAGCATAGTGTATTCTCCCTCGCCAATTGCTACAATGTCGACGTTCTTTGTCTCTTCCAAAAATTCTGTTGGCACAACTGTTACATGTGGACCTCCAACAACAGTCAAAATACTCTGGTCTACTTCTTTGACAATGTCCGCAACTCTAATAGCGTGTTCAATTTGAGTTGTGAATGGATTTGCTATGCCTACAATGTCTGGTTTTCTTTTCTGGATTTCCTCTTTTATCATTTCATATGGCATGCCAACTTCTGTAGTGTCTCCATTTTTTCGGAATGGCACATCAGTCATGAATGCATCCAAAATTTCCGTTTCGTATCCTGCTTTGTCTAGCACCGCGGCTATATACATCAAACCTAAGGGAAGATTTGCAGCTGGCGGGTCTGAACCTGGAAAAAACGTTTGCGGTGGATTGATGAGTAGTATCTTCATTGTGGCATCTTTAGAGATGGTGTCTTAGGATGCTTTTATCATTTTGTTGGTTTGTTAACGTATTTTTTCGTAGACCAATGGTATTTTTGTCAATCTGTGTTTCCGTTCTATTTTCTGTGCGCCTTAGACTCCATGAATTCTTGGTTACGATGCTGCTTTAAACGGAAAAGTTAAATATAATCTTGAATCCCTAAATCACTCCGGATGGTTATTATTAATGGTAAAAACCGCGAGGAACAGGCCCCTTTTGTATATGATGACTTGGCGATGTACACGGGCTTGTAATTACAATTGTGTAAATTGCAGCTTTGGTTCAAATCCTTACCCTATTAATGAGATTGATACCAAGGGTGGAATGCGAATAGTTGATGAACTTCATGCGATGGGCGCGAAATGGTTCGGGTTGAGTGGTGGAGAGCCCCTTGTCCGTAAAGACATTTTCGAAATTATTGCACACGCTAAAGACCTTGGGATGAATGTGAGCCTCATTTCTAACGGCTACTACGTTAAAGGGGACATCCTTGATCAGCTAATAAAAAACGAGGTCATGACTGCCATAAGCGTTGACGGAACAGAAGCAACAAATGATATTACGCGCGGAAAAGGCTCCTATGCAACAGCGCTAAAAGCTATGGAGAAGCTGTCTGATGGCGGAATTTTTGATTGCATCGTATCAACTCTAAATAAAAATAATTGTTCAGAAGTAGATCACGTTGCTAAGTTGGGTTACAAGTATAATGCTACGCGTGTTGTTTATCATAATTATATTCCAGTTGGCAGAGCTCAGCATCATCTGGAGTTGGCTCCTACGCCACAGCAGTATGAAGTGGTTATGAACCGAATCTACGATTTGATGATGGAATACAAAGATAAAATGAGTATTAACGTGTATTGTCCATTCTTTGCTAGAATCGCCAAGCAACGAGGTATGCCTGACTTTGATTATTGGTTTAACAACGTTTTCCTTGGACAATGTTTCATTGGCGGCAGATACATGGGGCTTTTGGAGAATGGTGACATTCGACCTTGTGGCTTTAATGAAGGTTACCGTATGGGAAACATCAAAGACAAGTCAATGACCGCGCTTTGGAATGAAATGCAGACCTCAGAGTTCACAACTAAGCTCAGAGACAGAAGTAATTTGAAGGGCAAATGTGGTGTTTGTGAGTACCGCGAAATTTGTGGTGGCTGCAGAACCCGTGCAGAAACCTACACTGGAGACCTGTTTGCTTCTGACCCCGCGTGTGCGTATGTGCCTAAACTGTTGCGCGAAAAATAGAAGGAGCTAATAAAAAAGTTATTTGTCAGCGAACTCCCATGCGATGTTCGCTTTCCAAAGGTCTCCCATTTTGGTTATTTTTATCTCTTTTTCGTTTATTTCGATTAGACCCTTGTTTTGCAGTCTTTTCAGTTGCTCGGGATACACATCTTCTGGGAGCTTTCCAAATTTTTCTTGGAAATCAAGTTTATCCACTGGCAAGCGCAGGTAAAGTTTTGTCATTACTTTGCGCATCATTTCTTTTTGTGTAGATTCTGAAAGTTTTGCGATTGGGAATTTTCCCTCGTTGACGGCTGCTATGTAATCTTGTGCGTTTTCGATGTTAGAGTACGAAAATCTTTGAAGATATCCCATGAAACATCCTGCTCCTGTTGTTAGGATGCCTGCCCATGGCCATCCGTTTAAGCAGTTTTCTTTGGCGTGCCATTCATCTCGGGAGTAACGGTCGTGACCTATTGGTTTGTAGCCTGCTTCTGTGAAAAGTTCGTATCCTGCGACGTACATTTGTTTCTCTAATTCTTTGTCACATTGCGGCGGAACTTTTCCTTCTTTGAGTTGTTTATCTAGCATTGTTCCTGGGCTGACTTCAAGGCAGTATGCGTCAACTTCTGCGTCTAGTTCGATTGCTTTCTTTACTGAGTCTGTCCAGCTTTCCAATGTTTGTCCTGGAATGTTGTACATTATGTCGATGCATACGCACAGTCCAAGTTTTCGGGCAAGTTTTATTTCGTTTGCTACATGTTCTGCACTGTCTGGGAGGTTTAGCATTTTTCTGAGTTTGTCGTCGAAAGTTTGTGCTCCCATGTCTACTTGATAGACGCCATATTCTGCGGCTGCAACTAGTTTTTCTTCTGAAAAGCTTCTGGAGGAGCCTGTGATTTTGATAAAATAATCATCTGTTGTGGTGAAGTTGTCTTCACAGAATTTTATGAGCCCAAACATCTGCTCTTTAGTCATGAGGCTTGGGGTTCCTCCGCCTAGAACTATTTCGTCAAATTCGCTGGTTTGGACGTACTTTGTTTTGGCGTACATCATTAGCTCTTTTCTTAGTGCCTCAAGATACGGTTCCATCATGCTGCTAGAGTATGGGTTGTTTGGGTAGTAACAAAATGTGCATCTGGAATCGCAGAATGATATCCATGGCTGGAGCTCCATCACTTTGTTTGATGTGTTCTCGGTTGCCAAGAACTCCATGAACGCGTTATATGTTTCAGGTGCGATATCCGCGTAATCCCTGTATGTGTACGGAGGCCAGCTCTCTCTTGAGTTGTATGTATTTTCTTTTTCTGGGATGGACCCTTTCATGTTAATTTCCCCAGATGGTGGTTTAATACAATATTTACGGATAATATAAACTTGCGTTTTTGATTGTGCTATGTTGTTTTTCAGAAAAACTTGTTCTGTTACTATTGCGTTACTAATGTGCGTGTGAACTTTTGGAAGCAAATGTGTGTTGTGCTGAAATTTTCAGAAAAAAAGCTGTTTTTCAACAATATACCTCTATTAGGAGACTAATATGCTGCACAAACGTGTGAATAAAGTATGTCAATAACGTGCGCCTGTTCTGTTACATATTGGCCTGATTGTGTTGCTCTGTTTTGTTGTGTTATATGTATTTGACGCTCTTTTTTAGGACACTTATGATTCCGTCTTCTCTGATTTTTCGTAGTATCCTCTTTGGTGACCTGTTAAATGTCATGTGGAATCTTTGCTGAATCTCAGACACCATTTCGTAGTCAAACTCTTTGGTCTTAACGTAAGTCACAAAGTCTTCAACACGGTCATAGAGTCCATTCTCTATCACTTCATCATACAATTTGCTGCCCGGAACCGCGACGTATGTATTGAACTGGCACCAGTCAGGGTCCAGTTTTCTTGCAAACTTGAATGAGGCTTTCATGTCGTTGACTGTTTCTCCAGGTATTCCCAGCATGAATGAGCATGCTGTTCGTATTCCTTCTTCTTTACATAACTTGAATGTTTGAGTGATTTGTTCGATGGTGATTTTTTTGTTGAGTTTTTCTAAAATGCGTGGAACCCCTGACTCTACTCCCAGCCATATTGTCTGGCATCCAGCAGTCTTCATTTCTCGTAGCAGTTCTCGCGAAATCTGGTCGACTCTGGCGTCGCATCCCCATTTGATGTCCAGTTTCTCCTTTTTTATTAGGCTGCATAGTTCTGCTGTTCTTTTCTTGTTTATGGTGAAGTTATCGCCTACAAAATATACTCCGTTTGAGCCAAAGTTCTGTGTTAGGTGTTTGATTTCTTCTACAACTCGATGTGGACTAAATGCGCGAACTTTTGAGCCCCACAGTTTTTTTGTTTCACAGTATGCACAGTTGTATGGACAACCCCGTATCACGTTCATGGTGTCTACGAGGTTTGCGTTCAAGTATGGGATTTTTCTGTCATAGATGTGCATGGGTAGTAGATGTCTTGCTGGAAACGGCACTTGGTCTAAGTCTTGTATGAATGTGGGTGCATTTTTGATGGTCTTTTCTTTATCTTTGTAAGCAACACCTGCAATCTTGGATATCGCTGATTTATCTTCACTTTTTGCGAGGTTTTTGGCAAGTTCCACAATTGCTTGTTCTCCTTCTCCCATGACAAGGTAATCTATTTCTGGGTGCTGAAATAGGCTCTCTGGCATGTATGTGGGTTGCCATCCTCCTACCACTACTTTGCATGACGGATTCACCTCTTTTATTGCTTGAGCTGTTTCGATGCATCTTCCATATGTTACAGAACCGCAGGTTATGCCAACTATTTCTGGATTAAGTCTTTGAATTTCCAGTTTAACTTGGTCAATTGGTTTTTTTAAGTTATAATTATCAAGAACTTGCACTTGGAAACCTGCTTGTTCAAGAGATGCAGCAACAAAAGACAGTCCTAGAGGCGGAAGTTTTCCTGATATGCCCCATGGAGATTTTACAGGCGGAGCAGTTGTCATCAACAAAATCAACGTATCTTTCTCCTATGGCAGTATTGTGAACTCGTAAGTATGCTAAGTCGCTAAATAATAACGTTTATCTGGTTAACTTTTTCGGACGGATTTAGGCTTTTTACCTGTATTTTTTATGTTTTCTTGCCGAACTTTAGTGTTAATTCTTTTCCTTTAGGCTCTTTCTATTCATAAACTGATGTCAATATGCCCAATTTGGGAATGGGGCAATGCTTAAGTAGAACAAAGGACGAAAAATATTACTCGCGAAAAAAAGAGGAAAAAAATATGAAATTTTCAACAAACAAAAAAATGGTTACTACGATTGCTTTGATTCTAACATTGGCTATAACCTCGACATTAATTGCTTTACCGGCTGTCAGTGCACATGATCCTCCGTTGGACATTCAAACATACCCCTATCTATCTATTTCACCATCACCAACTGGTGTAGGTCAAACAGTGTTCCTTATCTACTGGCTTCACGGAGCTCCGCCAACAGCATCAGGTATTGGCGGTGACCGCTGGTAT
>JAOZIF010000150.1 GCA_026014495.1 Candidatus Bathyarchaeum sp.
ACATGCTTGGCTTGTTTATTGACCACGACAAAGCATACTACACCCACGAAGACCGATACATAGAACGTGAATGGCAGTACCTAAAACGTGCATGGGAACAAAACCTGCTCGGAGAAGGACACTACGTAGTTGCATACTGCCCACACTGTCAAACTTCCCTAAGCAACGCCGAGGTTGGGCTTGGATACAAAGAAGTAGAAGACCCCTCTATGCACTTCAAGTTCCAAGTAAAAGGCAAACCAGACGAATACTTTGTTGTCTGGACTACAATGCCATTCACCATAATCACTGACCTGATTATAGGAGTTAACCCCAAACAAGACTACGTCAAAGTCCAAGTAGAAAACGAAACATGGATTTTGGCAAAACAGCGCGTAGAGCCAATAATGGAAATTCTCGAAATAGAAAACTACAAGATAATTAAAACCCTGAAAGGAAAGGAACTCGTGGGAACAAAATACGAGTACCCCCTAATGGACCTAATTCCCAAACAAGCAGAACTTGACCAGCACCCCCTAATACACACAGTTGTAGCAGAGGAATTCGTGGACGTAACCACAGCCACAGGCATAGTCCACCTAGCCCCAGCAAACGGAGAAGACGACTACTCCGCAGCACAAAAACGTGAACTACCCCTGTTCGCACCATTCGACGAGCAGGCACTGTTCACTGAAGAAGCAGGCAACTTTGCAGGACATTTTGTCAGAAAAACAGACAGCATGGTCGTGGAAGAACTAGAAAACAGGGGGCTCTTATTAAAAATAGGCAAAGTCAAACACGAGTATCCCACGTGCTGGCGTTCCCACCACAAGCTGGTGTGGATGGCAAGAAGAGAATACTTCATTTGGACAAACAAAATAAACAAAAAAGTCATGGAAGCCGCACACAAAGTAAAATACTTCTACGACAGCCCCAAAAACAGGTTCCTTGCTTTTCTTAAAGAAGGAAAACCATGGTGCATCTCCAGAGACCGAGTCTGGGGCTCACCACTTCCAATATGGGTCTGCGAAGAATGTGGAGAAAAAACGTTGGTAGCAACCAAACAGGAGCTACGCGAAAAAGCCCTCGAGTTGCCCGACAAAGACTTTGAGCTTCACAAACCATGGATAGACCGTATCATACTAAAATGTGACAAATGTAGTGGCAGAATGGTCCGCGAACCTTTTGTTTTGGATGTGTGGCACAACAGCGGCGCCTCGCCATACGCAAGATTCACAGACCAAGAATTCAAAGAACTGGTTCCAACCAACTTCTTAACCGAAGCAGTAGACCAGACACGAGGCTGGGGAAACTCGCTTCTCCTTGAACACGTTATATACACAGGCAAACCCGAAGCCCCATACGAAGAGTTCCTGTTTCAAGGCTTTGTTTTGGACGCCAAAGGCAGAAAAATGAGCAAAAGCCTTGGAAACGTGCTTGAAATCAACAAGCTACTACAAGAACGCTCCGCAGACATCACCAGATTTTACTTCCTGTGGAAATGCTCACCAATAGACTCCATGAACTTTGACCTAAAAGAACTAAGAGGACGCCCCTACCAAGTACTAAGCACACTGTATCACTTGCACAACTTTTTCATGCAAAACGCAAAATACGACAACTTTGACCCACAAACTCATACACTTACCTGGGCAACACAACAAAACGTCCTAAATGCGCCTGACATGTGGCTTCTTTCTAAACTGCAAAAGCTTGTAAGAGAATACACAAACAAAGCCGAAGAATGCGAATTCAATTTTGCACTATCCCAACTCGAAGACTATGTCGTCAACATCTTGAGCCGCGAATACGTTCCCATGATCAGAAAAGACCTGTGGAGTGATGACCCACAAACACTAAACCGAAGACTAGCCGTCTACTCAACCCTGTGGTATACACTAAAAACGTTGGTTCTACTTTCAAACCCAGTAACACCATTCCTAAGCGAAGCACTATACCAGACAGTCTACAAAGAACTAGACCCTAATCTAGCAGAAACCGTGAACATGGAAAACTGGCCCACACCAGACACAGACCTAGAAGATGACGCCCTAGAAGAAGAATTCGAAATACTACTGCAGACTCTCCCTGTACTATATTCTGCTAGACAAAACGCTCAACTAAAGCGACGCTGGCCCCTAGCAAAAACAATTGTTATTGCACCCAAAAAAGCTCAGAGTGCCCTAAAGAAACTGGAAGAACTGTTTCTTGAACTCGCAAACGTGAAAACCGCCGAATACGCTGACACACTTCCTGAAGTTGACCCTGACCGCTGGGCAACTGCCTCTGAAGATGAATTACAGGTTCTAGTTGACAAAATTCGAGACGATTCTCTTGAAGGCGAAGGTCTAATGCGTGACTTGGCCCGCAGAGTTCAAGCACTCCGAAAAGAACTTGGATTCTCACCCACCGACATTGTTGATGCAGTTCACATTGCAGAACTGGAGCCTAAAGCCATAGAGCTGCTAAAACCATTCATCGATGAAATGGAAGCACTTGTCCGCGCTAAAAAGGTGAACGTTCACGAGCAACAAGTTGAAATCAAAGCTGATTGGCACGAAGACAAACTGGACAAGAAAAAAGTGTATGTCGCCGTCGTCTAACACACAAAGCTTGCTACCGTATGTTGTATGTGAACTAGTTCTGTTTGTGCCCTCGTAATTGTAAAATGTATACTAATCGACTGAAGAGTGTCGCTATTGTGGCAACTACAACGCCGATAGTGACTATGCTGTAAGTTAGCTGTTGCTGAAAAAGCATTGTGAGCCCAATTCCGCCATACATTAAGCTACCGTAATATTTTCCAACAGGGTCATAGATTGTGCGTTTCAAATACATGTTTGTTAGTATGAATTGCACAAAAACAAAAACCACAAGAAAAACAATCCACGGCTGATACAAACCTTCAAGAACAAAAACTAGCAACATGCTGGAGACAAAGAGACTGTCGGCAGTTGCATCAAAGTAAGCGCCTAGCCTTGAGGTTACTTCAAGTTTTTTTGCAATGTAACCATCCAGTAAATCTGTACCCACAGCAAAAACAAACAGAACACATGATACAACATGCATTTCTTTGTTAAATGAGTAAAATGAGAAAAACTAAAGCGACTACACGCAGAGATGTAATTACCCACGGAACTCTATCTTTTTGCAATGAATAAGTCTCTTCCAGCCTGCTCAGCAATATCCAACGAGTCATCAGTGAAAACAGACACAACCTCTTTGACAGTTCCATTATACTCTTCAACAGTTTGCTGCATTGATGCTTCTGCGCCTCCATCACTGCCTCCAGACGTGACCAAAAGTACAATATCTATCCCTTGAAGATCACCCACTCTTTCAATATGCCCCTTGATAGTAAGACTTGGGCTACCTGCGTAAACTGGTGAACCCAAAACCAAAAGGGAATACCCCGACAAATCTGTTGGCGCCTGAGAACTTGCAGTTGTAACCTCTACTCTCCAATCATTTTCTACAAGCCCATCCGCAAAGGTATACGTCACATCTTTCATGAATGATGACAAACCCGGATGATAAATAATCAACGCAGTTTTTGAGCCATCAGCATTCAAAACATCAATTCCGCTGACATAATCGCTGTTTATTTTGAACAAAACAAACCCTAAAACAGCTGCAACAACTATAACAAAAACAAGTATGGCAATTAACAGAATTTTTTTCCATCTCTTTTGTGGCAAAAATCTCATATCAACACGCACCCACAATCGACATGACATGATAAAAATACTTAACTATATTAGTTTTTAGCGACAACTCAAAGACAGGAGAGATACAGGTGCCCACTAAAATCAAGTTTGGCGTGTTCCTTCCATTTTATGTTTTCAAAACAGAAAAAATGACCCAACACCTGTTTAATCAACTCCGAGACGTTGCCCTCGAATGCGAAAAACTAGGATACCACTCAGTTTGGCTAGACGACCACTTAATGCTAAAAAAAACGTCCATTCTAGAATGCTGGACAACACTTTCAGCACTCTCAACAGTAACCAAAAAGATAAGACTGGGCACAATGGTAACCTGCAACTCCTTTAGAAACCCTGCGTTGCTCGCTAAAATGGCTGCAACTCTAGACAACATATCAAATGGACGACTAGAACTTGGAATTGGAGCAGGAGTTCAACAGAGCGAGCATAACGCATATGGATTCCCTTTTCCTTCAGCAAAAACTAGGATAGAACGTTTGAATGAGGCAGTGCAAATCATAAAGAACATGTGGACACAAGAAAAAACAAGCTACAACGGCAAACATTACCGCATAAAAGACGCGGTTTGTAAACCAAAACCCGTACAAAAGCCCCATCCACCAATAGTCATATGCGGCGGAGGCGAAAAGCTAACATTAAAAGTGACCGCTCAGCACGCAAACAGGTATGACTGGGGCTATCTTAAATCATTTGAAGATTACAAGCGTAAACTGGATGTTTTGAAAAAACATTGTAACGCAGTAGACAGACGTTTTGATGAAATCGAGAAGTCATGCTGGCCTGCAGGACAAACATTCATTGGAGACGACAAACAGGAGTTGGAACAAAAAGTTATGCAATGGGTGCCTGAAGGTGTTAGTTTGGACGATTTTGTGAAAACAAACTTTGTAGGAACTCCAAAAGATTACATACAAAACATACGTCCATACATGAATCTGGGTGTGACCCAGTTTATGCTGTTTTTTGGTGATCTTCCTGATTTAACTGGATTGAAGATTTTTGCCAAGAACGTAATTCCTGTTATAACCTAACCAAAGCACATTTTGTATTTTTTTAGCTTGACGCCTAAAACGCTGACTATATTGGAACTACTGAAAGGATAAAAACGCCAACAAGTACAACTGCGCCAATTTTTCTTTTAGTTGTAAGTTCCGAAACATCGTCTAAAGGACCTGGATGCCTAGCCGCAGAGAAAAACAAAGCTAAGATAGCCATTGTCCACCATCCAATAAGCGCCAACAAAATAATGCCTGCATACGAAACAAGCTGGTGTTTCTTTTCCCCCAGTACGCTTCGAGCAACATGACCCCCATCAAACATGCCTGAAGGAACCAAGTTAAGCATTGTTACTATCATTCCAACCCAACCTGCAACAGCAACTGGGTGCAATACTACCACTTCACCTACCCCGCCAGGCGGAAACAGCATTAATATAAATTGGAATAGAAGCGGCACTGAGAGGTATGCTCCTTCAGGGTCTGCTGGACCATATGTGGATAGCTGGATTCCTATTGCTGTTACTATTGCTGCGATTATGAAGCCTGTTATTGGTCCTGTGAATCCTATGTCAAATAGGGCGTCCTTGTTTGGGGGAAGTGCTTTTTGTTTGATGAGTGCTCCAAACGTGCCGATGCCATAAGGATACGGAATGCCTGGAATGAAATATGGGTATGTAGCATCTACATCATGTTTGTCTGCAAGTAGTTTGTGTCCCATTTCATGAGTGCCCAGTATTAGCATAATTGCTCCCGTGAATAGTGACGCACCTAAAATGTCCGATTCTGCTAGGACATATCCTGAGATAAAGACTGTTACAAGTGTTGCACAAAACAATGCAACGTTTACTATTTTTTTATCAGGTTTTATGGAAGGTTTTGTTATTATTCTAAGCACATTTTTTTCGTTTTTTTGTCTTAGAATTGGTACGAGTTCCAGTGAATCTAATTTATTCACAAGTCTCAGGAAAGCTTCTTTTGAATCTTCACGGTATTTCACATTGAATGTTGGAACTCCATGTTCCACAAAGCTTTCTTCTACATCAAATTCTGCTTCAACCATGTCTTGAACTTCTTCAAAAGATGGCACTCCAACAGAGTTAGTGGAGTTATCGTCTGAAGATGCACAGCACATGGTAACCTTGTATTGGAGTCGTCCAGAACTATTAGAATGTTATGTAAACTAGTCTTTGGCTCAAGATTTTTGGTGTCATGTAATGCTAATAGTGACCAATTTTTTGGTGTGCACACAACTTTTTGGTGGTGCATTGTTTTTGTTTTCTTTGTTTTAGTGTGACCAAAAACTCTTTATAACAGCGTTATAGAAACATAAGAGCAAACAACTAAACGGTGACACAAGTGACTGCAAACAACATCCTAGACCGCATCGGAAACACGCCACTTGTAAGAATAAACAATCTAAACCCAAACCCCAAGTTTGACCTGTTCGTTAAACTTGAAAAATTTAACCCAGGCGGCTCAGTCAAGGACCGCATAACAAAATACATGATAGAAACCGCAGAAAACAACGGACAACTAAAAAAAGGAATGACAGTCATTGAAGCCACCAGCGGCAACACAGGCATAGGTCTCGCTTTGGTTTGCCGTGTAAAAGGATATGACCTAGCCCTTGTAATGCCCGACACCATGACCAGAGAAAGACGCCAGATACTCTTAGCCTTAGGCGCCAAAGTTATACTAAGTGAAGGAAAAAATGGAATGGACGGCGCCCAAGATGTAGCGCATGAAATTGCAGCCAAAGACCCAAAAAAATACTTTATACCCAACCAATTTGCAAATCAAGCCAACGTTCTTGCACACTACGAAACTACTGCAGAAGAAATTTGGAGAGACACACAAGGTAAAGTCACACATTTTGTTGCCGGCATCGGCACTGGCGGTACTTTGATGGGTGTGTCGTGCAGACTAAAAGAATTAAACCCCGACATCAAAGTGATTGGGGTTCAACCAGAAGCAGGTAAATCAATTCAAGGATTGAAAAATCTGCAGACCCAGTATGTTCCAGCCATATGGAAACCTGAATTGGTGGATGAAATCTACACTGTTTCTCCAATTGATGCTGAAGAGTCGGCGCGATTGTTGGCGCTTCAAGAAGGTTTGTTTGTAGGTACGAGTTCCGGAGCGATTTTTTACATGGCTACAAAGAAGGCACAGGAGCTTGATGGCGGCGTTATGGTTGCGATAGCTCCAGATGGAGGAGAAAAATACCTTAGTACCTCTTTGTGTGACCCAGCTTTATGCGTAGAAGCTGTCAACAAGTTTGGAATTCAGTGCTCCTACAAGGACGGACAACCTGTAACAAAAGCTGCAACTGCTGCTCTAAAATATGATTCGCTCTAAAACAATGACGATTATTGTGTAGCATTTTGTTCTTCATTTTATCCACATTTTTCTTAATCCCCATCTGGCGACCTTTGGGATTCTTTGTTTTAATGGGAGCCACTTGATACTTTCAATTCTTAACTTCTGAAGCTGTTTATTCAAGTATTTGTAATCTAGACCCAAAATTTTCGGTTCAGTTGCGTTACGTGAACCCAAAAAAGCAGGGTCATCATTTAGCAGTAACTTGTTTTTCTGACAGTAATCATACATGTGTGTCCCTTGTATTGGCGTGTAAAAACTTGGACTATGATAAAATGGTTTAAGCTCTTTTATTTTATTGATGGTTTCTAATGTCTCTTCTTTTGTTTCTGTAGGCAAACCAAACATGAGGTTAGCCCCAACTTTGATTCCCATTTTTTTACAAATCTGTATTGCTTCAATATTTTGTTCAACTGTAGTGCCCTTGTTCATGAAATCTAGTAATCGTTGATTAAAACTCTCTATTCCCATAACAACCAGCCATAAACCAACATCACGTAGCCGCTTTACTAAATCAGGATGTTTAACAACAAAATCTGCCCTAGTTTGACAACTAAACGGACGCTTCACGCCTTCATAGCTGTCACAGAAATCTTTAATGTAGCTTGGATTAACAGTAAACGAATCATCATCAATCATTAACATTTTGTAGTTGTAATGGTCACGCAAATGAATAATTTCTTTCATCAAATTTTCTACACTGCGCATCCTGAATCTACCAAAAATCATGTCTTCTCCGGGTTTGCAAAAACCACAGGAAAAAGGGCATCCTCTTCCTGACATCACGTTTACGAATGGGCTGGGATAAAACGTGTGCTTGGTAGATAAAACCTTGTTCATGTTAAAAATTTCTCGGTCCTCTATTGGAAGACTGTTTAAATCTGAAGGTTCACCCTTGATTACTTTTTGGTCATTAGTGAACTTTTGTTCTTCTACAAACTCTGGAAATGTTTTTTCTCCCTCGCCAACAAACACAAAATCAAAATCCGTGTTTTCTGCAACCTGCTCAGGACATATAGATGCATGAGGTCCACCAACAACAGATGGTACACCAAGTTTCTTTGCAAACGTAGCAATTTTGGCGGCTTCATGAAAATCTAGAGTAGACATTTGAACCGCAAAAACGTCAGCATTTGACAACCGCATTTTAGTAAAAACATCGTCCCAGCCTGAACATTCTCGTAAGTCAATCATGCTGACAGTGTGACCTCTGGATTTTAAGACTGCACTTAAACTGGTGAAACCGTGATTTACGTAAATGTTTGACGGGTGTTTACCTAACTTGTTGAAGCCTCCAAACCATCTTATCGATGGATAAACTAGAGTAACCTTGCTTTTGCTGTTTGCTTGGCTCAACTTTTACTCCCCCTTTCTTGTTGCCAAAAACCAGATGATGCTGGTCGAAAACTTTTGACCTTTTGTATTAACCATTTTTTTGTCACGCGAGTTCACCTTGTCCCCCTTCTTTGCGAACTGCGTTTGTAATTTAGTGTGTCTTACTTGAGACGTACACTTTCATATTATTTTCTTATGCAAAAATTAATGGTCTATTTTGCATTGTTATGCATTTTATTTGCCTTGTTTATTTCTAAATGCTAATAATGTCCGCAAATTTACTATTGACTATTTTTTACCTCACCTAGGCTATCTGCTCTTTGTGATATGCACGATGCATGTTCTATTCAAATTTGACATAGCCGACCAGTTGACTTGTGGATAAAGGTTATTAGATGATGGGCGATAACTTTCTTTCATGTCCCTGTGTAGTTATAAAATCAGGTAGCAATTCAGGGACAGTCATTCTATGGATGGTGACCAAAATTAGTCAAAAAATTTCTGGCGTAGAATATGTCGAACGAATCAATGACAATCTTCTAAAAATGACTGCAAAGAGCCTACTTCCCTTGTATGAAGAATTGAAAGCCGCTGACTGCATTGTATGTGGAGGCTCAGGACGCTCCTTGCATTCTTTGAACATAGCCATGAGCCAAATAGCCATGATGAAAGAACCCAAAGTGGTTATCACCAGAGAAGACGTTGGTTTTCCAGGAAGAGGAATGCTTGACGCCGCTTCACAACTCGAAAAAAGACACAAAAAAATTGTTCTTCTCATAAATTCTGGGAGCGGCGAATCCGATGATCCTAGGCATCTTGCTGAAGAGCTGGAAAAATATCTAGAAAAAACTGGCAGCACCAAATTTACTATGGGGCTGATAACTTCTAATTCTAGGTCTTCGATTGCAAAAATTGTTCAGAAGCACGGTCATGTAGTTACTGTTGAGGGTCGAATAAAACAGCAGTTACCCTCATCTGATGCTTACAGTCAAACAGGAATAATGGGTGACCTCTTTGAACTTGGTAGCTTATTTTTGTTACAAATGATTACTGAAGCAATATCCGAAAGGGCTTCTGTAGACAGAGTTATTGAACTTATAGCTGAGGAAGCGCCAGTTTTACGGGAAATAACTGAACGTGCAGTTGAGTCTGAAGCCACAAAAGCGGTGCTAGACATTCTTGAGAGACGCAGTGACGTTTTCTTGGGAGGTCGCGGAACAGCTGAAGAAGTTGCTAAGATGACTGCTGTGCGCCTGTTTCACATCAAAAAATTTCTTGGAGACGACATTTACATTGCCCGTGGAGTTAACACTCCTCATCCAAGAGCTGGAGATCTAGAAATCTTAATTTCTTACTCAGGGACAACCAAGCCTGTTGTTGGATGGTGTAACAGATTTAGGGGCTTGGGGGGAACTGTTCTTTCCATTGTTGGACGCAAAGAAACAAATCTTGAAATAAATTCTGATTTGAAGATTCTTCTTGAGGAAACAGTTGAGCATGGGAAGCCACGCAGATTCTACATGCGGGCAGCCTATGTGCTCAGTTGTCTACCAATTCTGTTAACCGCAAGGTTGAGCCTGAAAGGTCTGATTCTGCCCGAGTACATATTCAAATGGTATCATAGCGTAATCGAGTAACCTGAAAAGGTTAATTACGTCAATAACTGGGGACTAATTATGCACTTTTTAAGGTGCTTCCTTTGTGTGCAGGTTGAACCATCTGGGAATAGCGCGCCAAGTAACCTGTTTTAACGCTTGGTTCTTTTGCAGTCCAAGACTTTGCCCGTTTAGCAAGTTCTTCATTGCTTAGTTTCACGTTTAGCTTTCTGTTAGGAACATCAATTTCTATTATGTCGCCGTCCTTTACCAGTCCTATCGGACCACCTGTAGCGGCTTCGGGAGAAACATGTCCAATGCATGGTCCTCTGGTTGCTCCAGAAAATCGTCCATCAGTAATCAGAGCAACTGATTCGCTCAAGCCCATGCCCGCTATAGATGCTGTAGGCGATAGCATCTCTCGCATTCCTGGTCCTCCTTTTGGGCCTTCGTAGCGGATAACAACTACATCTCCTTTTTTGATTTGCTTGTTTAATATAGCATTCATTGCGTCTTCTTCTGAGTCAAAGGTTTTTGCCGGACCACTATGTAACATCATGTTAGCTGATATTCCTGCTGCCTTCACTACTGCCCCATCTGCTGCTAAGTTTCCAAATAAAACGGCTATGCCGCCTTCTTTGTGGACGGGATTGTCTAATGGGCGAATTACTTCAGGATTATTGACGACTGCTGAGGCGATGTTTTCTTTGACTGTTTTTCCTGTTACTGTAGTTGAGTCAAGATGAAGCAAATCCTTTAGCACTTTCATTACTGCTGGGATTCCTCCTGCCTCGTTTAGGTCTTGCATGTCGTAGGGTCCGCTTGGAATCATGCTTGTAATGTGTGAAACCCGTTTACTCAACTGGTCAAAGAGCGCTAATGGTAATGTTACTCCTGCTTCGTTTGCAATTGCAGTAACATGCAATACAGTATTTGTTGAGCCGCCAAGAGCCATATCTACCATTATGGCATTCTCAAAAGAGTTAGATGTCATTATTTCTCTTGGTTTCAAGTCTTCTTTTACTAGCCCAACAATTCGTTCTCCTGTTGCCTTGGCAATTCTCATCCGTTGTGCACTAACAGCGGCAGGAGTAGCACACCCAGGCAAAGACATGCCCAGAGCCTCAGTTACACATGCCATAGTGTTAGCTGTGAACAAGCCATTGCATGACCCGCAGGTAGGACACGCAACATCTTCAAGGCACTTTAATTCTTCTTCAGTCATTTTGCCAGCTGCAACTTTGCCTATGGCTTCAAACATCGAGTCTGTTCCTACTTTCTTTCCTTTGTAGGTGCCTGATAGCATTGGACCGCCTGTGACCATTATTGCGGGTATGTTGAGTCGGGCTGCCGCCATCAGCATTCCGGGAGTTATTTTGTCGCATGTGGTAATCATGACTATGCCGTCGAATCTGTGAGCTAAAACCATTGATTCGACAGAGTCTGCGATTAGTTCTCGGGAAGGTAGGGAATAGCGCATTCCGTTGTGGCCCATGGCTATTCCGTCGCAGATGCCTATTGTGTTGAATTCGAAAGGAACACCGCCTGCGCTAATTATGCCTGCTGTTACTGCTTCGGCGACCTGTTTTAGGTGAACGTGTCCGGGGACTACGTTTGTGTAGCTGTTCACTACGCCGATGAATGGTTTATTGATGTCCTTGTCTGAGAGTCCTAGTGCTTTTAGTAGGGCACGGTGAGGGGCTCTTTGAAAACCAACTTTTACTGCATCGCTTCTCATTTTTTATTCCTCTGAACCTTGGTTAAATAAGAAATGCTGATTCTGTTAAATGTTTTGACCCAACAAAAAAGGCGCTTATGTGTTTAACGGGACTATGCTGTGAATTTGTACATGGAAACTTTTAAAGAAAAACTACGTATTTCTGGTGTGTATGAGTTTGTTTTCGGATAAGGTTCGGGAAATCAAGTTTGATAGGACAAACGGGGCTAGCAAAATCGCCCGAAATGCTTTAGATGTGCTCAGATTCTTTGTGCAAAACCACAAAAACAGCACTCATAAAGAGTTTGTAGCAGAGTTTAGGGAACTTGGCAGAAGACTTGTTGAAGCAAGACCCAACATGGCTCCTGTCCAAAATTTGGTGGCACAAATTGTCTATGAAGTTAGCACCTTAGAAAAAAAGGATTTGATTTTTGCTCAAGAGTTTGCATTATCTAGACTAGATAAACTACACAAAGAATCTGAGACTGCTGTCAAAAAATGTGCCGAATTGGCAGCCACCATAATTCATGACTCTGATTGTCTGGCAACTTGTAGTTACAGTTCGACAGTTTGTGAGACCTTCAAAGTGGCTAAGCGTCAGGGAAAGCGCTTCAAAGTTTTTGTTGCAGAATCAAAAACTGATGATAACATGTTTTGTTATGGTCAAGACACAGCAACATTTCTTAAATCCATAGGTGTCCCTGTAGACGTTTTTCCTGATACCAAAATCTATAGGTTCGCCCCTTTGACAGACTATGTTTTGGTGGGAGTTGACAGCGTGCTTTGTGACGGGTCAATCATAAATGGCAGTCCAACTTGTGAACTTGCATTAAAGGCAAATGAATGTGGAATTCCTTTTTATTCTGTCTGTGAAACTGCAAAGGCGAACACCTTGAGTTATCTGGGCAAAAACGTTGAGTTGAAGAAAGGTTTTGACCTTGTTCCCTCTGATTTAGTAACAAAAATAATGACCGAAACAGGACCCTTAGAAGCCAACGAAATTGTTGAGGTTATGAAAGAAAAGTCAAAGTTTTTTGAAGAATTCCATATTCCATGAGAGCTTGCACTGTGAAATCAAAGAAACAACACATCGATGACATTTCATGTCAGTTGACTTGCAGGATATAGAAGACGTAACCGTAATAGTCTGAGTAATTGCGGAACATTTCAATCTCGGTTTCTTCACAGGCTATGTACTGCAAAGCGTCTTTGTTGTCTTTGTGTTTAACCTTCATGGCTGGAAGTTTTGCTTCTATCCAATTGTAGTAGTTATCCCACCAACTCTTTGAGGGCAAAACAAACGAATCTATTATACGATATCCGCTTTTCTGGGCGACATCTAGATTCTCTTCTACTGTTTTAATGACTGGATACACCTGTTTCATGAATTCTACAGCTTCATCTGGCAAATCAGGTTGTAACCACGACATTTCTGAAACAACAACGTAGCCATCTGGAGCCAACAAACGCCTCCACTCACGTAAACCCTTTTCAAACCCGATTACAAAGATTGCGCCCTCAGACCAGATTAAATCAAAACTGTTATCTTCATAGTTTAGATTAAACATGGTTCCGTTTACTACTTTAATTCTGTCAAGCAGTCCCTCTTTTCTGGCGCTGTTTTTCAGTTGTTCCAAAAACGGCTGATGAAAATCCAAAGCAACTATTTGCCCCTTGGATAACTTTGCCAATTGGCGTGTTTGCATCCCTGGACCACAACCAATATCGAGTATGCGAGGATTTTTTGGTAAATCTTTGAGCAGCATGTAGGCTTTCCGTGTTGACTGATTGTCTCCTGGTCCTTCTCGGGGGAGACCGTTGTGAATTTCCCAAAAAACTTTCGGTAATTCTTCTGACATTATTGAGACGCCCGTGATTGTAGCTGGCTTTTAATATGGAAAAATATAAAAAACTTTTGGCATCATTTCTACCATTAATTGAATCATAAATAATGTGTAAGTAAAGCTTATACAGAAAAACTTTTATATTAAGGCTTAAGTTGTTGAGAAGGAACGAGGAATGTACTGTGAGGGATCATTGGGTTCTCGAGGGACACAAAATGGGGGATCGCTTTATTCGCTAGCTTCCCCAAAAAGATAAGAGTTTTTGACACTACCCTCAGAGATGGCGAACAGACCCCCGGAGTTTCTTTGACTCCAGAAAAAAAGCTTAGACTCGCTGAGAGCTTAGACCGTATCGGGGTTGATGCCATGGAGGCTGGTTTCGCCGCAGCTTCTGAAGGCGAAATGGAAGCGATAAAACTCGTTGCCGATGCAGGACTTAAAGCAAAAGTCTACAGCATGGCTAGGGGCGTAACAAAAGACATAGACGCCGTACTGCAAACCGGCGCTGTGGGTGTGCATCTGGTTATTCCTTCATCCGATTTACATCTTCAGTACAAGCTCAAAAAGAGCAGAGAAGACGTTCTAAAAATCACAGAAGATACTACCCAATATGCTAAGGACCATGGGCTTATAGTTGAGCTTTCAGCCGAGGACGCAACAAGAAGTGACCTTGATTTTCTTACCCAATTTTTCAAGGCAGGAGTTGCTGCAGGCGCAGACCGATTATGTCCATGTGACACTGTTGGAGTATTGATACCTGAAAGAACCAGCGTAATGTACACTGAGCTAAAGAAAAGATTACCAAACGTTCCTTTGAGTGTTCACTGTCACGACGACTTTGGGTTAGCAGTAGCTAACTCGATAATTGCCTTAAAGTCTGGGGCAGATCAAGCTCACGTAACCATGAATGGGATGGGTGAACGGGCTGGTAACGCGTCTTTAGAGGAGCTTGCGGTTGTCCTTAAGGCACAATATAACGTGAATTTGGCGATAAAAACTGAGTTGCTTTACGAGACGTCCCGTCTGGTTTCGCGGATAACTGATTTTCATTTACAGCCAAACAAGGCAATCGTAGGTGAGAATGCCTTTGTACACGAATCTGGCATGCACACTCATGGAATATTGGCTAATCCTTCAACATATGAGCCTTTCAAGCCTGAGATGATTGGAAGAACAAGGAGAATCGCCGCTGGAAAACATTCTGGTTCAACAGGAATCAAAGCTTCTCTAAATGAGATGGGACTTGAACCCACGGACGAGCAGGTTAAAGAAATTTTTCTGCGAGTGAAAACTATAGGCGACAAGGGAAAACGTGTTTCTGATGCTGACCTGCAGGCAATCGCTGAAGCAGTTATGGGCTTGCCTGTGAGTCGTCCAATAAAGCTTGAGGAAATAACAGTTGTCACTGGTAGTGGAGTTACATCAACTGCTTCTGTTCGGCTTAACCTAAATGGTAAAATGCTCACTGAAGCTGCTACGGGAGTTGGTCCTGTAGATGCTGCTATTACCGCTATTAAGAAGGCAGTTGGAATCGTTGAGCCAATAGAGCTAGAAAACTATTCTGTAAAGGCTATTACGGGAGGCACAAATGCCGTAACTGAGGTAGCTGTAAGCCTCAGCAAAGGAGACAGAAAGTCCACGGCGGTTGGAGTCAACGAGGACATAGTCATAGCCAGCGTTGAGGCAATGCTTAGTGGCATGAATGTTTTGATGACAAACTATAACAACAAAAAAGTTAAGGAGTCTTGAAAATGGCAAAAATGACTGGAGCGAAAGCTCTCATAGAATCTTTGAAACAAGAAAAAGTGGAAGTAATGTTTGGTATATCTGGAGGAGCACTTCTGCCCATCCACGATGTCTTATGCGACTCGGAGATACGTCACATTCTTGCTCGACATGAGCAAGGTGCAGCCCATGCAGCAGACGGTTATGCTCGGGCAAGCGGTCGTGCTGGAGTGTGTATGGCTACTTCAGGTCCTGGAGCAACAAACATTGTTACAGGATTAGCTAATGCATACTTGGATTCTTCGCCAATTGTTGCATTAACTGGGCAAGTTAATACTCATTCCGCTAATACGTCTTACATGATTGGGCGAGACGCCTTTCAGGAAGCAGACATCATAGGAATAACCACGCCAATCACAAAGTATAATGTTCAAGTGAAGAGCGCAGCAGAGATTCCTAAGGCAGTGAAAACATCATTCTATATTGCCACAACAGGCAGACCAGGACCCACATTGATTGATCTTCCAAAGGACACTCAAACAGCAAAAGTTGAGATGGACTTTTCAGACAATCTACAACTCCGAGGCTACAAACCCAACACTGAACCACACCCACTTCAAATCAAAAAGGCTGTTGGGCTGCTCCTCAAGGCAGAGCGTCCCATGATACTGGCGGGAGGAGGCGTGAATCTTTCAAACGCTTCTCCAGAGCTAATGCAAATTGCTGAACTGCTAATGATGCCTGTGGCGACAACATTCATGGGAAAAAGTTGTTTCCCTGAAAACAATCCATTATCAATGGGAAACATTGGCATGCACGGAACTATGCTGGCAAACAAAATGATTTTGGAAGCTGACGTTTTGCTGGCAGTTGGAACAAGATTCCAAGATCGAAGCACAGGAACATTGGATGATTTCTGTCCTGACGCAAAAATAATACACATTGACATCGATGCCGCGGAAATAGGAAAGAATGTTGATGTTGAAGTTCCAATTGTAGCTGACGCAAAACCAACCCTAAACCTGATTTATCAGCAGCTAGTCAAGAAAATAAAGAAGCGCGATGACACTGCATGGGCCAAAAGGGTCAAAGAAGTCAAAGAAAAGTATCTGAGCGAAATTGATCTTGGAACAGCAGAATTGACTTCTGCAAAGCTACTAAAAGAGCTTCGTAAACTTCTTCCAGAAAACGCAATAATCGCTACAGAGGTAGGTCAAAATCAGATGTGGGCTGCTTTGCATTTCCAGACAATCAAACCAAGAACATTCATCAGTTCTGGCGGCTTAGGAACTATGGGTTTTGGTTTCCCAGCATCTATTGGCGCTAAAGTAGCATGTCCGCAATGTCCAGTTGTGGATATAGCAGGCGACGGAAGTTTCAGAATGACCGAACAAGAGCTAGGAACTTCAGTTACTGAAGACATACCTGTAATTGTGATTGTGCTTAACAATTCGATGCTGGGTATGGTGGCTCAGTGGCAACGCCTTTTCTATAAAAGCAGATACTCTGGAGTGAAACTGGGAAGTGTTCCCGACTTTGCCAAGCTGGCTCAAGCTTACGGTGCAGAGGGAGTTCGAATTGGTTCAATTAACGAGTTTTCTGGTGCAGTGAAAAAAGCTTTAAAGTGTGAAGTAACCACGGTCATTGATGTTCCAATTTGCCCAGAGGATGATGTGTTTCCGATGGTTCCTCCGGGTAAGGGTCTAAAAGACACGATTGCGGGGATGTAGCAGATGGCACAAGAACATAATCACATAATCTCTACAATAGTTGAGCACAAGCCTGGTGTTTTGTATAACGTTTCGAACCTTTTCAGGTGTAGAGGCTTTAACATAGATAACATTACAGTTGGACCTGCCGAAGAGGTGGGATTAGCCCGAATGACCATAATGGTACGGGGCGACGACAGAACCATTGAACAGGTAATAAAACAGCTCAACAAGCTTATTGACGTCATCAAAGTTACGCGATTAAACCCAGAAAGCATTGTTACACGCGAATTAGCGCTAATCAAAGTAAACGCCACAAACACTAAAGCTCGATCAGACATCATTAATTACGCTGACATCTTCAGGGCACGAGTGGTAGACGTTTCCACCGAGTCATTGATGATGGAGCTCACTGGAACCTCAGACAAAATAGACGCCTTTATCAACTTAATGAAGCCCTTTGGTGTTAAAGAAGTAGCTAGAACTGGAATAACTGCCCTTTCAAGAGGAGCAAAATCAGTTAAAATTGATGAATAAACTTTAGGTCTGCACTTAAATCGGTGACAAGACCTCAATGCTTCTTTTTTTATCTTAATCAAACGGTCTATGGTTGAGGTCGTCTTTTTTGTGTTTTTCAATGGTATATTATAGTCTAATTCTGTCTTTGCTCCTTATGAGTGTCAGGTGAAACTAGTGAATTTGCTAAATTCTTTCTAGAGAACCTTGTTATGGGAAAATAAAGAAATGAAAAAGAAGAAAATATGAGATTTAGATGTAATGCACTGTTGTTAGTGCACTATTCTAACTCGTTTTAGTGGTTGTGGCAGCACTTTTTTGTGTCATGGGCTTGTGTGTCTGGTCGTAGTGCGCGGACTGTTTTGCCTGCTTTCCACATTTCAGAGTTGCCCATTTCTTCCAGTTCTTCAGATAGTTTTTGTGCGTAGTCTGCTTCTTTACTTTTTTCAAGAACGATTTTAACTTCTTCGCCTGTGGCTACAAGTTCGTATAGTGAGTCGAATAGTGGTTTTGTGCAGTCTCTGAATCTTTCTCTCCATCTGAGTGCGCCTATTCTTGCGGTTTCACTGCAGTTGTTATACATCCAGTCCATTCCGTTCTGGTCAACTAGTCTGATTAAGCTTTGAGTGAATTCTTCTACGGTTTCGTTGAATGCTTCGCTGGGGCTATGACCGTTTTCTCTTAGGCAGTTGTATTGTGCTTCCATTATTCCAGCTATTGCGCCC
Source organism: Candidatus Bathyarchaeum sp. (assembly GCA_026014495.1). Taxonomy (GTDB): domain Archaea; phylum Thermoproteota; class Bathyarchaeia; order Bathyarchaeales; family Bathyarchaeaceae; genus Bathyarchaeum. Next base: position 18,248 of record JAOZIF010000150.1, read on the forward strand.
ATTAGCACTCCTCTTTCTCCTGTTAGGTCACTGTATACTTCTTTTTCGAATGTGGTTGGGAACAGGTAGCCTGAGCCGATGGCTATTCCGATTGCTTTTACTCTGTCTTGTGCTTTTCCTGTGTAGTCTTGATGGACAGCATAGCTGCTGTTTATTCCGCTGCCTGCCACAAAGTTTCTTCTTACGGATGTTCCAGAGCCTTTTGGCGCAACCAAAATAACGTCAATGTTTTCTGGAGGAACCACGCCTGTTTGGTCTCTGTACACTATCGAGAATCCGTGAGAGAAGTAGAGTGCGTCTCCCTCTTTTAGGGTGGGTTTGATTGTTGGCCACACTGCTTTTTGTGCCGCGTCAGTTAGCAGATACATTTTGATGGTTCCTTTTTGTGCAGCTTCTTTAGTCGAGAAAAGTGTCTTGCCTGGAATCCATCCGTCTTCTAGTGCTTGTTCCCAGTTCTTTGTAAACCTTTTTTCTTGTCCAATGATAACGCAAAGTCCATTATCTCTCATGTTTAATGATTGTGCTCGTCCTTGAATTCCGTATCCTAGGACAGCAATTGTTTCTTTTTTTAGAATTTCTTTGGCTTTATCTACCGTAAATTCTTCTCTTGTTAATACATTTTCTTTTATTCCGCCGAAGTCTAATTCAACCAATGTTGACTCCTCACACACGGTCTATTAACAGGTTGCAGTTTATAAAAAATTCTTTTTTTGTTTAGCTACATGTAATTGTCTGACCTGCAATATTCCCATTTTTGGTATATGATTTGTTACAGAGGATGCTATTTATAGAAAATTGCTGGCTCTGTTCTAGTAATGGAATGTTGTAATATGAGAAGTTCCTTTGATATAATCGCTGAAATTCTTGAAACTGCTAAAAATGGCGCAAAAAAGACACGCATTATGTATTCTTGTGGACTTAGTTACCTGTTTGTCCAGAAATATTTGGACCTCTTGCTGGAAACTGGTCTTCTTAGATTAGGCAATTCTTATCAGACAACTGATAAAGGCATGGGATTTCTTAGTAAATACCAACGATTAGATTTACTGCTTAACACAAGAAATTGATTAAACCCTTCGGGAAAAGGTTTTATTTTCTCTTTGAGAGACTTTAATTATGATAACTAAAATATTTACAGATGAAGAGCGCCAAATCTTGGAATCACATCTCATTAATGCTAAGGTTGACAAAGCTGCACTCACTGAACTTCTTGACCAAATAACGAACCAGAAAAGCTTGTTTGATGACGTTTTCTTGTATCTTCAAGTTAAGAAAACGCTTACTTCCTGAAAAAAGCTTGTTTTCAACAATGAACCTCTATTAGTCTCCTAATATGGCTGGGCTCTTTGTCTACTTTAGTTCCTGTAACAATAACAAAACATGACCTCTTGGAATTATTAACCTAAACTATAGGTCAAATACGAAAAGGTTTTTAGTTCCGTCCTATTACAAAAGAGACAAAACGTAGTTCATGTATGAGGTGATTTGTGTGTCTGTATTTGCCGCACCGGGAGCTTACGATCGTGCCATCACAGTATTTTCTCCAGATGGTCGTCTATTTCAGGTCGAATATGCCCTAGAGACTGTGAATCGTGGGGCAACCATCATTGGAATTGCTTGTGCTGGAGGAGTTGTTTTAGGTGCAGAAGAAAAAATTGAGACTCCTTTGCAAGATCCGACTTTTACTTGGAAACTTTATGGTGTTGATGATCATCTTGGAGCAGCAGTTGTTGGTTTGGGATCTGATGCTCGGATACTAATTGATCAGGCTAGAATCTATGCACAAAGCAACAGGTTAACGTATGATGAACCAATTGATGTTGAAATAATGACTAAACGTGTTGGGGATGTAAAACAGCTTTACACTCAGCATGCAGGTGTAAGACCTTTTGGTGTTTCAATCATTTTTGGTGGAGTAGACAAAACTGGAAACAGAGTATTTGCAACCGATCCAAGTGGTTCCTACCGGGGCTACAAGGCAGTTGCTGTGGGCATTGGTCGTGAGACTGTAGAGGGCATCTTGAAAGAAGAGTATAATGAAGACCTTAGTTTGGATGATGCTGTTAAACTTGCTGTTAAATGTCTAACACGCGGCCTCGAAGCTAGAGGCGAGCCCAAAAGAATCAAAATAAGTGTTATTCCCGTGGATACAAAGAAGATCCAAGCACTAAACGACGAAGCAATTGAGACTATCCAAAGAGGGCTTGAGGGCAGTGGAACTTAATGAGCGAACGTTACACCATAGCACGCATCACACATGATGGCGAGCACTTCGAAATTCTAACAAAACCTGATCGTGCTCTTCCCTATAAGCTAGGGAAAATCTCTTCTTCTATATCCGAAGTTCTGGTTACAGACACAATTTTTGTTGATGCTGGCAAAGGAACAAAAGCCTCAGAAGAAAAACTGCAGGAAATCTTTGGAACCACAGACCCGCTAAAAATAGCTGACGTGATTATTAAGAAGGGTACCTTGCAGTTAACTACCGAACAACGGAAACAGCTTGTTGAAGAAAAACGGCGCCAAATTATTTCGTTTATATCACGTGAATGTATTGATCCAAAAACAAATCTTCCTCATCCACCCGTGCGGATTGAACAGGCAATGAAGCAACTTCACTACTCTATAGATGCTTCTAAAAGTGTGGAAGAGCAGTCAAAAGAAGTAATTAAGCTCCTACGTCCAATTATTCCCCTTAAAATGGAGAAAATCTCAGTGGAAATCCACGTACCTCCCGAGCATGCTAGCAAAGTTTACGGAACCGTTAAAGGCTTCGGTACGCTAAAGAGAGACCAATGGCTGGCTGACGGGTCTTGGTCTGCAATCGTGGAAATGTCCGCTGGTATGTATGGTCCTTTTTTGGACAAGTTGGGGAAAGTGACCCGAGGAAATATTGAAGCGAAAATGGTAAAATAATTAAAAAATTTATTGAGGTGTTAAAATATGCCCTTATTTTATGAAAAAAAACAGCTTGTAATTCCTGGTGACCTTCTCGCTGAAGGTGATTACGTATCAGGAGACAGCACCTATAAAACAGATGGAAAAATTTATGCTTGTCGTCTTGGGCTTGTCGATTACGACGGTAAAAGAGTTCACGTCGTTGCCCTAAAAGCATTTTATATTCCAGTCCCTGGAGACCTAGTTATAGGAAACGTCGTTGAAACAACACCTGGCGGTTGGGTTATAGACATCAAAGCTCCCCATCTTGCTAGGCTTAGAGCATCTGATGTTGTTGAACGATCCTTTAAACCCGAAACAACAGATTTGCCATCAATCTTTGATGTAGGCGATCTGATAATCGCAAAGGTAGTTGCCTATGACCGAACTCGAGACCCACAGTTGAGTGTCCGTGAACCCGGTTTGGGGAAGATTATGCGGGGGCAGCTTGTTGAAGTTACTCCCACAAAGATTCCAAGAATTATTGGGAGACAGGGTTCCATGGTGGGTATGATAAAGAGGGAGACTGGCTGTCAGTTGACTATTGGTCAGAACGGTTTGGTTCTTATTAGTGGCAGGTCTGCTGAGGATGAACGGGTTGCTATTATGGCTCTTCGTAAAATTGAGCGTGAATCCCATACTAGTGGGTTAACTGACAAAGTAACTGAGATGATTAGAAAGGAAAGGAAAGCAGTTGAAAGCAAATAAAAAGAAACCTAAAAAAGAGGGAGAAAAGATGACCTCTAAAAAATCTGAGAAATTAATTGATAAGAAAGGTATCCGTTTAGATGGACGAAAAGTAGACGAGTTACGACCAGTGAAGATGGAAGTTGGTGTTCTTCCAAACGCAGACGGTTCAGCATATCTGGAGCAGGGAAGAAATAAGATTCTTGTAGGTGTATATGGACCTAAAGAGGCTCATCCTCGACACATAGCACAACAGGATCGCGCTGTCATTCAATGCCGCTATCACATGGCGCCATTTTCGGTTGACGAAAGAAAGTCGCCTGCGCCTTCAAGAAGAGATATTGAACTCTCAAAGGTAATCAGAGAAGCATTAGAGCCAGCAGTTTTTCTTGAATACTATCCTCGAACATCAATTCAAGTATATATCGAAATCTTGCAGGCAGATGGAGGAACAAGATGCGCTGGTATAACTACGGCTGCTCTTGCATTGGCAGACGCTGGAATTCCTATGCGCGACTTGGTTGTAGCTTGTGCTGCTGGCAAGGCTGGCGGAAAAATAGCTCTTGATCTTATGGACACTGAAGATAAAGTCGGTGAAGCTGATGTGCCTGTGGCTTTTATGCCTAATCTGAATGCCGTAACTTTGTTGCAGATGGATGGTAATTTGTCTGTTGACGAGTTTAATACTGCTGTTGATATGGCTATTGGTGGCTGTAAGAAGCTGTATGAAATTCAGAAGGAAGCGTTAAAATCAAAATATGTCTCTGAGGGGGTTAAAGAAGAATGACCTCAACGATTGTTGTGAATGTTAAGAAAAAGCGAATTACTGAACTTCTTGCGGGCGGAAAACGAACCGACGGACGAGGAGTAAATGACTACCGCGAAATCCAAATAGAATCTGGCGTTATTGAACGTGCTGAAGGTTCTGCTCGGGTGCGTTTAGGCAAAACTGAAATTATTGTTGGCGTAAAAATTGGAACTGGAACTCCGTTTCCGGACACTCCTGACACAGGTGTTCTAACTGTTAATGCTGAACTTGTGCCTCTTGCGTCTCCATCTTTTGAGCCTGGCCCACCTGGAGAGGATGCAGTGGAGTTGGCTCGTGTCGTGGACAGAGGTATACGTGAATCTAAAGCAATTGACTTGGAGAAACTGTGCGTTGAGTCTGGCAAACTGGTTTTCGTTGTTTTTGTGGACGTTTATGTTCTTAATCATGACGGAAACCTCATTGATGCTTCGGCTATGGCTGCCTTAGCTGCTTTGGTCAACACGAAGATGTTCAAGTATACTGTAGAAGAAGGAGAAATCGTGAAGAAGCCTGGTTACACTCCCCTTCCAATGCTTGACTATCCGATAGCTGTTACTTTCGCCAAGATAGGCAATAAGCTCATATTGGACACTGGACTTGATGAGGAGCAGGTTATGGATGCACGATTGACGATTACCATGAACAAAGACGGAAACATATGTGCCATACAGAAGGGCGGTGGTTCAGGATATTTCACTCGCGAGGAGATATCAGAAGCCACAAAAATTGCCGTGGAAAAAACTGCAGAATTAAGAAAAGTCGTGGTTAAAAGCTAATGGGAAGAAAAACAAAAAAAGTTGCTATGACTAGAGGACTTGGGACTCGTTACGGCGCAACTGTCAGAAAACGTTACATAAAAGTTGTTACAGAAGCCAAAAAGACCCACAAGTGTCCACAATGTGGCGCTGAGGCGGTCACACGTGTGAGTGTTGGCGTCTGGAACTGCAAAAAATGTGATGTAACTTTTACTGGTGGTGCCTATACTCCAGTTACGAAGCTTGGGGTTGTGGCAAAGCGTCAAGTAAAGAGTTTGTCCTCTTCCGAATCCTAGACCTAATAGCCATTAAGGCGAAAGCCTTCTTGGTCACCTTTTTTTGGTGAGGTGGACTAAATTTGATTTTGTTGACTACCTCTCGGAGACCAACCGGAAGGATACGAACGTTTTGTCGTGATTTAGCTAATTCCATTCCTAATGTTGTGCGAGTTAATCGTGGAAAGATGAGTTCAGATGGTGTAGCCGAGAAAGCAATTGAGCTTGAGGCAGACCACGTGATTATTGTTGACCGCTGGCATGGTGGACCTGGAAAAATCAATCTTTTTGTTGTTTCATCAACTGGATTAAAGCCTGTTTCTCCGTTAATGTTGTTGTCTGCAATTTGTCTTCGAAGGGAACTCAAAGAGGGGACAAGACGTGTCTGCTCATCTGTTGTCACTGTAGCGCCTGAAGCTTCCTCTAACCTGGGCAAAGTAGCTGGCTGTTTGTCACAGTTTTTAGGTTTGCCCCTTCAGTCCTTTGATGAAGCAGCTGAGAATCATCGTGTTTCAATGCATTTTTCGTTTGACTCTAAGCGGCGGTCTCAATTCACGTTCTTGCTTCTTGGTCGAATGGTTGAAATAGGGCCCAGAGTCACACTTTCAAAGGTTATTTGGGAAGTTTCGTCATGAATGCTCAGGCTGTTGTACGCCTAAACTTTTCTTCAGAAACACAGTTACATGTAGTCTTGCAGGCACTAAAACCCGAAACCGAGACTTCATCTACGAGCCGCTCAAAAGTGGGTATGACCGCTGAAGGTCAAAGTTTGGTCTTGGATTTTAGCGCAAAAGACACTTCTGCATTAAGAGCAGCAATGAACTCGTATTTACGGCTAATCGGCGTAGCAATTAATTTGCACAACTTAACAGAATAATTTTGCTTCAAGCTTGGTTACAACCTATAGGGTGAAAACGCTTAATATGTGCCAAGTTATTTAAGCTGAAGGACTTTAGAGGCTAAAATTTGAGGAGTATAAGATGAGCGAAGATATTTCTAGACTTCCACCACAAGTTCAACAACGGTTACTTAGACTTCAACAGTTACAGCAGTCACTACAAGGAGTAATGAGCCAAAAACAGCAGCTTGAAATGCAACTCACCGAAGTTGAACAAGCATCAAGTGAATTAGAGAAACTTGATGAAAATGCTGTAATCTACAAATCTATTGGTGCACTTCTTGTCAAATCAGAAAAAGACAAGGTTACAACAGACTTGACAGAACGTAAAGAACTCTTGAAAATGAGAGTTGAAGTTCTAGCCAAACAAGATGAGCGCCTTAGAACTCAGGTAAAGGACCTACAGGAGAAACTGCAGCAAGATCTGCGCCCCGTATCTGGTTCTGTTTAGGATGAAAACCTCTTGGCAGAGACTGGCATCCCCCAGCTAACTCTTGAACAGGTTGCAGAGTTATGTGAGGGTGCAGAGCACGCTGCCCGCGGATACGTGTTGTCTAAAGTATCCACTAACCGAGTAGTTACCTTAGATGTGACCGTGGACGCTGAGGGAACAAAACCCGTAACCGTAAACGTTGACGTAACCGTTGTTTTATCCCCAATAATGAAGGACTTTGACGTTAACACATTAACAAAAGAAGCAACAAACCAAGCCTTCGTTTACGTTGAAGAATACTTGAGGGAACTCAAGTGCAAATCAAAGAAATAGTTGCATTAATAGATAAGCTGGATGCCAAGCTAGCTGTTCTTTTATGTCACAACAATGCAGACCCAGACGCCATCGGCTCTGCATTTGCCTTCAAAGGGCTACTACAACGTTTGAGACCAAACTTGGAAACTGAAATTGCGGCGCCTTTGGGACCAAGCAAGCTTTCCAAATCTGTGATGGCTGTTTTGCCAATAGAACTTACTGAGCAGCCTCGTATCGAAGAAGCTGACCTGATTGTTTTACTGGATACAAACACTATTCAGCAGTTAGATGAATGGAGCACAAGAATAACGCCTGACCGTCCTCTAATAGTGATTGACCATCATGCGAGCCACCCAGAAACCGAGCGCATAGCAACCCTTTATGTATCAGACGAAACTGCTTCATCCACTTGTGTAATTGTTTATCGTCTCTTCAAGGAGGCTGGGCTTTCTTTATATGATGCAGAGGCAAAAGCGCTATTTCTTGGAGTAGCCTTTGATACACGCCATTTTATCTTAGCCAACTCTGAAACCCTCAAAATTGTTGCTGAACTCGCAGAAAAAATAGATGTCCAAGAAATGCTTTCTGTTCTTTCTTTGCCTATGGTGTATTCTGAGCGTGTAGCTCGGCTGAAGGCTGCAAACAGAGTTAAGGTCTTAAAAGTGAATGATTGGTTGATTGCTTTTTCTCATGTTAACGCCTATCAAGCTTCGGCTGCTCGGGGACTTGTTGCGTTAGGTGCACATCTTGCAGTTGTTGCTGGAAAAAAGGAGAAGAAAGTTCAAGTGAGTTTTAGGGCTTCACACGAGTTTTATGCCCAAACTGGTGTTCATGTTGGTCGTGATTTGGCAACGCCTCTAGGCGAGTTTTTGGGTGGTATGGGTGGTGGACATTCAGTTTCTGCTGGGGCAAATGGCGTTGGAGACGTGAAAGCTTGTTTGGCGTTTTGTGAGAAGATGTTAAAAAAGAAGCTGCATTAACCCTTTTCTGGGTAGCTACTCTTAAATGGATTAAAAAAGTTGCAATAAACTGGCGGACCAAACATTGGCTGTAATCAAGACCAACGATTTAACGTACACATATCCTGGCGCAACAAAGCCATCCATCGAAAAGGTATCCCTAACCATAAACAAGGGCGACTTTGTCATCTTAACTGGTCCCAGTGGATGCGGAAAAACAACACTTTGTAGGTGCTTCAATGGGTTAGTGCCCCATTTTTACAATGGGAAACTGGAAGGAACACTTACCGTAGCGGGTCTAGATGTGGCTGAGCACCAAATCTACGAACTTGCACGCCACGTAGGGCTTGTATTTCAGAATCCCGAAAATCAGCTTTTTGCACTGTCGGTTGAAAAGGATGTGGCATTTGGTCTGGAAAACTTTGCTATGCCCCGAGAAGAAATGAGAAAACGTGTCGAGTGGGCGCTCAAAATGGCGGGAATAAGTGAGCTTGCTGAACGTCCTCCACATGAGCTTTCAGGTGGACAACAACAGCGGGTTGCAATTGCTTCTGTGCTTGCAATGCAGCCTGACATTATGATTTTGGATGAGCCCACCTCGTTTCTTGATCCATTGGGTGCCGAAAAAATATTTGAGGTAATCAATGACTTAAACAAGAAGCTGGGAATTACAACTATTTTGGTTGAGCACAGGCTTGACCTTGCTGCAAAGTATGCGAATCATGTTATTGTTATGGATAACGGCAAGGTTGCATTAACAGGTAGTCCCAGAGAAATTTTTTCTTCTGAAGAAGCGCGTTTGATTGGTGTTGGTATTCCAAAGGCAACAAAACTGTATCAGCATCTTAAGAAAAATGGGGTAGAGCTAAAATCTGTTCCAGTTACAACCGAAGAGGCTGCGAATCTTTTACGGGAGGTCTTAAAGAATGCTTGAAGTCAAAGACCTCTTTTACGCTTATCCTACTGGTCTTGAAGCCCTTAAGGGAATCAATTTAACTGTTGATGATGGCGAATTCTTGGCTGTCATGGGACAAAATGGGGCAGGAAAAACAACGCTTGTTAAACACTTCAATGGGCTTTTAAAGCCAACCTCGGGCGAGGTCTTAGTTGATGGGGTAAGCACTCGTGATGTGAGTGTTGCAAAGCTTGCTAGAACTGTTGGTTTTGTGTTTCAAAATCCAGACCATCAACTGTTCAGTGAGAGCGTTGAAGAAGAGATTGCGTTTGCGCTCAAAAATTTTGGTTTCGAAGAGACAGTTATAGAAAAGCAGGTTACTTGGGCTTTGAATCTTTTAGATGTGCTTGAGTATCGGAAGACGTCGCCTTTTATGCTCAGTGGAGGCGAACGAAAGCGGGTTGCTTTGGCTTCTATTCTTGCTTGGGACCCTAATGTAATTATTTTGGATGAGCCAACGATTGGTCAAGACCATCAGCAAAAAGAGAAACTGCAGCAGTTTATTTTGCAATTAAATGCTCAAAAGAAGACTGTTGTTGTTGTCACGCATGATGTAGAGTTTGTGGCTGAATGTAATCCTCGTGTTATTTTGATGCGTCAGGGAAAAGTTTTGGTTGATGGTAAAGCGGAGAAGATTTTGACTGATCCCGAGTTGTTGTTGCAGGCTTCTATTGTTCCTCCGCAGATAACGCAGATTTTTCTTGAGTTGGCTGATTTTGGGTTGCCAACAGACGTTATTGATGTTCATGTAGCCACTAAGGTTTTGTTGAACCGTTTGAGGGGGCAATCATGAGCGTCTTTGAGGGCTTTAAGTTCCGCAAGGTTTCTTCTGTAGTTCATAATTTAGACCCGAGAGTCAAGTTTTTCTTTGTCTTAGTTTTGTTTGTTATGGCTGTTTTGTTCACCAATTTTTTGGCGTTGCTTGTCTTGTTTTTGGTGCCATTGCCCTTTGTTTTTGTGGCAAAGGTTAATCGACAATGGCTACGTTCTTTGCGAGGAGCTGCCTTATTGGCTATTTTCATTTTTGCAACTAACTTTATTTTTGGATATTTTTATCCTACTTCGCTTTCAGGGATTACTCAGCCAGTTGATACGCTCTTTGAGTATGTGGTGCTTTTAGAGCGCTCAGTAGCGATGACTCTGCGTTTTGTTGTTTTGATTTCGTCTTTTTCTGTGTTCTTTTTGACGACTTCGCCTGACCATCTGGGTTTGGCGTTGCAGCAAAGTCATGTTCCTTACGAGTTTTGTTTTGCTTTCACTACTGCGGTTCGTTTTGTGCCTGTGTTAGCTGACGAGGCGCAGACAATAATGGATGCGCAGAAGGCTAGAGGCTTGGAGTTAGAGCGTGGGAACCTGTTTAAGCGTGTCAGAAACTATATTCCCATACTTATTCCGTTGATTGTTAATGCTATTCGAAGAAGCTTAGAGTTGGCGGAGTCCATGGAGTCTAGGGCTTGGGGTGCGAGCAAAAAACGCACAAACCTGTATGAGCTTAAACTAAAGCGGGCAGACTATGTGCTTGTTGTAATTTCTGTTTTGATGCTGATTTGTGCAGTTTATGTTTGGCTGTTTGTTCCTGTTCCTTCGTTGACGACTTTGCTTTCGTTGTAACATGCTCTTTTTGGTGCGCAACTTGTTTTGTAGAGCTTTTTATTAACTGATGGAAAAGACTTTTAACATATGGTACAGATTCCTCTGCTTTGTGGGACGCCCTTGAAATGGTTAATGGCTGCATCTGAAGAAATTCTGGCTGGCTCAAGAAAAGCAATGACTGAGCTTGATCTGGAAAAAGTAGAACAATTTATTCAATTAATTTTGGATTCAAAAACCAAAAAAATCTTTGTTGTCGGTCAAGGACGAAGCGGATTTGTTGGACGCGCCTTCGCTCTAAGACTCATGAACATGGGCTTAACTGTTTACTTTTTAGGAGAAACAGTCACACCCGCAGCAGGAAAAGATGACTTGCTAGTAGCCATTTCAGGTTCAGGAACAACAAAAATAACCCTGACCGCCAGCTCAACAGCAAAAGAAATTGGCACAAAAGTTGTCGCCGTCACTTCATATCCAGAATCTACGTTAGGCAAACTTGCTGACCTTGCTATGCCTATTGGCGGCAGAACAAAGCTTGGTTGGCCTACAGAAGAAGATTATCTGGTTAGGCAAATTTTGGGTGAAAGCGAAACTTTGTCTCCTTTAGGCTCCATCTTTGAAAACAACTGTATGGTGTTCCTTGATAGCTTAGTTGTAGAACTCATGCACCGTCTTGGAAAAACCGAGGATGAAATGAGAAAACTTCACGCCACCCTCGAGTAATCTTTTCTTCTTTTTTACAGAAACATTCTTTGGCAATTTAGCGTAGTGGCTAGTATGTTCTAAAATTGTGCCCTGTTTTGTTTGAACTAAAATTTAGTTAAAGTATAGGTTGTCTGATTTTGGCTATTCTCAGACTACTTGGACTTATTCCGTCTTCTTTGTCTTTTCTTCTTTGTTCTCTTTTGCTTCTTTTTGCTGGTCTTTTTTGTCATGCCGTGGTGTCTAGTCATTGTAATCGATTTCCTTCCCTGTTAGTCTAAACTGTTATTCTTAAAGTTTTATGTTTACCAACCAACTAGCACCTATTAAAGATTATTTTACTTGTCTATTGCTTTGTTGAAAGAACCTGTTTGTTTGCTTTTGCTTTCATCCGCTTTTCTGGTTGAGGTGGTTTTGTGCCAGATTAAGCGTCCAGTTGTCCTATGCTTTTGGCTTAGGATGTAAAGCTATTCAGAGTCGCTCCATCTCATCATCACGAGAGCTCAGAATGGTGTCCCTCATCACATAGTACATCGTTTAGTATGCAGGTTTAAAATCTTACCCTTTTTTTATGGTGCTGAGAAACTGCCCGTAGCTGCAGGGTTGTCTGTTTATTTTTTGTTTAGCTTGAATTCTGTGTGTATTGCGCGAACTGTTTCGTTTCCATCGGCTTCTTTGACTATAAATGACACGTTAAGTTCAGATGAGCCTTGAGCTATCATGCGAACATTTATTCCCTCTTTTGCCACGGCAGTGAATATTCTTGAAGCAACTCCGGGGATTCCTTTCATGCCTGCCCCCAACACTGCGACTACACAAACGTCGTCTTCGGAGACAATTTCGCGAATAAAGTCTCTGCCCAGCAATGCTATTTCTAGGGTGTTGACTGCGCGTTCAAGCAGATTTCGTTGAATTACAAGTGAAATGTTTGCTTCTGAGACGCTCTGGGAAATCATTAGGATGTTGATGTTTTCTTTTCCAAGAACCTCAAAAACCTTTGCCGCTGTTCCGGGCGCACCAACCATGCCTGCTCCGCTGACAGTGATTACTGCAACATTCTTGACTATGGTTACAGCTTTTACTCCATTTTCTGTTTTAGCTGTCTGCTCTTTCACTATTAGGGTTCCCGTGTTGTCTGGACTGAAAACGTTTCTGATTCTAACAGGGATTCCCTCTTTTCGGGCTGGCTCCAAAGCTCGGGGATGCATTGCTTTGGCTCCAAAGATTGTTAGTTCTGTGGCTTCTTGAAATGACAGCTCATGGATTGTTTTTGCTTCTGGAACAATTTTTGGGTCTGCAGTCATCAACCCATCCACGTCAGTCCATATCCAGACCTCGTCTGCTTCTATTGCAGCTCCCACGATAGTGGCGGTGTAGTCTGACCCGCCCCTGCCCAATGTTGTGGTTTCCTTGTTTTGGGTCTCCGCAATAAAGCCCGTTACCACCGGAACTGTTCCTTTTTTCAGCAGAGGCTCAATGTTCTTTTTTAGCTGAAACTTGGTGACATTCATCAAAAGACCCGCCTCCCCAAAGTTTGAGTCTGTGGCTATTCCTGCTTCTCCTCCAGTGAGATGCTCCGAATTGAGTCCTAGGTCTTTTATGGCTCCGCTAACTATCGGCGCAGACAATCTTTCCCCAAATGAAATAACAGTATCTCTTGATTTTGGCGTAAGCTCGCCAACATAACCAATTCCCGTAAGCACCTGCTGAAGCTCGCCTATCCGCGCTTCAACAATCTTCTTAGCATCATCTGCTAACTGCTTATCTTTAATTGCCTCTTTGACGGTTTTAAGGTGTCTTTCAAGAAGTTCTTGCTTGAATTTACTGACATATTCGCTGTTTCCCTTTTTTGCTTCCTGTGCCGCTTGGATAAGCTGGTTTGTAACGCCCTCTAAGGCTGAAACAACGACAACAACTCCACAGTCCAAGTTTTTGTTGTCTGCTACAATTTTAGCTACATGACAAATCTTCTTGCCATTAGCTACAGAGCTTCCTCCAAACTTCATCACTATATTCTTCAAGTCTTTTTCCTCACTTATGTCATCATCTTGTTTGCTATGTTCTGTTTTATGTCCAATAAATCCCGCAATACTGCGCTGGCAGTTTCTACTCCACCTGCCCCCAAGCCAATGATTGTTTGCTCTCCAGCAGATTCGGAAACAAACGTTACAGCGTTAAGGGCTCCATCAACAGCTAAAGGATCATGCTTGGATATTTGGGTCGGCTCCACTTTTAGGGTTTCTCCGATAACGCCTATGAGCTTTATTGTGCAGCCCTTCTTTGCAGCATCCTGTATGTTCTGGGCTGACACTTCACGGATGCCCTTAATATTCACATCTTTAATCGTGACTTTCCTGTCCATTATCCAGTTCGCCATAATCACAAGCTTCGCAGCCGCATCATAACCATCAACATCCATCGTAGGGTCAGCCTCAGCAAACCCAAGCTTCTGCGCTGCAGTCAAAGCCTCATCAAACGTAATGTGCTTCTCATCCATCTCAGAAAGAATGTAATTTGTAGTTCCATTCAATATACCCTTAACAGAAACTAGCCTATCACCCTGCAGACAATTTTTTGCAAACTCAAGAACAGGAGTTCCCGCACCAACAGTTCCACTAAAACGCAAGTAAACCTTATTGTGGTCAGCCAACTCAGTCAGCGCTGGCAACGCAAGAGCCAAAGGCCCCTTGTTTGTTGTAACCACATGCTTTCCTGTTCTAAACGCAGTTTTAATGTAGGATAATCCAGGTTCTCCATCTTCAATGTTGGTGGGCGACACCTCAACCACCGCTTCAGCCTCAACAGACTCTATCACATCTAGCGCAGACATGTCAGGACGCCCATATTGGCCACTGGCTGACACTGTACCCTTCTCTTTTTTCAAAGACAGCATCAACTCCAAGTCTAGCCCCTTCTGGTTTATGGCTGCGCCTTTCTTGTCAACTATAGCTACAATTCTGGGACGAAAACCGTACTTCTTGGCAAGCTCCCTCTTTCTGCTCAGAAAGATTTTGGCTAAACTTTGCCCGACTACTCCCCATCCCACCAAGATTATCCTCATCGTTGTTCACTCTGCAAGCGCTGTTTACTGTTGTATATTGAATCTTCTCTATTACAGTTACGTTTTATAAATAATAACCGCGCCTCAAAAAACAACCCTACCCGTTATTCACATTTCTGTGCGGCATATTAGGATACAAATAGAGGTTCATTGTTGAAAACTAACTTTTTTTCTGAAAAATGTTGCACAGCGCACATTTACCAAAAAAGTTCACACGACCATATTGACACCAGAACATTTTGTTGAACATAACTTTGAGGCTCCAGCCCTGTTTCTTTTCACGATTGGTTAATTAACCTCCAGCATATACGTTCAGGTCGGTGCTGCCAAAATGAGTAACTCAGAGGACATGGAACTCAGGGACGCCTACAAACACTGGGCTGAGCAAGTAGAACATCACCAGTATCAAATTTTTGTGGAAACCGCCAAAATCGTGGATTTACTAAAGAAAAAAGAGGCATCTGCGAGAACAAAAAACGAGATGCTAATAGTCCTTAAAGGCTTGCAGGCAACCGTGAAATCTATCTCTAAGGTGCTTTCAAAGTACATCTGATAATGACGCAAATTATATTGCTCTATTTGGATGAATCACCGTTTTTTCCCAAAAACAGCGACATAAACGCTTCACCCTCTACCAAACCATACACTCCCTTCTTGGCAGAGTCCTCGTCAAAGCGTTTCACACAATCAGCTTTAGCCGATGGCGAATAAATCGCAAACGGAACAGGGTCTCTTGTATGCGTGCCAATACTGATAGGTGTTGGATGATCAGGCAAAACAGCAACAACGCACTCTTCTTTTAATCCATCCAGTGCCCGCCCAAGAAGTCGCTTATCCAAATCCTCTATTGTTTTCACCTTAAGATTGCAATCTCTGGAATGGCCTGCCTCATCTGGCGCCTCAACGTGAACAACAACCATGTCATACTCTTCAAGCGCTTCTAGTGCATGGTCTGCTTTGCCTTCATAGTTAGTATCATACAAACCAGTAGCACCCGGAACCTGAATAACCTTCATTCCCGCGTAAACTCCAATCCCCTTCATCAAATCAACCGCAGAAATAACCGCAGACGTTACCCCATGCCTTTCTTTGAATGTCGGCATAACTGGCGTTTTGCCCCCGCCCCAAGGCCAAATCATGTTTCCCGCCCTTTTACCTGCCCGTTCTCTGGCAACATTAACTGGATGCTTTTCCAAAATCTGTTTAGACTCAAGAATCATTTTGCTCAGCAACGCTGCAGTACTCTTTGTTTGCTCTGTTTTGGCTTTTGGCAAAATCTCTGAAATTTTCTTTCCTATAGAATCATGAGGCAAATTGCACTCAACAAGTTCATTATGCATATAATTTCTTAAAATCAAGAAATGACGGTAGCTTAAACCCACAAAAAACTCAACCTCGCCCTGCTTTTGCATCTTACGCTTTAACAAATCTATTAGCTCTTCAGCCTCACTGTTTGTTATATGGTCAGCGGAGTAATCAACCAAAATGCCATCTTTTTCTGTAATCAGATTACATCTGTATGCTACATCGTTTTTGTTTAGTTTGATGTTTCTGGCAGCAGCTTCGAATGGTCCCCTTCCAGTATAGTATGATGATGGATCATAGCCAAGAACTGAAAGGAGCGCAGGACCTGAACCTGGAGTCAAAGCTTCTGGAACTGTTTTAAGCAGCCCATTTCGCCCTTTGGCTGCAATCATATCAATGTTCGGCTTGTTTGCAACTTGAAGTGGCGTCTTGTTGCCTAGTTCTGCAACAGGATAGTCTGCCATTCCGTCTCCAATAACTAGTAAATACTTCATTGTTCATCAACTGCCCCTTTTTTCTTGACACCTTGTTTTGTTTGGTTACACTGTTATGGTGTTTTACTGTATTTTAGTTTTGGAATCTGCCCTGTTTTAGTATCGTGACTGTTTCTTTGTTCTGTTTGGTCACCCTTACTGTGGGCTCGGAGATTAGCATGTCCATGTGGTTTTTTGACGGATTTTTGCCTCCAGGCATGTCCGTGTTTGCCCCAAACGCAACATGCACTGTTCCTAACACTTTTTCTGCCTCAAGAAACTCGTCTACAAACCTTGCTTTAGGGTTTATTCCAAACGCAAACTCTCCAACAACATCCGCCCATTTGTCAGTCTGAAATGTTTCTTTAATCCTGCGTAGGTGCTCAGAATCTTGCGAAACCACGTTCTCCACTTTTCCGTTCTTCACTGTTACTTTTACTGGTTTTCTTAGTTTGCCCATTCCGCCAATAGCCATATCACACACAAGTTCTCCATTCAACGAATCTTCAACAGGCGCAACAATAACCTCGCCCGTAGGCAGATTCATCCATTTCATTGTCTTCCAGTCTAACTGCGTGTCTGTGAAAAATCTCCTGTTCTGAGTGCATAACGTCAAGCTGGTTCCCGCTGGACTGCAAACCTCAACTGTAACTGTATCTTCTAGAGCAGACATGAGTTTTTGTGCGTGAGCCTGCATACGTTTATGCTCTTCTATCTTGAGCGCTAATGCGCCTTCAGTAAGCATATCCACTGTTACTCCAGGGCAATGTCCTAGACGCGATTTATGGTCATGAGTTTGCGTTTTAATTAGCTGTATTCGAAAGGGAGTCTCTTCGCGGTTGCCTCGTAGCAGATTAATGTAAATGTCCGTTTTATCTGCTAGCAACTTCTGCAGATGCTGCGGAATCTGGGTTCGTGGCTCTTTTTGTTTTTTAAGAATTACAAGCCGTGTCCACAAATCTAAATCTAAAGCACCATTTGCAAAAGCTTCCCCCACTTCAGCTTTTTCTTCATCACAAACTATGAGTATTCTTTCGTTGCTGCTGGCTTCAAGAACACTCTTCAACGCATTTTTTGCAGCTTCTGAGGCTTCCAAACCAATCACTGCATCGAAATAATATAGATAACATGTTTAAACTTTCGTGGAATCCTGTTAGATGTGCCTTTTTACTTTGATTCCAGCTTTTGTTCTAGCTGATAAATCAGGAGCGTGCACAGTAGTAATCCACCGCCTACCCCTGTAAAGAGTGCACCTGCCTGTGCTGTTACAAAATATTGGTCTGAAATCAAGAGATACCCTGTAACCGTAAGTGTTGTTGGAATGTCTAGACTGTTTGCCCACAAAAGCATAACAATCCCAGATACAAACATAACAAATGCGCCGCCAAGCGTGACCTGCCACTCCTTCATAACGTTCACCAATCTCTTGTTTATTCAACACAGATTCGTTATTATCTTTTGTCACACATTTTTCGTCTATATGCAACCGATGAAACTGCAAGAATCGTTAATGTGAACAGTACAAGTGCCTCTGAGGGAAACTCTGGAATTGTCTGTGGGTCCATGATTGGATAGCGGTCAATATTGTTTGGATTGATGTAAAACTGGGTATCTCCTATTCCTGTGTCACCGATTTCTGTTGCGTTTGGGTATCTTGTTGCGTAGTCGCTCCAGTAATTGCCTTTTTCTCCGTCATCCCAAACGTTAGGGTTTCCGGGGTCCCACGTGTCTGGTGCCCAAAGTCCAGGAATAGACACTTGCATGCCTTCTGCATTGTTGTCTGTGAAGTAGTTGTGGTAGATTATGTTGTCTTTTTGTCCGTCCTCAAGTTGAATTCCCCAGCCGATGTTCTCTTTTACCACATTTCCGATGATTATGTTGTTTGAGGACTCGTCTATTTGGATGCCATTACCGTTTCTTTCTATATTGTTTTCAGAAATAGTGGTTTTTGAACTCCAAGAAACTGTAACGCCATCTTCGATATTTTCTATTATTGTGTTTCTTGTTATGTTATTGTTCATGCTTGAACTGTAAACATAGATGCCTTGCGTGTTTAATTTAACGTCGTTTGTGTTTATGCTGTTTTGCGAAGAGCTAAAGAGGTATACGCCATTTTGATTGTTTGCGGTTAAACTGTTTCCAGTAACAGTGTTGTCTGTTGAGTGCCAAAGGTGAACTCCATCATCACCATTATCTTCTATTGTGTTTTCGGTTATGCTGTTGCCTGAAGATTTGTAAACGTAGACTCCATTGTCCTCATTGTTTGTTATGCTGTTTTGTGTCACTGTCGAACTGTTAGTGTAAATTAGCATTACGCCATGACTGTTGTGTGTAAGGTCTAAGTTCTGAACCGTAATGTTTGTGCAGTTTACAAGAATTACCTGTCCCGCATCTTGTGGAACTGTCTTGTCATGCTGGTTTATCCAATAAATGATGGGCTTGCCGTTGACAGTGTTTGAGGTGTCAATGTCGTTAATGAAACTGGGCATATCATCTGAAAGTGGACTGTATGTGACAAAAATGCTGCCAGTGTTGTTTAGCTGATTATTTCTTATCACATTATTTGTGGAATGTTGTATGTAAATGCCCCACTGGTTGTTTGTTATGTTGTTTGCGTAAAGCATGTTATTCCCTGTTGCTTCCATAAAAACATCTGAAAACAAGTAAATCCCTCTAGTGAAGCCGCTAATTTTCATATTCTGCACTGTCACATTATTCCTGCCTTTTATGAAAACACCTGTTGAATTTCCGTTTCCCTGTAAAGTGTAGCCATTTCCATCAAGCACAATACTGTCCCGTTCAACTGCAATCGTATACCCTACAATGTTGTCCGTGAGCTTGTAACTGTCTCCATCTCGCTGAATAGGAGCTGTTGCAGGGTCAACGCTGCCGTCACTTAGAATGACGTAAGCTGGTTGAGGAGTTAGAACTGGAAGAAAATTTGCTTCCACTACAATAACAAAATGTAATCCAAACAAAAACGAAAACACAACCAGCGAAACAAGAACTGTTGGAATTGGCTGCTTGTTCACTTATTTTCACTCCAATTTTTGCGTCTAAGAAGAACAAAACAAGACAACCCCGCTGCGGCTATCACAGTCACCGCTACTATAGCATAAGCTTGATTTGTCGTTAAACTTGAGCCTAAGAAACCTGAACTGGTCTGTTCAGTCTGTTTATCTGAACTAAATGTTATCAGCAGGTCTCCAAGGAGTGGTTTTGAGTAATCTGAAACCACCTGCAGCAACACAGTTTCTGTTTTTCCCTCATTTGTAACTGTATACTCTACAGGAGTGATTGCTTCGTCGGTTGTTATTGTTACTACTTGAAGGTCTGTGATTTCTGTTTCAAAATTTATGGCAAAGTGAGCTGTGGATTTGTTGCTCCACTGCGACAAGTATGGGCTTATGTTCAGGTCATACAAAAACATGTAACCTCCCTTTTTTATGACTGGATGCTCATAATGAATCATCAACGTAAACTGGTCCAGAACAGGATAAATTGTACAAGCAATCACTGGCCAATCACCAATGGCTGTATAATGTACAGCATCAGAAACTGATTGGGTATAGTTGCTCCATTCTAATTCTGTTTCATCCATCTTTATGGAGATGTTTGTTGTACCTGGGGGCGTAGGATAAAGCATCAAAACTTCATTGCCCTCAAACGTGAACACTGTACTATTATTTGTGACTGATTGGTTTTGGATTTCTAAGTCCAATTTACTTAGAGGATATGTTCCATCAACCTTCGCCCATAAACTCCCATTAATCCAGCAGACTGTGTATTCGATGTGCTCTTCAGGCATTTCAAGACAATAAACCGAGCTAGCCTGTGTAACTTTAACAAATTCTAACCCGCTTGTTACTAGAAGAAAACAGGCTATAATTGCTAACAATGAACAGACACGTTTGTGCTTTGGTCTCATTCTTCATTTATTTCCTGTTTTAGTTCATGTTTGCAAATTGCACGTTTTTTACTCCTAATCTTGTTGTGTAGTTTTCGTTTGTAAACGTTTAATGCAAATATAAGAACTGAGAGCGCAATCAACGTGAAAGTCCATGACGAAAATTCTGGAAGCTCATTGGAGATGCTGACTGGAGTCATAAGAGGGTACCTGTCTGTGCTGTTAGAGTAGCTGTCAATGATGTATTGTGTATCACCTATGTTGTCGCCGTTTGTGTCTGTGGCGTTGTATGCTTCCCAGTAATTGCCTTCAAAACCGTTATCCCAAAAGTTTTGGATGTCCCTGTCTCCCGGTGAACCCGTCCAGTTTCCTATGAAATTGTTGTGGAAAAACGTGTTGTTTGCTGAATTATGCCAGATGTTAAAGTAACAAAAGTTGTCAACCACATTGTTTTCTGTTATTGTACAGTTAAGTGTATCTTCAAAATAGAACGCCGCATACCCATTATCGCTTATCAGATTACCAAAAATGGTGCAGTTGGAAACCAGATCAAATCTGATAGCATTGAAGTTTTCAGTTAATGTTGAATTAGATATTCTTGAGTCACTTGTTTTAACAAAAAGTATGGCGTCCCAGTTGGGCGTTGATGCCCAATTTTCAACGGTTATGTTGTTGCAGTTTATTGCTGCTATCCACCCTGCATCTGTTGGCACTTGGATGTCTGATTGGTTGACAAGAAAATAGACTGGTTTTCCATTGACAGTGTTTGTTGTGTCAATGCTGTGCATGTTGCGTTCCAATTGGGTGCCCAAAAGTTTGAACCCAACCTGATTGTCTACTAATGTGTTGTTTGAGAACTTGAGGTTGGTGCACTGGCGGATGTTGATTCCAATCATTTTTCGTTCAATCGTGTTGCCAAAAACTTCACAGTTGTCACTTTGCTCAAGATTAATGGCTCCTACATCCGCAACGTAAAGCATTTCAACATCTTTGCGTGTCTCATTTGAAACCTTGTTATTTTTGATTATAATGTTAGATGCACTAAGAATCGAAATCCCGCCCACATCGTTATCCATTATTATGGAGTCGCTGCCACGACTCAGACTAACCCCGCCTCTAGTTATTGTGTTCTGTAAAATATTATTATAACATGAGCCTTGTATGTTGATGCCTCCACTTTCAACAATCTGGTTTCCTTGTATAACGCTGCAGTTTGTGTTGAGCCAGTAAAATGCATAACTAAATCCATGAATTCTAACATTTTGTACCGTCACATTATTTTCCATCTTTACATACAAACCCGTTCCACCGCCACCACCTAACAGCTGGTAGCCGTTCCCATCAACTATAACATTGCTTCTCTCAACTGCTATGCCTCCTGAAACATCTCCCGTGAATGTGTACACGTTACCAACACGCTGAATTGGCACAGTTGACGGGTCAACGCTTCCATCACTTCTGATAAAAATGCTTGAGGCATGATCTGGAGCTGGAATAAAATTTGCCTCTGCTAACTTTACAAACTGCACTCCAATAGTTGCCAAAACTAAAAGAGCACAGATGCCCGTTGGTGCTAAAACTGTTCTCTTTTTAATTTTTCCTCGACCGCCTTTTGGGGTTTAAGGAACAGCATGTACACTGATATTGCTACAAAAATGGTTGATGCGCTTGCTATCATGCAAATGTGTTGTATTTGTAAACTTGGACAAAAGTAGCCTAAAACAACCGACAACATCGCTAACGGAAGTGTTAATGCATATTTGTTCATGTTGGATTCACCAACAATGCATTATTATGGCTAAATATTGATAAAAGCATTTTTGTAAAGGTTTCTTGACCTATCAAATGATACATAAAGAACACTTTAGTCAAGGTTTCTTGACCAAAACCTTTCCAGCCCAGACTACGCTTTTTCTATCTGTTCTATTTCCAGAACAGAACAGATTATAGAAAAAAATTCTGAAAAACCTGGTTCTCAACAATGAACTACTATTAGGAGACTAATAGCCAGCCTTTTGCAGTATCTCCTTCACCGAATTGTAGGCAATTGACGTTTCTGGCAAATCAAGCAAAGATTTACCATAAAGAACATAGTTTTCTACTTCTTTGTCGTAGCTGATTTTTCCAAGGTATTCTAGTTTCGTTCTTTTGGTGACTTCTGCTTCTAGGTCTTCTGGCACTCTGTTGCCTCCAACAACGTAGAAGTTGTTGAATTCTATCTTTATTTCGTTGGCTATTTTGTATGCTCGCTCTACATGGTGAAACGATTTCTGTGATGGGTCAATGATGTCGAATATATCGTCGATTTTTGATGAGATTCGCCTGTTTAGGTGTTCTAGTCCACCTGGAGAGTCAATGATTACATACTGGTATGCTTTAATCAGACCTTGTAGCGCATTTTTTAGGGCATTGTTTGGAAGACAGTAACAGCCTTCAATGAATTTTGTTCCAATGGCCATGAAGTCAAAGTTTTGTCCCTCGTAGAGTCCAAGTTCCCAGATTTTGCTTTCAATTCTTTTGGATGGGGGCACTCCAACTGTGGTGCCTCCGCTTTCAAGGAAGGTTTCTACAAGTAATTCGGAGACAGTTTTTTTTCCTACTTCTTTTAGGTCGATTCCAAGCATTTCGGAGAGGTTCTGGTCTGGGTCTGCGTCGATAAGAAGTATTGGAGTTTCGCCTTTTTCGATGAAATATTTTGTCATAAGGGAAACAAAGGTTGTTTTGCCGCTGCCTCCTCTACCCATGGTAACAAGTCTCTTCATTATAGGTCACTTCCATTTCTCACGAAACCAAAATGCTTCACATAATTTATAGTTATTCAATTGGCACTGTTTGCTCTATTTTGTAGTCTGTTAGCACTTTGATTGTTCCCCGAAAAGCTGCGTCCAGTTCGGGGTCGCCTGTGTCTACTTTTAGTCTTTTGAGGTTTTTCATCTTGTTTTCTGTGGCGATGACAATTATGTTGTCTTTGCCTACTTTTTTGATTACCTTTGGGCTTATCTGCTGGTTTCCCCTGCCAAAAACAAAGCCTTGACCACCAATTGGCGTAACAACAATCTTAACCTGTTTTCCTTCTGTTGCCTCTAGAATCTGTTTTTCGTTCACGTCTTTTGCCACTATTTTTTTGTTAACAAAAAGGTCAACCCCAAGAAGTGTCTTTTTTTCATCCAATATGTCTCCTATTGTGCGTGTGGTTGTTCCTGCAGAGACAACATAAACAACATCATCTTCCATATTTTCTGTGACATAGACTGCTATTGCAGCTTGATTTCGTAACTCGCTCTCGGTCATGGGCGACGCCATCTTTGCTCCCTGAATCAACTGTGGCTCATACGGACTAAGCAAGTAGCCATGCAGCTTAGCAGAAACTCTGCCCTGCCTGAAAGCTTCTTCGTCTATATCCATAACTTCAGCCTCCCACAAAGGCAACTTTTTGTTTAGAAACCTTACTACAATTCTTGCCGCGGCTTTGGGGTCAACAGCAAAAACTGCGCTATGCATTTTAACTCCAGTTGGAACCCCCAAAACAGGAACCTGCATATCAACACCTGCTAGCACATCTCTGGCTGTTCCGTCTCCTCCGCAGAAGACAAGAAGGTCAACGCCTTCAACTGCGATGTTTTCTACAATATCTACCGTGTCTTGTGGCTGGGTGTCCTTTTTTTGTTCTCCAAAAACAGTGTAACAAAAATTGTGGTTTTTTGCTTCAGTTTCTCCCATTAGTCCTGCTCCGACCATGAGTTGCACATCTTTTTTGATTGACGTTAACACAGAAAGAAAAGTTTCTGCACGTGC
This sequence comes from Candidatus Bathyarchaeum sp., assembly GCA_026014495.1. Taxonomy (GTDB): domain Archaea; phylum Thermoproteota; class Bathyarchaeia; order Bathyarchaeales; family Bathyarchaeaceae; genus Bathyarchaeum. The sequence goes on from JAOZIF010000150.1 coordinate 42,103, forward strand.
TGGAGCTACAGGTGTTGCGCCAAGAATAACTGCTTTTTCGAGTATGTCCTTTCCGTCAGTGCCCTTTAGTCCGACTGCTCCGCCCATGCCTGCGATGGGATTAACTATGAAGCCTACTTTCTTTTTTGAACCTTCTTTGCTGTCGTTTAATGGCAAGAATGCTCAGTCCATGTTCAGTATGTTTTCACTTATGCTCTCGTCTTTTAGAGATACTTCTTTAGTGCATTTTCTAGAGGGTCTCGACCCACGGCGCCAACTATCTTCTCGGCGACAGTGCCGTTTTTGAATATTAGAAAGTGTGGTATGCTCATTATTCCATAGCGTCCAGCAATCTGAGAGTTTTCGTCGACGTTAACTTTTCCGAATAATGCTTTTCCTGCGTAAGCTTTTGCAAGCTCGTCCATAACCGGAGCCATCATTCTACAAGGCATACACCAGTCAGCCCAGAAATCAACCAAAACTGGCTTGTCAGTGTTCAGGAAGTTGTCAAAAGATGAGGAAGTCAGTTTAGTTACGCCTGCCTTAGCTTGGTCTAGCATTTTCTTTATTTTTTCTTCTTTTAATTTTTCAAGCTCTTTATCATCCATTGAAACAGTCACCTCCAAAAAAGTAATCTTGTCTTTAGATTTCCAGTTGATGGGCGTCATTAAAACATTATGGTTTTATTTCACGTAACCTTGCGTTATGCTTGAAGATTTGCCACAAAAAAGGAATTGTTAAATAATTTCATAATCCAACATTATTATCGACTGGCACTTGTCAAACACATCAATGGAACTAGTTATCATTCACTCAAAATCAAACAAGAGATTTGATGCTATGCCATGAAATTTGAAGAAAAGGGGTATGAATGACTAACGAAAAGAAAAAACGGATTGTCTTGGACATTGGGGGAATGAGTTGTGTTACTTGTGCCCAAACAATAGAGAAGCGGTTGCCCAAACTGAAGGGAGTAATTTATGCAACAATCAATTTTGCGGCAGAGAAGGCAATCATAGACTATGACCCTAACCTAGTTGACCAAAAAGCCATCGAGGACGCCATCTCAGAAGTTGGCTACAGAGTAATCCATCAAAATGTTACTCTAAAAATTAGCGGAATGCACTGCGCCGTCTGCGCCCAGACAATAGAGAAGACCCTAAACCAAAAAGAGGGCGTGTACAAGGCTGTCGTCAATTTCGCTTTAGAAACTGCATCTGTCGAGTACAACGCTGAGCAAATTAGCTTAGAATCAATCAAGAAAGCCATACGCGAAGTGGGATACGACGTTATCGAACCCGAGGGGGGAGTGGAGGATGCAGAGCAAAAGGAAAGAGACAAAGAAATACGCTCACTAAAATATAAGCTAATTTTTGCTGTAGCAATAACCCTGCCTGTGGTTATTTACAGTAATTCGCGCTTTTTGCCATTCACTTTGCCTCTAGCCGATTTCACTCCATGGCTACTTTTTGTGTTATCTACGCCAGTTCACTTCATTGTTGGACACAGTTTCTTTGTAGGCGCATACAAAGCATTACGAAACAAGAACCCAAACATGGATGTACTAGTTACAATAGGCACATCAGCCGCGTACTTCTATAGCGTCTACATTACACTCTTGGGCGAAGGCAACCTGTATTACACCACCGCCGTATCATTGATGACCTTTCTTATTCTGGGCAGATTATTGGAGGCTACAGCCAAGGGCAGAACCTCCGCGGCTATAAGAAAACTCATGGGGCTTCGAGCCAAAACCGCGCGAGTAATACGTGACGGCAACGAAATCGAAGTTCCCGTGGAAGAAGTTCAGGTCGGCGATGTTGTTGTTGTTCGTCCCGGAGAGAAGATACCCGTTGACGGGATAGTGACTGACGGCTACTCTGGGGTTGATGAGAAGGTGATAACTGGAGAAAGCATCCCTGTGGAAAAGAAGGTAGGCGACTCGGTTGTGGGCGCAACCATAAACAAAACTGGTATGCTCAAATTCAAGGCAACAAAGGTCGGCGCTGACACGGTTCTTGCCCAGATTATTAAGCTGGTTGAAAACGCGTTGGGGTCAAAGGCGCCCATCCAAAGGCTAGTGGATGTTGTAAGCAGCTACTTTGTTCCCGCCGTATTGATAACCGCAACATCCGCTTTCATTGTTTGGTATCTGCTGGGAATGGGTTTCACTTTTGCGCTCACCATCTTTATTGCCGTTCTAATTATTGCATGTCCATGCGCTATGGGCTTAGCTACTCCAACAGCAATTATGGTGGGTGTTGGGAAAGGGGCAGAAAATGGTGTTTTAATTAAGAGCGGAGAAGCTCTGGAAACCGCCCACAAGCTTCAGGCAATAGTGTTTGACAAGACTGGGACACTAACCAAGGGAGAGCCTGAGGTCACCGACATTATTTCTGCATCTTCTTTAGTTGGTAACCCAAAAAAAGTCAAAGTTAACGAAGAGGAACTGTTACTGTTTGCTGCTGTTGCAGAGAAAAACTCAGAGCATCCTCTTGGAGAAGCAATAGTGAGAAAGGCAACCGAGAAGCACCTTGAGGTTGCTGACCCCGAATTCTTTAATGCCATACCCGGATACGGCGTGGAAGTGAAATACAACAAAAAGACGATTTTGCTTGGTAACCGCAAGCTGATGGAAAACAACAACATATCCATCAATTTGCTTGAGGAAACCATGAAGGCACTAGAGGAGAATGGCAAAACCGCTATGCTTGTGGCAGTAGATAATGAGGCTGCTGGTTTGATTGCTGTTGCTGATACTTTGATGGAATATTCTGTAGAAGCGGTGAAGACTCTGCAGAGTATGGGTCTTGAAGTGATAATGCTTACTGGAGACAATACACGAACAGCGAACGCTATTGCAAAGCAAGTTGGCGTGGACCGTGTATTGGCAGAAGTACTTCCGCAAGATAAAGCAAACGAGATTAAACGCTTGCAAGATGAAGGCAAAATAGTTGCAATGGTTGGGGATGGAATTAATGATGCTCCTGCATTAGCGCAGGCGAATATTGGAGTAGCTGTTGGAAGCGGAACCGATGTTGCTATGGAAACTGGCGACATTGTGCTGGTAAAAAACGACCTGCGAGATGTAGTCACCAGCATCCAACTCAGCAGAGCTACAATGAGTAAAATTAAGCAAGGACTGTTTTGGGCATTCGCTTACAATACTGTACTGATTCCCGTAGCTGCTGGAGTCCTGTATCCCTTTGACATTTTACTGGACCCCATCTTTGCGGCTGCGGCGATGGCTTTTAGTTCAGTGTCCGTGGTCACCAATGCATCTCTTCTGAGACGGTTTAAACCAAAACTTGAAACAGGAGGTGAAAACTGAATGGCAATTGACCCAGTTTGTAAAATGAAAGTGGACGAAAAAACGGCAAAGCACAAAGCCGTTTACAAAGGAAAAACCTACTACTTCTGTGCTCCCGGATGCAAAATAGCCTTTGAAGAGAACCCTGAAAAATACCTCAAAGCATAACAAACAGACAACGCATGCAAAAATCAAGTAATGGCTAGCAGTTAACATGCTGCTTTAACATCGATAAGGTTATTAGTTTTTTTAAACATTGAAGTTTAGCCTCTGGTGGGGTGGCTGAATGGTTTAGGCGGCAGCCTGCAGAGTTGCTCTATAAGGGTTCAATTCCCTTCCCCACCTCCAAAACTCCTATTGTGGTCTCCTTTTTGTGATGAATCAAAAAACTATGCTACAAAGAAACTAGTTTCAAAGAAGCAAATAGTGTTCTTTGGAACATGGTAAAGAACTGTATCTTTCTGCTCCTAAATCTGTTGGTGGTTTATCTGTGAGAAATTAGTTCATTTATGTGGAAAAAAGAGTCAATCTTGTTCTCTTTTAGTTTCCAACATAATATCTGTGGTTTTCAGTCTTCTTTATTTTGCCAAGAAAAACTCCTGCAAAATAGTCTAACCAGTACTGTTCTTGCAGGTCTAGTTTAGCTTCTTCAAATGTTACTGCTTTTTCTTTTGAAGTTGCGCCTGCTTTCTCAAATTTACGAATAAGTTTGTTTTGTATTTTAAATTGAATCCCGGACATAGACAAATCTTTACTTTCCCTCCTTTTTATCCACTGTTTAGTTGATAGAAGACTCAAAATGAAGGACAAAAACTTTGATTCTTGTCAAGGTCCATTAAGAAAATACTACCACTATATAGTAACACGTTGTCTCTTATTAATACAGCACTTTTAGTGTCATGCAAGAAAGCGTGACTGTGGGTTCATTTGTTGTCTTCTCCACAACGTAAACACCATAGTAGTTTGTTTACCTGTTTTGTGCTGAGAATTACACCCAGTTTGTGGCTGGTTTAGAAAGTTTAAAGTTTAGATAAACTAGTTAACAGTGTATCAGTAGGAGAGGCGTTGAATCTGGAAAAGAAAAAACTAGTTTTTGTTATATGCCTCATTGTTGTTCTTTTTGCAAGTGCTTTTAGTGTATTGGTGCTGTTGGTTGACGAAGGTCCTCAAGGTGAGGAATATGCAGCTTTAGCTGAACAATTGCTAAGTGACGCTCGAGAAGACTTTGAATCCATTCGTGGAACGCCTGTTAGGGAAGTAGTTCTTGAAGTAGTAAATGAAACATGGGTGCTCGAAAACTGGGGTGTAGCCTATGTTGACGTTGACGAAATAGCTATGGAAGAAAACATCTACAAGGCCTTGTTTATGATCGCTCAGGATGTCAACTTGACTGATGTTGAGCTTAAGTGGGTTGGCAGTTATCATGCAGCAAAGTGGAAAGGCACAATCTATGTTGTTGAAGAGAACTTTGATGTAACCAACGAGTTTAAGGCTACGTCAACTTTTGTTCATGAGTTAACCCACATCATGCAAGATGAGTACTCTTTTCCGACAAGAACAACATTTGATGGTGGCAAAGCCTTATCTTCTTTGAAGGAGGGAGATGCAACCTTAATGGCTGATACCTTCAAAAACGGTGGAGTTGTGCCTTCTTTGGCCGAAGTGAATATTCCTAGTTCGTCGACTCTTCCAGAATCTATTAACAAACTTAACAGATTTGTATACCGTTATGGTGTCGAATTTGTTAAAGCCCTGTATTATCATGATGATGGTGGCTGGAACGCTGTTGACGAAGCATACGAGAATCCGCCTAACACGACCGAACAGATAATGCACCCTGAAAAATACTTTGCAATGGAAGATGCCCTAACTGTTGAAGCGACATCCATAACTGGGGATTGGACTTTAACAATGACGGACAGTTTTGGGGAATACTATATTCTTGTTATGCTGGATAATTGGCTTTCCAGTGATGCTGCAAAGCTGGCAGCGGAAGGCTGGGGCGGAGATACATTCAACTATTACAATGGTGGTGACGATTTTCTTTTTACTTGGGACATTGTTTGGGATTCTAATGAAGACGCTTACGAATTTTATACAGTATTTCAGGACATGATGGACAAAACATCTGCAACTAACAAGACTGATGATTGCTGGTTTGCGTATGGAAGATACCTTTCAATTCAATGGACTGAAAACTCGACTTTGATATCAAGTTCAACTAATGAAACTTTGTCTATTGGCTGAAATTGTTATATACTTTTTTAGGTTTAGATTTCTCACAGCTAAGGAGAATGGGGGCAATGAATAAAATAACTGATTTTTCTGACTTATCGCAGGCTCTTGTAGACAAGACACTTACAAAACAAGGGCTTCTGAAAACAGTTAGGCAAGATTTTAGTATGATTCCTTTACTGCTTACGGGAGTTGGTTCTCCAAAAGCTGCTGTTAGATACGGCTGTGCAAAAGTGCTGATGGATTTAAGTGAAGACTACCCCGAGAAATTGTATCCCCACATGGACGTATTCGTTGACATGTTGGACAGCAAGTATCGTATCATAATTTGGAATGCATTGGCTATACTCGCAAATCTAACTCGAGTTGACGCAGACAAAAAGTTTGATGCCATTTTTGACAAGTATTACAGCTTTTTAGATCACGATTACATGGTTACAGTGGCTAATGTTGTTGGCAACTCAGCTAAGATTGCGTTGGCGAAGCCCTATCTTATATCTGGTATTACTGATGAGTTGCTCAAAGTTCAACATCTATCCTTAACTCCTCATCTAACTGAAGAATGCAAGAGAGTCATAGCTCAGCAAACTATCAAATCTTTTGATTTGTTTTTTGACCAAATTAGTCAAAAAGAAAACGTGCTCTCCTTTGTTAAGATACATCTTGATAGCCCACGAGAAAAGCTTAGACTAGCTGCAGAAATTTTTGTTAAAAAATGGGGCAATTCATTCTAATTGTGTGGTATCGTAGCCTGATAGTGTTGCTGAATACTTGGGCTGTATGTTAAAATATGCTTTAGGACGTGAAGTGTATTTCTGTTGTTCCTGTCTACAAAAACGGATTCAGACTTCAGAACCTTTTAATTATATTATGCATAAAAACTTGAAAGGAGTTCCTAAATGAAAGTAGATGAATCTTTTGAAACACTGTTGAAACGCCGCGGGTGCTCTGATAAAGCAATCAAGGAACTCTGGAAATGGTTTGATTATTCAGAAAAAAAGGGCGTTGCCAGCTTCTAACAGGCTCATTTAGAATCAACTTTTTAATATTATACTTTGTAGTTATACTATCTGAGTTGGGCTAATTGGTTGGAAAACAAAAAACTGCAATCCAGATTTCTTTAATGGCTGTTATGTCCGCACTGGTAAGCGTGGGAACCCTGATTGTCCAGATTCCTAACACTATGGGCGGCTACTTTAACGTTGGAGATGTCATGATTTTTGTTGCTGCACTAACTTTTGGTCCTCTTGTAGGCGGTGTTGCAGGTGGATTAGGCTCAGCTATAGCAGATGTTATAAGCTTTCCAGTATTTGCTGTTCCAACTTTGGTTGTCAAAGGTTTAGAAGGTTTACTGGCAGGCTTGGTTACAAGCAAGAAAAGTGTTTTTCGTGATGTTCTTGCAGTAGTTATTGCTGGAACCGAGATGATTATCGGTTATTTTCTGGTTGAGGTTTATCTTTGGGGTGTAGGTAGTGCGTTGGCGGAAGTTCCGGCAAATATTGCCCAAATTGCTGTTGGTGGTCTTGTTGGAATTCCTATTGCTCTTGTTTTGCGTAGAAGACTACCTGAAATCCTTAGGGAATAAAATGTGCGTAAACATTTTTACGGTAGCGCATACAGTTTTCTAGTCTCGATGTTTAGTTTCATTAAGGTGGACCATGAAGCATGGTTGGCAACTTGTCAAGAACACCAAAAAAGCTGAAGAAGGCTCTAGTAGTTGTTTTTCGGCGTGACCCTTCAAAGGTCAAAAGTGTTTTAGAATCAGAAGGTTTTGAGGTTGTTGACCAGAACCCTGATTTTATTGTCTGTTATGGCGGAGACGGCACTGTCCTGTTTAGTGAGCGAGAGTTTCCTGAGGTTCCAAAGCTTATCATCAAAACTTCACGAGCATGCAGAATGTATGATTATGCCCTAAGCGACCTGCGTGAGTTGTTGTCTAAGCTTAAGGATGGCAAATACCTGATTCATTTTGAGATGAAACTAGAGACAGTGGCTAAGGGCGAACGTCTTGTTGGTTTGAATGAGATTCAGGTTCACCTAAAGTTGCCAATTTATGCTGTGAGATTTTCTTTATCTGTTGATGGAAAACAGTATAATGAGCTGATTGGTGACGGCGTAATTGTTGCCACCTCCTTTGGTTCCACAGCATACTACAAGGCAACTGGAGGAAAGAGTTTCGAAAAGGGACTTGGCATCTCCTTTAACAATCTGCACAACAATGATGCAAAGAGCTTTGTGGTTCCAGAAGATTCAGTTGTGACTCTGACAATCACTAGGGGTCCTGCGTGGCTGTTGGCTGATAACAACGAAAACTTTGTTGCATTGGATGCGGGAGACAAAATAGCTATCCGCAAGTCTGAGAGTGTTGCCAATTTCATTTACTTTGATTCTCCAGTAGAGTCCACGCCATCTAATTTGGGTGCGCATTCCTTTTTGAAGATAGGACATAGAGGAGCAAGAGCTTACGAGCCAGAGAATACCCTGCGGAGCTTCCGGAAAGCTATTGAGCTTGGGGTTGACGCAGTGGAACTGGATGTTAGAAAAACAAAGGATGACCAGATTGTTGTTATCCACAATGATGACGTGAACAAAACCACTAATGGCAAAGGCGCGGTTAGTGAGCTTACTTTAGAACAGATAAAGCAACTATTTACCGAGAAAGGCGAGCCGATACCTACCTTAGATGAAGTGCTGGATTCTGTGGGTAAGCAGGTGAAGGTTCTTATTGAGCTTAAGGAAACTGGACTTGAAGAGCAGGTCATGGATTTGATTAGCAAGAAAGGGCTGGTTGAGAATGTGGTAATCATTTCTTTCCATGAAGATGCCCTGAGGAATGTTAGGGCACTAAATGCTGATGTGGCAACTGGTTTGGTTTATGTGCGTCACAAGAACCCCATACAGGCAGCTTTGGATTTGAAAGCACAGTATCTGTTGTCACTGTATAGTTTCACTCACTCTGCAACCATCAAAAAAGCTCATGAAAACGGGTTAAAGGTGATTGTGTGGACCATTAATAAAAAAGAAGATGTTGCGGTCTACAGAAAAAAAGGCGTTGACGGCATAGCAAGCGACAGTCCCGACATCTTAAATTAAGAATTAATTGGCGTTGTTCTTGCTTGGAATTTCTGAAAAAAGCTAGTTTTCAACAATGAACTGCTATTAGGAGACTAATATGCTTGTTATTGTTCGTGAATTGTGCCGTTCCAGAATACAAGTTTAATGTACATGCTGGTGTTGTCAGCTTCTAGTCCGTCATCGTAGATTATGTCCAGTTTGGTTCCGTATTCTTTTAGTGCATTGCTGACGTTGACTGATAAGTCGTACGAAAAGGAATCTGCTTCCCATAGTCCCCAGATTTTGTCGTCTGGTCCTCTAAACCCGTAAGCGTAATCGGCTGGAAGAACATATGCCACTCGTTCATCTTGCAACGCACTGCCTCTGGGATTCTGTTGTGTGTACTCCCAGAACTGTTCCAGAGCCTCTAAATGCTCCTCTTCTAAGATTCCTTTGGTGTAATTCTCGTTTGAGTCAAAAATCAAGATGTACTCTGCACCATTATCATATGCTAAAACTAGGTCGTTATAGAGTTCTTCTCCAGACCCGATGTAAGGATGGTCATTGTATGTCCAAGTTATTATTACTCCCCAACTCTTGTTTTGAACTGTGGCTGCTCCTCTGCAAAGTGCTACATTTAATTGTCGACTGTAATTCCAGCCAAGCTGTGCAAGCATTACGTCATATCCTGCTTTGTAGTCAAACCAGTAAAGCGCATAGTCTGAACTAAACACAGTAGGACTAACAGAACTAGGATATCTGCGTTTAAATGACGTCAAACTTACGTTTAAATGCTCAACAAACTGGTTGCTAGCATCTGTAATATTGTCTGCTTCCCTAACTCGCAGTGAACCCCTATCCAGTTGCCGTCCACCCGCTTCGTCAAAGGCATAATAACCCAAAAAATATTTGCCCCATGTGCTTGTAGCGCTCTCTATCCATTCTGCTCTGGGTGCATGCTCGGAGTAGATTATGAAAAACATGTTTCGGTCGTACAGGTATTGGCATGTGTCGTTGAGTTTTTCTGTGTCATACGTGATTCCTGTGCATCCAATAACAAACGTGTTCGTGTAAGATTGTACTTCGTCAATAAGCTCCTTTATTGATGCAAGGTCCTCGTAAGCTACGTCAATGCCAACATAAACATCTGGAAGTTCTTCATTCAATGTGACATTTACAAAAAAAGTTTGTTGCAAAAAAATGGCAACAATCAATGCACAGCCAACAAGTGGAATCAGGTGTTGATATTTCATATTGTTCTAACATAGCATTGGTCTTCAACATAAACCTTTTTCAAATTTTGATTCTGCCAAATTTAAGTGAATAACAACATTGGTTTTCTGTTTCAATATTTTATTTTTCCATTCTTTACGGTTCAAATCGAACCATTTGTTTGAATAAGTTTTCACATTTGGGATAAAGTGTATGTCTCATCGTTGATACACAAAATTTTGTGCCTGTCATTTTGCACTATATGCTATTTTGTCTCGTTTTTAATGGGGGTTTTTCTAAAAAATTAACCAAACAAATATGGATATTAAGTTTGCTTGTCAACGTGTTCCTTAAGTTCTGTTGACTTTTTGTCTGTTTCTGAATTTGCCAACTCTCTTACCGATATTAGCATATAGTCTGCCCATGCTGCAAAGTAGCCGCGGTCATAGTCTGAATAAACCTTGTTTTTGTATTCTTGTAAGAAATCTTTTCGGTTCTTTTTCAGCTCTTTTTCGTCCTCAAAGTTAAGGTTCGACAAAAACGCGTAGGAATCATTGGATTTCTGTGCAAGAAGCACCCCATCAAGAGCATGCAGGTACCCGCTGTTCCATTCGGTTTCGTTTGTTTTGTCTCTGATTCGCTCAAGCACACGTTCTGCTTCAGCAAAGCGCCTTCCCTGCAAAAGCTGGAAGAACCTAACTACAAACATCTTTGAAATTGGCATCTTAATCAATTCTCCGAATCATTTTCATTAACATTCTCTATTCCTCTTTCAGTAATCTTAAACACGCCTTCCCCTTCTGGTAAACGTGGACTTGAAACAAGACGTGCAATTCTAACTGGTCCACGAGCAGATTTTCGAAGAAAAACGCGAGTGTGACTAGTGTGAGCAACTATGTGGCCGCCCACAGGATGTATAGCATCCCCAAAAAATACGTCAGGCTTTGACATCACCTGATTTGTGACAACAGCTACAGCATTAAAGCCCCGAGCCAACTTAATCAGCCTGTGCATATGCTTGTTAAGTTTTTGTTGCCTTTCTGCGAGCATCTCTCTGCCTATATATTCACTTCTGAAATGAGAAGTCAACGAGTCCACAATTATCAATCGCACTTTATTTTCTTTAATCACTTTGTCCGCGTTCTCTAAAAGAAACATCTGATGGTCTGACGTGAACGCCTCAGCAAAAATAATATTTTTAATAGCCTCTTCAGGGTCTAAACCCACATTCTTTGCCATCTGAAAGATACGTTCAGTTCTGAATGTGTTTTCTGTGTCTATGTAAAGGGCTGCGCCGTCCAAACCGCCCTGTTCAAGAGGCAACTGCACATTCACACACAACTGATGACAAATCTGGCTCTTGCCACTGCCATACTCACCATAAAATTCCGTGATTGACTGTGATTCAATTCCTCCGTCTAACAGTTTATCTAGCATGTTGCTTCCTGTAGTCAAACGTAGGATGTTTTGGCGCATCTTCACCAGTTCATCTCCCCTGATGAACGGGAGCGGCATGCATAACCGCGCTTTTTGAATCAGATTTTTGGCGCTCTTTTTGTTTATTCCAGCCTGCTCTAGCTCTTTAGGTGTGGTCATAGCAAGATTTTCAACTGTATGTAACCCTAGCTCCCGAAGCTTTTTTGACATAGCAGACCCTATCTCAAGGTCTTCCAAGCATTCGTATCTTTTCTTTTCTAGGGCTGCGCCTTCACTCATTTTGGCGTCTCAATTCCAGATTTAGAAGCAATAGCCGTTGTGCGTATTTAAGTTAGACGATATCTCAGATAAAACATTCGTTAACCAATCACTAAATCCAAATCTGGTTGTAGCAAAAAGTATAAGGCATATCTTCTAAATCTGCTCTTTACGGAGAGAACAACATTTTGGTGTCCATGCAAGTTGTGGAAAACGTAGCAGTCAAACTTTTACAACTAGCAGTCACAGAACTACCCCAAGACGTGAAAGATGCTCTACAAAGAGCACATCGCGAAGAGGATACACAAGTTGGAAAATCTCAACTAAAAGCCATCTTAGATAATATAGACTTGGCTGAGAAAACTAGTGCTCCCATGTGCCAAGACACTGGAGTCATAATCTTTTATGTTAAAGCAGGCAGCAAACTAGATGGAATAGACAAAATTGAGGATGCTCTACGCAAAGCCACAATAAGAGCAACAAAACAAGTGCCACTTCGCCCCAACGCAGTTAACCCTTTCACTCAAAAGAACACATCAGACAACACAGGAAGACACATCCCCTATATCCACTGGGAAATTGTTCCCGGAGACACCCTTGAACTAACTGTCCTGCCAAAGGGAGGCGGATCAGAAAACGTTTCTGCCCTAGGAATGCTCAGCCCAAGCCAAGGAACCAACGCACTCAAGAAGTTTGTCATTGATACAATAATCAACGCTGGCGCAAAGCCTTGCCCCCCCACAATCTTGGGCATTGCAGTTGGAGGCGGAGCTGACATAGCAATGAACCTAGCCAAACAGACTCTGCTAAAGCCCCTAAATCAACCAAACCCTGACCCGGAACTCGCAAAACTTGAACAAGAACTACGTGAAGCCGCAAACTCGACTGGAATCGGACCAATGGGCTTGGGAGGCAAAACAACAGTTTTAGACGTAAAAATTGACTACGCTTACAGACACCCCGCCTCATATCCCGTAGCCATAGTTGTTCAATGCTGGGCTGCCCGAAGAGCTTCAGCAAAAATCTACTCTAACGAAAAAATTGAATACATCTCTCACAAGGTGAACTAAAGCGATGACCACCTACCCGCTTAGAACTCCAATTTCAGAGAAAGATGTTAGAAAACTTGTAGTAAACGACACCATCTACCTCACAGGAACAATTGTTACTGCAAGAGATTCAGCACACAAAAAAGCACTAGACTTACATAAGAACGGAAAGCAGCTTCCCCTTAACCTAGAAGGATTGGCAGTTTTCCATTGCGGTCCCATAGTAAAAAAAGAGAATCATGAATGGAACGTGTTGGCTGCTGGTCCAACAACAAGCACACGTATGGAGCCCTTCGAGGACGACTTCATAAAAAACTTCAAAGTTCGAGTTGTAATTGGGAAGGGTGGCATGGGCAAAAAAACTGTTGACGCCATGAAACATTATGGAGCAGTTTATGGAGCCTTCACTGGAGGCGCCGCGGTTCTTGCAGCCAAAGCAATAAAACAAGTTAAAGGCGTAGAATGGACTGACTTAGGAATGCCCGAAGCCATGTGGATACTAGACGTTGAGAACTTTGGACCCTTAACCGTAGCAATTGACACCCACGGAAACAATCTTTTCCAAACAATCCAAACCAAGGCTGAGACTAAAAAACAGAAAATTTACAAAACGCTTGGATTCTGATTACTTTTATTGAATCTGCAAACTGTTTTGCCAAAAAATAAAGACAAAAAATGGGAAGAGAACAAGTTCTTGTCCTCATTTTTGTTCCACCTAGATGGATTATGTCTGTTTTTAGTTTTTCACTTTGATTATATCGCTGTCTTCGAATGCTGTACCTGCAACTTCACCAGTTATTGTTAGACTAATTTTGCTGAACTTTGAACCCTCAATAGCGTACGTGTTTTTAATGTGTGTTTGCACGGCATCTCTGCTGAACTTCACCACAAGTTTGCCTTCATCACAAACTTGGCTTGTTTCAGGTTCAACTTCACCATCAAGTAGGATTGAAGAAACATCAATGTCTTCTGCGCTGTAGCCTTCTGATAATTCAATGTGAACTGTAACCCATTTGCCATTACTCTTCAAGTTGAGTGATTGTGGCGTAATCTTTACATTTACAGTTAATTCTTCAGCTTGAAGAACTTCTGTAACCGTAAACACTGCTGCCTTAGATTCGTCAGGACCCATGTTGTTTTCGTCATCTTCTAAACCTTGAGCATCTAGTAGTGCAGACCAAGTTCCCAGTGGGTCTTCTGTTGCTAGATTGTATGTTGCTTCAAATCTGCTGGCTGCTGAAACGTATGTTGCTGCTAGTTGAGTAGTTGTTCCGTTAGACATTGTTATGGTGATTGTTGCGGTTCCTGTAGTCACGGCGCTTCCATTTTGGTATTCGGCAGTAAAGTATACCATAACAGTTTCGTCTAACATGTAGCTGCTCTTGTCAGTGTTGATTGACTCAACAATCAAGGTAGACGCAATTAACTCAAAATCATCACTGCTAACATCTGCGTTTGGTCCACTGTTCGGGTTCGCAACATCAACAACCTCGTTGGCTTTTACTGTAAACCTGTAATCATCTGCAAGTATAGCATCCCATGGGCTAGTCCAGCTAACTGTCCACTCATTTGTGGTTGAGTTGAAATCTTGGGCTTCTAAAGTCACGTTTGCTACGTTCGTAACGCCCTGATACACCCGCACCTGTATCTCGCCTAAATCTGCGGCAGTATAGAAGCTGTCATCAGGATATGTGATTTCTATCTTAGTTGTGACCGCTTCTGTGCGCATGTAACTAGCTTCTGGCTGCTCAGTTACCTCAACATTTAGTGTAGCTGCTTGCACTGTAAACGACTCCGACACAACAGCAGTTGCTGGACCCATGTTCGCTTCAACATCAGTTATGCTATCAACATCTAAACTGAACACATAGCCAATTCCAAGAACTGCGTCTCTTGGAATCTTCCAAGAAACAACCCACGTATCATCTGCTGTATAATCGCTTGCGGATAGCGAAATAGTGTCAACAAGTGTTGTATTATAGTAAACGCTGACCGCTATTGCATCAAAGCTTGTTTCGTTATCGTAGACGCTGTCATCTGGATACTTAATCGTGAATTCAGCGGTTGCTGTTTCTGTGCGCTGTAACGGAGTTGCAGGATCAGTTTCGAAATTAACCGACAAGGCTCCTGAATTAATCGTGAATGTCTGAATTGAAGCCACAGCCTTTTCATCGCCAGTAGAGTTGACCACTTCTACAGTGTAAGTTCCCACGGGAGCATCAACTGGAATCGTCCAATCTCCTGTCCATGTTCCATCAGTGGCGTTCACAGGATCCCATACGCTGACATTTTGCATTGACGGGTCTTTGATTGTAACTGTTATGTTCTGGTTTGGCGCCCATCCAGAAGTTTTCACATTGACGGTCTCAAAGCGCTCATACACTGTTGCATTAGTTAACCCAACATCAAAAGTTGCAGTTGCTGCGTTTGCTATTGCGTCTGGAAGTGTCTGGTCTGCAACTATGGTGTATGTTCCAGTGAAATTCGAAGTTGCGCCTGTTGAAAATTCTGCAGGAAAGTTTGTGATGTTGTATCCAAAGCCATTTGCATCTGTTGTGAATGAACTATTATAGTTCATGGATGCGGTTGTTGCTGGGTCAGTGACAGTGATTGTGAAATTACTAACAGTGTTTGCGGCTCCGCCAGTAACTGACATGTTCATTACCACAGGGTCGCCTTCTTGTACATATTCTGGCACAGTTAGTGTCCTTGATGTTTCCAGTGTGAACTCTACATCATAGGTGTCTCCTGACAAATCATCTTCCAATGTGACTTTGTGTGCGATTCCTGTGTCACTGCCTACACAAGAAGGCACCAAAAATTTGGTATTTACAGCATAAGACTCATCGGGGGCATTACCTGTTTTAACAACTGTGTCTCCTACCGCAGTTCCATCATTGTCAACATCAAACCAGATTGTGTACGCTCCAGCTTCAGTGTTGATTGTTCCAATCATTTCGACTTCTGTTCCAACAGTACCTATGGCAGGGTCCAATTCAGCAAAAACTACTGCGTATGTAGGGACTGCAAACAAAACTGCTAATGATAATGAAACTAATGTAAGTATGCTTATTGCTTTATTTCTATTCATTCTTTTTCCTTCCTATAGCTTACGGTAAAGCTTTATGTTGGTTCTTTTGTGATATGATTTGAGTTAGCTTCGTGCGAACCAAAATTTAACTAAAAAGGCTACAGGGCAATGTCATGGGAAAAAGAGTTGTCCCAACGGTTATTACGCGTTATACCCCTTTCAGAAAAGCGTATGAAATACGTGCAGAAAGCTGACGCCCCTGAAGAAGAACTTCTTACACGTAAGGTGTTATTGTCTCTGGCAAAGATGGTTTACGAGAAACGTGAACCCGTAAAGCTGCGAGAAATTGTTGACGACTTGTACAGTTCAGCGAATAAACGAGAGATGGATGTTGTTCGACTGCTAATTAAGAAAACGTTAATTCCATCCGGAATCGTTGAGAAACTCTACGTTGGAAAAAAGGATGTTCGGTACCTGTTGGCTGCGTACCGTTTCCAAGAAACCCGCAAACTTCACTCAAGTTCCGGTCAAGTCATAAGTGAACCTGTAGGACCAATTGTAGAAATTCCTCGAGAATATTTTCCTATTCCTTCAGAAGTGCTTGAGCTTCTATTGCAAAAGACAAGTTTGGAAAGTGTACTGACTAAAATCGACAAGGATTTTAGTCTCGAAAAAATCAGCGAATCCCTATATCA
The DNA here is from genome assembly GCA_026014495.1 of Candidatus Bathyarchaeum sp. Lineage (GTDB taxonomy): Archaea > Thermoproteota > Bathyarchaeia > Bathyarchaeales > Bathyarchaeaceae > Bathyarchaeum. The sequence goes on from JAOZIF010000150.1 coordinate 58,363, forward strand.
GAGCTTGAGCAAAGAATACAACGCTTCAATGGCTGATGTCTGCGAGCGTCTGAAAGATTACGACGAACTTGTCAAGTTGCTGGATTTGAACCACTAGTTTTTGCTCTACGATTTTTCGCAAGTTCATTTTCTGTTTCCTGTTTCATGGTCTCGTACTTTTCTTTGCTTATAACTCCCTTCTGCAATAGCTTATCTAGTTCCTTGAGGCTGGATTTGAGCCTCAATATTTCTAGGCTGTTTCGGTAATCAGTTTCCTTTATTTCTTTCAAAAATCCCCTTCTGCTTCTCCAAAGCAAGATTAATGCTATTGCTCCAATTATGACCAGCGCTCCTGCACCCAGTTGCCACAATTCAATTGCACTTTGTTGAGTTGCAGCGTTGTTGGGTGTTAACGAAAAGTTTTGTGTATATGTTTTAGATTGTTCTGTGATAACCGAAGTTTGGGAGCTATTGTATCCCGAAACTTCCACTTTGATAGTGTATGTGTCAGGTGGGATGTTCTCAAATTTGTATTGACCCGCTGGCTCTGCTAGACTATATGTGTATTGTTTTGTTTCCACAATTGTAACCTTTGCGTTGGTGATTGGGTTTCCTTGATTGTCAGTTATTTTTCCAGTGATTGTTGAGTTCTGTGTTTGAAGAACATAATATGCTGTAACTGCTGTGTAATTTGTCAAGTTTATGCTTCTAATTGCACTTGTAACTCCGTTTTCCCATTCAGCAAACGTGTATACTTTTCCATCATTGGTTAGATTAAGAGGCATGGCAACCGTGTAGCTTCCTGTTTCCAAAAAGCTTGAATATGGTGTAGCTTGGTTAGCCCCGTCAAGTGTAAAGTTTACGTTGCTGATGGGTGATGAAGAAATCGTCAATTCGTGTGTTGGTTGAGCTTTTGGTGAAACCTGTATAACATCATTTGGGTCAAAAGTAACGGGTTTGGGTGGAGCAGTTTTTAAGAATATTTGAACTGTCCACGCGCCAGTTTTCTCTAGTCTCGACAAATTAAATGAACCCGTGTATGAGTTTGGTTGGCTCATGTTCTCGTCGTAATTAAGGTAGAACTCTTGTACGTAATCGTCTAGCTTGATTTGACAATAATGTTCATTTAGGTTGTATGGGTCAATCTTGGACGACCAAGCCCAAACGTAGAGAATATCACTTTCCGTATAGTCCCGATCGTCCGTTGTGTAATCAGAATTTTTTGACAGCACATATCCTTCTGTGATTACTGTCGTCTGTGGTTCTTCTGCCTGAATTTGAACATATGTTGTGTCGGTTCCAAATGCCGAGCTTGTGCAAGCCAACACGTAGATAACAGAAATAGAAATCAGGAAAATAGCTGGAACCATTCTCAACTTTATACACATGTTACATTAAGATTGTAATTAGATAACCCTTTTCACAACATCTTCTATAGTAATCTTCTATTTTCACACACAATCAAAAAACGATTTTTATCAAAATTAGAATCTGTAGCCATATCAAGCAAGTGTTCACGATCTTTGGAACTTCCTAAGCTGTAAGTTGAGTCACAATTTTTTTCACAATATCTGCTGGCGCGTCTGTTCTAAATCCTCTGCTGTTAAAATGGGTTAAAACAGCTTGAAAGCCCTGCTCCTTTAGTTTGTCAAGTACCTTCTTTTGGGGTGGAACAGGCAGGTTCAGTTTGTCGCAGATTTTATCCACAGCGTAATATGTGCTTGGAGCTTCAGCCTCATTTTTTACAAGAGCCAATATTTTCTTGAGCTTCTTTTCTTGTCTGAAACTCCTTTTTTCCAGCTCTTTTTCCATCATAGAACTAAACTCTTTGTCTGCGATTCTGCCTGGCCACAAAGGACCAGCAACACTCAATTTTGCTCCACAAACTGGACACACATGTTTTAGGGGCGCAACTATTCCGGAAGACGTCTCTCTGTGAAAACATGAAAAACAATGAAGAATATACCCCATCTGCTGCACGCTCTCATCTGCTACTTTAGCGCCATAACTGACAACCGCGTAGACTCGAATATAATGGTCTATACTGTGGCTGAACATAACGTCAATTCCTATCTCATGTTTTGCAGCCATCATGGTTAAGCATCCCGTCAAGAGGCGAACCGCCAGCTCATGGCAATACTCTGTACGCAGGGGAACTCCACCATATTTTCGTAGACACGCTCGGCGATGCACTCCACATAACGGAGCCATGTCTGTGGCAGTTAACGCAAGCAAACCCCCGTTACGTAAAGAGCGTATGGCAGAATCCATGTAAGGTACAGGAGGTCCAAACGGGTCAACATCAACGTAATCAAATCGTTTTCTTGGTGCGGAATGTATGCTTAAAAAAAGGTTAGCGTCCTCGTTAGTCACCTCGACAATGTCCGCTACGCCATTTAGCTCAGCATTAACACTCGAAATCTTAGCAGAGTCTGGTCTAATGTCATTCAAAAAGACCCTTTGAACACCTTCAACCTCCACCGCAAATCTTGCACCCCTAATTCCACATCCTGTCAAGGGCTCAGCAACCCAAACTTCTTTTCCCAAAAACTTCTGATGAGCCTGCAGAGCTAAAACCGCTAAATCCCTGTTTAACTCCATTGTTGGATTGTAAAATACTGGCGCCTTAGATGGAGCGTAATCTGACGGCTTTTTTTTGTAAGCTGCAAGCTTGGGCACCACTACCTTAATTTTTCCTTCGTTTATTGTTTCGGTGGGGAAACCAAAGCTCAACCTTTATTGCTCCTATATTTACTGAATCTTTTAGTATCACAACTAGATATTAGGGTTAAGTCTAGCTCAAAGCGAGGTGACAAGAAGCTGAAGCGAATCATACTTTTGACTGGACCTCCAGGAATTGGAAAAACAAGCGTATTTCGTCGAACAGTAAAGCAACTCAAAGAAAAAGGGTACAACGTAGGCGGCATGGTCTGCCGCGAAGTCCGCGAATGCGGCGCAAGAGTAGGCTTCGAAATCATGGATTTATCCACTGGACAAAGAGGATGGCTAGCACACTTAAACCAGCCTACAGGTCCAAAAATAGGCAAGTATACTGTTAATTTAACTGACCTTGACATGTTAGGCGTGAGTTCTATTCTTGATGCAATTCAACACTCGGACATATTAGCCGTGGACGAGATTGGTCCAATGGAGCTTTTGTCAGCCTCCTTCAGTAACGCTTTACTTAAAGCTGTAGAAAGCAGCAAACCCGTGGTGGGAACCATTCATTACAATCTAAGCACTTCTTTGGTTGACCGTATCAAAGCAAGGGATGACACAGAAATTCTTGAGGTAACGTATGATAACCGTGAAGAGCTTCAAACCCTTGTATCTGACAAGATACATGAATGTTTGATTTGTTGACTTAAAATTTCAGATGTTGGGAGAATGAATTTGTTGGAAAAATATTCTGTGTACACTAATATAAAAACAGAAGAACAATCAGAAAATTCCTTCAAAAACCAGTTCCACAAGATGTAATATTAAAATGTGTGGATGCTACACGACTTTCGTCTTGTGGAGGTAACCTTCAACCATTAAAGTATGTAATTGTTAATGACAAACAGTTGCTGGTCAAAGTTTTTGACACTTTGAGTTGGGCTGTTTATTTGCCTAATTATTACCCCATAAACGACGAGATGCCCCAAGCTTACATTATTTTGTTACTGTACAAACATGGCAGAACACCCATTCATGACGCAAGCATAGCTTCAATGAGCATTTCTATGGTTGCATATGATGAGGGCGTGGGCTCGTGTATTCTTGCCTCAGTTGACCGAGAGAAACTAAGAGCAGTGTTTAATGTACCTGAACGCTTTGATGTTGTGTTGGTGGTTGCTCTTGGTATCCAGCAGAAAAACCACTGGTGGAACTTGTTTCGGATGAAGCCATAAACTACTGGCTTGACAAAAACGGGGTGTTGCATGTGCCCAAGAGGGATATCAAAGAAATAGTTCGATGGAATACTTGCCAAAACCTGTAATCCTGTGTGCTTTCTTGTATGAGTAAGTCTGATTTATGGAAAAAATCGCCAAAGGCTTCATAAATATGCCTTCACATATTATTTTACTTGGGAGATAATATGCCGATTCAAGGTAAACTGTATCTATGGGGCGACAGAGCAAAAGGTGTTCCAGAGGAGACTGGCGTCTACGCTTTTTATGACAAAGACCGATCTATGATATACCTTGGCGGAAGTTCAAACCTTAGAGAAGCTTTCACTCGATATATTGAAACAAACTTTTCTGACGACCCGCGCAAACAAGAAACCGTATATTATCGAAGAATGAGTGCCTCCAACTGGGAAGAAACAGTTAAGTGTCTTCTAAACGAATATAAAAAGGATTGTGGGGACATACCTAAATTGAATATTCCTTTAAAACAGGGCGAAAAGGTCACTCCAGAGTGGGGATTCTACTTTTATGAATCATTCAACAAACCAGTCTTTGAGGCTGCATTCAATCTGGACGAGCTTAAAAAGAAGATGGCAAAAGTTCCGGTTGCTTCTCTAGAATTTCACCAAACTAGAGGCGACTTTGCAAGATGGATTCGAGAAGTGTTCAAAGAGACTCAGTTAGCTGACAGAATAACAAACATACGTAGCAGTGGCGAAACTCTCAGACTTGAACTGCTAAACGCTTTAGGCAATCCTGAAGTAGCTGAGTGCCCTGAATGTGAAACCCTGTCAAAGCCAACTAAGACTTGGCAGATGGCTGGAAGACCTAGTAAGTCTGGTGAGCGGCTCCAACTTACAATAGCATTGTACAAGTGCCAAAGCTGTGACAAAACTTTCAGAAAAGTAATCAAGAAAGAGAAAATCAGCGCTTAGTTTGTTCTATAATCAATGCTATGTGTTTGTTGTTCAGCGGTTCTGTTTGTTTCTGTAGAGTTTTTTCTCTTAACGCTAACATAACCTTTCTACTGTTAGAACTTTAGGCTATTTGTGTCAATTATGTGACCTGGAACACAGTCATGTTGTTGTGGGTGCCTTTTTATTATTCAAAAATCTATTTTGGTGCCTCTTTGTTTTTCATTCTATTCCTTTTTATTTGTGACGCATTTTAATTCTGAATCAGAATAAATATAGTTAACATTGATTCATACTATCCCTTCATATGACTTAAAACCAATTACTGTTGATTTTCTATGTAGCAAATGGATTGGGGCGACAACTAGGTGTTATTACATTTTAATCAGAATCTAACAGCTTTTAAGCATCTGCGAAATGAATCTCACAGCAACTGTGTAACCACCCTTCTGCATAAAGACATGGTTTTGGTTTTCCCAATTAGTGAAACCAGTTGCCACCTCAAAAGTTGCCCCCTCGGAATTGCCACAGACTTTGCTGATATGCTGAACATAAAAAGACAGGAAGTTGAGTGCTCATGATTTTGTATGTGCTGCTGTTTGGTTTATGGGCTGCTTTAGTGGCTTATGTTTTTTGGTTCATTTTTAAGGCAAAAACTGTTCAACCTCTAACTTTAGACGACCTTGCTTTAACTTGGAAGGTACATAAACAGCAGACCGGATGTAAATCATCTCGTATTCATGGACTAATAAAAGAAAATGATGAAATTATTGGATTCAAGTGTGATTGCGGCTACGAGTTCATTCAAAAACGCCTGATCAGTCAAAGACCTGTTGAGAGAACAGCAAAAATTAATCATGTGCAAAAACAACTCCAGATGCCATGAGCCTTGAAAAAACTGTTCATAATTTATGTTGTGTACTCTAAACCAATGGTTTGTATGTTTTGATGTTTTCAAATCAATATGACTTGTTGATACGTTAGATAACCGCTTATCATCAAATTTGTTGTATGCACTAGTGCAATAATTACGAAATCTTTTGCAAAAGCCTCGCCTAACTTGAGCAGGGATTCTTTGTTGGCGCTAGAACCTCCAACGAGCAGATGACGGTTTTGAACTAAACGAAGCGATATGTAGCATATGAGCGCAGCGAGGATAACAAAGTAAAGTATGCTCAGTTTGAATAAGATGCCAACTAGAATCATAAGTGGGATAAGAGAATAACCCATAATTATTGTGAAATAAAGCCCACGTTTAAATCCTAACACAATTAGAATTGTTCGTGCGTGAGCATTAAAATCTGATTTGTAGTCTGCTAAGTCTTCCCATAAACTGTTGACTGCTGTGGACACACCAATAAGACTCAGCAACACAAGTATTTCAACAGAAAAAACATCAAAGAACGCAGCTACCATTAAAACAGGCACGGCACCAACAGAAAAATTCACTAGCGGTTTGTATATTGTCTGCCTGAGTCTAAAAGGCGGGACTGAATATACTACTCCCGCAAGTATCCCGATAAACACAAAAACAGTTACTAGCTGAATTCCAGTTATTGCGCCTAGGCTCATGGATAACGCAAAGAAAATTAATGATATACACAACCCAGTTCTTCCAAGATTCTTTGTATAATCAGCTCTGAGGGGGTCTGATTTGACGTCTAAATCAACGTCGTAAACGTTATTTATGGCGTCTACTCCGCTCCACCCACAAAACGCAACAAAACCAAGATATATTGCTCCAGATAACGTAGTGCTCTTTGCCATAAGAAAAGTTGAACCCATTGTAATCATAAACAGCATAATCCCTCTTTCAAAAGAAATGAAAGTGAGGAATCCCCTTATGTTGCGGAGCATATCGTTTCTGGATTTGGATTATATAAAAACTTTTTGTGCATCAATCAGATGTTAAATCGGTAAATAGTTATCTGACTGGTTCTGTTGGAATTAAATCACTTCAATTTTTTCATGTTTGCTATTTTACATGATATTCTCATATATCTCTTAATGATTTAATTCTTCTATTCTGCTTCCGATTTTGAATATTTTTGTAATTC
>JAOZIF010000036.1 GCA_026014495.1 Candidatus Bathyarchaeum sp.
TGTTTCCAAAGTGTCGCCGTAGCAAAAGAATACTTGCAAAAACACGTTTAATCCCTCTAACAACTAGCATGGACGTGCCAAAAGCCGTCTTTATGCTCTATTTTTTCTATGGTTTGCAATCATAATTGCAGTGACAATTATCAGTAATAGAAGTGTGGCACCAAAAATTATGAGGGGGACTTTAAAGACCGGCTCTGAATGAAGAACATCCCTTGAAGGCAAACCGCCCAGATACCCCATAAGAAAGACAGCAACAAAAACTGCGCCTACCCCTTGGGTTGCATACACGAGTTTCCTAAATTTTTGGTTTAACCTCATTGATTCACTTCGACTATTCAAAAAGAGGGGCAAACCCACAAAGGGAATCGAAAGCATCCACAAGTTTAGGTTATTGCTCAAGAACCACACGTACCAGTTGCTCCAGATTTGGTCTATTCCGAAAAAAATCCACGAAAGGTAGTTCCAAAGATAAAACAAGCCCAACAAAATGATAACTGCACTGATTGGTTGAAGGTCAAGTTTTTCCAAAGTTTCTGTTGCCATGGATTTTTTCGTGAAATACACCATGAAAACTGTCAGTGCGAGCAAGCCAATGGAAGTTAAGGCAAAACATAGCAGATTTTGTGGATAAGAAGTCAAATACACTGTTCCTTGTCGTATTATGGTTCTTGCCCACTCGGCAGTGTTAGTGAGCCAAAACACAAAGATGTAAACTGTGGCCGCAATTAATCCCCATTTTATTGCCTGTTTTGCTGGTTTGTTTGGTTTCAATGCGAAGACGACTTTTAACAACACCGCGGGAATGGCAATGGATTGGATAAGTAAGGGTATTTGATTCATTAGAAGAGACAACCAAAAAGGGAGAACAGAGACATGACCATTAACCCGCCACGTGTCAAAACCTAGAGTGTAAAATAAGGGCAGAACCCCTGCCGCTAAAAGCCCCAGCCAGTAAATTGCTTCTCCAAATAAAACCATCCTCAAAACCTTGGTTGTTGTCTGTTTTGAAAGACCTTTCTTCACAAAATAAAGAATAACCCCGATGAACGCGATTGCGCTGGCTATGAGTCGGGCGGCAATTCCGATGTTTGCTGAAACATCTTGGACAAAAACGACCAAACGAAATGAACCACTGAAAGCCTCCCATTCACCAATCCAAGAAAGCGTAAACATCGCATGAAAAGTAAACAAAAAATAAGCTAAAACAACAATGATAAAACCAATTTTCAGCGGCGAATAAAACTTCGGCTCTGTCATATGGGCTTGACCAGCAAATAATGTTTCTTCGTTTTTAGTATATTATGCTTACAGTCTAAACTATTTGCACAATC
>JAOZIF010000096.1 GCA_026014495.1 Candidatus Bathyarchaeum sp.
TTAGTCAACTGCTTCACAATGTAATCTGGACGAATGAAGAAGTTTTGGTAACCATCATGAATCATCTGCTCAATCTCTTTGGCAGGCACAGCATCAGGCGAAACTTCACAAACCATAACTCCACTCTCCCAATGCTTCTCCTCATCAACTAGCCCCTTTGTTTTCAACTCTTCCCAGATGTCGGTTCCTGGAAAAGTCGCCAAAATGTTGAATTGTGGGATGTCAACTTGCAGTTTTTGTGCAAACTTTAGGGTGTTCCAAATCTCTTGTCTTGTTTCGTTGGGTGCTCCCAAAATAAATGAAGCCACTATCACATCAATGCCAACTTTTCTGGCTCTCTTGACAGCATCCATTGCCTGCTGCGGGGTTGTTTGTTTGTCGTAGTAATCCAAAACCTTTTGAGTGCCATTCTCGATCCCAAAGTAGATCATTTTGCAGTTTGCTCTAACCATCTCCTGCAGCATATCTTGAGGACAATGGTCAACTCTGCCTTCAGCAAAAAATTCAATGTCCACCTTCTCTTCCTTTATCCTACGGCACAGTTTAATCACTCTTTTAGGATTCAACGTAAAATTGTCATCCACAAAAAGAAACTGCTTGTAGCCCTGACTGGACAGCAGATGTAACTCCTTAAGTATGTTCTCTACTGACCTAGACCGCCAAAGACTTCGTGCCAATCTTCGGCATCCACAAAAACGGCATCTGTAAACGCAGCCTCGGGAAGTGACAAAGCCGCTGAACTTTTTTGGTGCAACAACTACTCCAGCTGTTGTGTTGTGGTATTCGGCGTCTAACAGTTCCCTGTCGGGAAACGGCAAAGAGTCAATATCCTTGATTAAAGGCCTATCAGGGGTTGAAATTATTTGTTCACCGTTTCTAAAGTTGATTCCCCTGACCTTCTTTAGGTCACCTTCTCTTTCTAGACACAATGCCAATTCAAGGCTGGTATGTTCTCCCTCGCCTCGAATAATATAATCTACAGCAGAATACTTTTTCAAAATCCGCTCAGCATTAAATGTAGCAAAAAAGTTGCCAAAAGCAATCTTTACATTAGGATTTTCCTGTTTCACCCTTTCTGCAATAAGCGCTGCTTTGCGCCCTGTAGCACTCAAGGTAGAAAAACCTAGAATGTCAGGGTCCTCCTTTTTCACCCAATCAAGGGTATCCTTCAGGGAGTAGCCCTGAGCCGCTTCATCTATGATGGAAATGTCTACTCCGTTCTCTTTGAGGTACGATGCAATGTAAAGCATCCCAAGAGGAGGAGCAGCGCCCACCATCTTCTTAACATCTTCGATAGGCAACTCAGGATTTGGTCCCGGATTAATGAACGAGAACTTCATGCTGTACCCTTTTTCAGTCCGTAACTTTTCTGCAGACGCATTTAAATTTACTGTAAAAAGCCATAAACATCCAAAAACAGTTTCAACATATTCTTCCTGTTTTCATGGATAATGCCAGTTCTCAATCAACTCTTTGGGCACACCAGTTTTTTCTTTTCCATATCTACAATGCGGTTTTGTCAGGTGCCTTTGCGACCTTGGCGACGTAATGTAAAGCCCAACCTCAAGCCCACGTTCTTCATTGACTTGCTGCTTTTTTAGTTGTGAAGAACGAAAACCGCACTTGTCGCACCTGAATCCCTGATTTTTTCCCATAGATTTTGTTCTTTTACCGCACTCGGGGCAACTTGGGTTAACAAATGATACTTTGGGAACCAACTCTAAAATCCTCATTTTTTCAAGATTTATGGTCAACCTGTGTTCTGAAGAAGACGCACGAACTCCTCCATAAACCTTCAAAACATCTCCAGCCATCAGCTTTCTTGCAATTTTAGACAAAGTTACCGTGGGCTCATAAGCGGCGCAATCAACTTCCCCTGTTTCGTCTTTAATCGCAAAAATCACATGCCCCCCTTGGATTATCCTTGGCGCTTTAGATACAGTTCCTTGTGCAACAACTGGATTGTATGGCTGTATTTTCTTAACTGCGCTGACTCTTCGCAGGTGAGCGTCGGTTCCTTGGTTTGTTCGAAAAATCATCCACCGCTCAACAGGCTCATCTATCTTAATCATCTCATATGCCTGCTTAACCGCCTCGGGTGTTTCGCCTCTGATTCCACAAAGGATGGGGTCAGGTCCTCTTGGAGTAATTAGAACTCTACCTGTTTCAGGGTCTACATTGTTGAATGTAAAATCAGACTTTTTGTCCATGTTTTTCACAGACAAAACCTGTACACGACGAGGCAACTCACGATTTTCTGGGGTTCTGTATGCTATAACCTCAAAGGTGTGGTCTCCACTCAAATCTTCTCCGATGGCAGCTAAGCCTCCAATAATTCCCCTTCCCTTCTTGAAGCCCACCGCCTCTGCGTTAACCCTCTTAGCAACCTTTAACGTCTCTTCAATTGTTAGCATGCTCTGCTCCGCTTTTTTTGCAAAAGCCATGATATCCTGGGGAACCTCTTCATGTACGAAGACAACTCCAGGGTCTGTTCCGCCATAGTCTAGTTCAGAGTTCGCTTCAACCGTGTTTATGACTGTTTCTTTGATTTTGTCTACACTGTTTTCTTGGCAACTGATTCGTAGGCAAAGAGCTCCATTGCCTCGGGTTTTCCATGGAACATTTGGGTTAAGCCTGACTAAGCTAGGGTAATCCATGAATGAGACATTCATGTTGCTTAGTTTTTCGACAAGAAGGGCAGCTATGTATGTGGTGCATCCTCCGTTGGGTGAATCAGTGTCGTCGAATCCTATGTGCAGCTTAACCATTTAGCTTCCGCTCATTGAATACTAGGTTGTTGGGTGGATAAGAATAAAGTTGTCTATTCGATTTTAAGAAAAGATAAAAAGAGAAAAGAGGGGAAGTGGAGCCTACTTTTGTCCCTCGATAACTATCATAGTTAGGGTTGACCGAACTTTGTCCAGTCTTCTCACGTTCCATGTGACGATTTCTTTAAGTTTGTCCATGGTATCTGCGCCGACCTTAGCTACAACATCGTAAACTCCATAAACCATGTAAGCTTCCTTCACTGCACTGATCTTCTTTAATTCATCTAAAACTTCGCTTTCAGATCCTATCTCAGTGTTTATTAACACAAAAGCCATTGGCATAAAACCATCTCCACAACAATATGATAGTTGTTGTCTCCCTAAATAATTTGCGGAATTTATGTCAAACAAAAGAGTCAAATAACGGTTTTTGGGGTTTTCTTTCGACTATTCAACGGTCAAATTATATAAAATCGACAAGTATAAAGAATCGGCTTGAGATAAACAGGTAGGTGATTGCTTCTCTTGCAGTGTGAAGTTTGTGGTCGACAAATATTTGGTGCCCCTATCCGAGCGGTAATTGAAGGCGCTAACCTTAATGTCTGTGATAAATGTGCTAAACTAGGTTCTGGTCACTGGGAGCCTAAACCTCAACCTCGACGACGCGCAAAACCTAGTATGGTTCGTCAGCCAGTACAACCTTTTACAAAAAGAAAACAAACTGCAACTGTGCCTGAAACATTAGAGCTTGTAGAAAACCTAGGTCAGCTAGTAAGACAAGCTAGAGAAAGTTTAGGCATGAGCCATGACGATTTGGGTAAAAAAACTAGGGAACGCGTTTCAGTTCTACGTAAAATCGAAAGCGGTAAAATGGTTCCAGACCTTGTGCTTGCAGAAAAGCTGGAACACACACTAAAAATAAAGCTTCGAGTGCCCCCTTCAGAACCTAAAGCCCAGTTTAATGCGTCCTCTAAACCACATGGAACAACATTGGGCGACCTTATTCAGTTTAAGGTGAAGAAAAGGGAGGCAGAAACCTAACGAAAACAATAGTGGTTCAAAGACGGCTTCCAACAGAACCCTCAACGCTTGATGAACTCAAGAGCCTAGCAAAAGCAGCAGGATACACAGTTGAAGGCTCCATTGAGCAAGTCAGGAAACGTGACCCTCGCTACCAGATTGGGCGAGGAAAAACAAATGAATTAGTTGAGTTAGTGAAAAAAACTGGCGCCGAGAAGATTATTTTCGATAACAACCTAACTCCTTTTCAAGCCTATAACTTGGCTAAACTTACGGGCTTGGTTGTTATAGACCGATTTCAGCTTATCCTTGAAATTTTTTCTAGAAGAGCCTCAACCTACGAGGCGGAGCTTCAGATTCAATTAGCTACTCTTAGATACGAATTGTCAAAAGCAAAAGAGCGCGTGAAACTGGCGAGAATGGAGGAGCAGCCCGGTTTTATGGGGCTGGGAAAGTATGAGGTGGATGTTTACTTCGAAACTGTGAAGCGTCAAATCAGTTCAGTCAAAGAAAAGCTGGAAAAGAAACAGGAAGAGCGTCAGTTGCATCGTGTTCGGCGAGCAGAACTGGGGTTTTCGTCGATTTCTTTGGCTGGGTACACAAATGCGGGTAAAAGTTCATTGTTTAATTTGCTTGCAGAGGAAGCTGTTCCTGTTGATGATGCACTATTTACTACGCTTTCGACAACAACTCGGGCGGTGCAGTTTTCCAAAAGAAAGGTCTTGTTGACTGATACTGTTGGGTTTATCGACAGGTTGCCCTTGAAGCTGGTTAAAGCCTTTCATTCTACTCTTGAAGAAACCATTTTTTCAGATTTGATTATCCTAGTTGTCGATGTGAGCGATCCAGAAAAAGACATTGAACAAAAGCTCTCTTGCAGTCTTGATACTATCCAGCAAATTGGGGCAACAGGAGTACCTGTGGTTACCGTATTCAACAAGATAGATTTGCTTGAAGAAGACGAACTGCTGCACAAGATGGAACACCTAAACGAGCTTGCGCCAAATCCTGTTCCCATTTCAGCGTTGCACAAAACCAATATTGACTTACTGCGGAAGGAAATTACGCGTTACCTAGAAGTTTTTGTTGAAGCATCCTTTTCGGTGAAAATAAATGACGAATCCATGTCTTTGGTTTCGCAGCTTTTTGATCGTGCTCATGTGCTGAACATAACTTATGAAGGCGACATGGTTAATGTTGTCTTTAAGGCGATTCCTTGGTTTGCGGACCGTGTTAAGGGGCGTGTGGAAAAGCTGGGGGGTGTAGTTAAACCTGAAACAGCATAGTGGTAATTCTGCAATGTTGCCAAGAGTTGTTATTCTAAGATGGGGGCATCGGCACCGCGACCAAAGACTTACTTCACATGTGGCTTTGACTGCCCGAGCATTAGGTGCTTGTGGCTTTGTTATGGCAGATATAGCAGATTCTAAAGTGAAAGAGACCATCGAAAAGGTTACGGACTGTTGGGGCGGCAACTTTTATTTTGAGATGGGGCAACCTTGGAAACGTGTGGTCAAAGAGTGGAAAGCAAACGGTGGGGTCACTGTTCATCTTACTGCGTACGGAGAAAACATCCAATCAAGCGATGTTATGAAACGAATCAAGGCCTCTGGAAAAGATGTGCTGGTTATTGTGGGTAGCCAAAAAGTGCCTGCTGGATTCTTTTCTGAGGCGATTTCAGATTTTAATGTCGCTGTGGGTAACCAGCCTCATTCAGAGTGCTCGAGTTTGGCTGTTTTTCTTGACCGCTTCTTTGAGGGCAAAGAGCTTTCAGAGGCTGTTAGTCCTAACGCAAAAAAGAAAATTGTTCCTCAAGCTAGAGGCAAGCGTGTCGTCGAAGTTTAATATGTACCCGTTTTTGGGAAGAGATTTAAGCTCTGTCTCCCTTGTATATTGGACGAGTGTGGAGTAACGATTCAATGTTAACTTTCGTAGACGATAAAACTTTGCAAAAGGTTGCCGAAGCTTTTGGGGGCGAAGAAGCTGTTCAAATTGTTAGTGTCCTTAAGGGTGTTGGAGAAACAACTGATGAGGAAATTGCCCTCAAAACAGAAATACGGCTCAACACTGTTCGGAGAATACTCTACAAGCTCTACGACCATTCTCTGGTTGGTTTAAGGCGGTCTCGTGACAAAACCACGGGCTGGTTCATTTTCCACTGGCGACTACAGCTTGATCAGCTTGCAGGCTTCATTTTAAACCAGAAGCGTCGTGTTCTTGAAAAGCTGGAAACAAGGCTCACCTATGAGCAGGCGCATGACTTTTACTCTTGTTTTACAGAGGGATGTAAACGAATTCCCTTTGAGGATGCTATGGAACTTGTTTTCCGGTGTCCTACCTGCAACAAGCTTTTGATGCATTTTGATAACACTGACCTAAAAGCCTCCTTGATAGAACGTATTGATGTTCTAAAGGAGGAATTAGGTGAATGAGAAATTACCATCCTCGCAGATGGCGATAGCTCTTCTTTGTGAATCTGGATGCTCTGAACGCGTTATTGCTCATTGTAAAGCGGTTTCTGCTCTTGCTGTGAAGTTTGCTAGAGCCTGCACCAGCAAGGGCTTAGTTGTTGATGTTAACCTTGTTGAGGTTGGGGCTCTTCTTCATGATATTGGGCGCTCAAAAACTCATGAGGTAGACCATGCTGTTGTTGGCGTGGAAATTGCCAAATCGTTGAGTTTGCCACAATCTATCATTTCTATTATTGAGTGCCACATTGGTGGAGGCATAGGCGCTGATGAAGCAAAAAAGCTTGGTTTACCAGTAAAAGACTATTTTCCAACAACCTTGGAAGAAAAGCTTGTGGCATACGCTGACAAGCTAATTGAAGGCTCCCATGTGGTGTCGATAGAGCGGACGGTAGAACAGTTTTCTAAAAAACTTGGAAAAGGTCATCCTGCCGTAGATCGGGTTATAAGGCTCCACGAAGAGATTTCCTTTCTGATAGGCGATTTGAATGCCAACAGTCACAGTTCTTGAGAAGCTCTACGGCTCAGGCTCCGCTAAAAGCTTTGAGAAACTCTATTCTCGGTTAGTTAGCGGTCTTGATGTGCAGGTGCGTTTCGTTGGTACAACTGAGCGTGGGTGGATAACATTAGATGTGTCAGGGGCTGATGAAACCGTAGCCTTGAGTTTGCTTGAACGTGAAGCTGGATTGGCGCCTGTTTCTTTAGATGGGTTGCAAAAGTTTTCTGTTGCTCAGGGTAAAGTCGTTTCGTCAAATACAAGTAACGATAAACTTTTTGTTGATTTGGGAGTTGCTTCTCAGCCTTTTGATGCTGTTGTTTCAAAGAGGCGGTTGTGTGCTCAGTTGGCTGACGGCAAGGAGATTGAGTTGCAACAGTTGGTTAAGCTTTTTTGTTTGTATGATAATGTGCCTCTTGAAGTCAAACTTACTAAAGACGTCAAAGCAAAACGTGACACTGTTGAAGCGTGTCTTTCTGAGGCACAGCTTTCTTTGTTTCGCATCTGGGTTGGTTCCCGTTTTGATCGCCTGATTATTTTGGGTTCTGTTTTCTCTGATGTTGAGCAAGCCATGAACCTGTCAAGGCATTCTCGGGACATAATAAAAACAGAGCCATTGGGGCTTCTTGAGCATGTTGTTCTTTGTAAGCTGGGAACTGACGCGGTTGGACTTATTCCCAAGCTTGGGCGTTACCTTAAATCTGCGGTTCTTGTTCCTTTTTCGCCCAAAAAAATCCTTGAAGCTGTTGGCAGCCAAGCTTTTGCTTACTGAAAACTAAAATACGTTAACTTTCAGTGAATCTTTTAGGACTTTTAGGTCCACAATTGTGTTGATGCATCCGTCTTTAAGCAGTTCTACGCCTTGTCCGATTACTCCAACTTTTTCACAGAGGTAGCTTCCGAGGATAAGTTCTTTGGCACATGCAACGCCCAGTGATGCTTTGGGTTTTATTTCAAGCATAATCTTTTGTGCCAAGCTTCCTCCCGGCAAGATAAACGTGCCCTTATACCCCAAATCTTTGGTCATCTGCATGATTTTTGCTATGCTGCACCTTCCGCACTGTTGGCATTCGTACCCGTATTTGCCTATTTCTGCTGGACAATCCTTGCCACGCAGACACTGGGGCAACAATACAATTCTTTCGTTGTATGGTATGGATGCAAAACTGTCTATCATTGAACGGTTTTTCGCTTCAACATAGAGCTGAAAAAGTTCTTGTTCTTCTACGCCCACTTTAGTTGCGACTTGTTCTAGCTTATGAATTGCGAGGCTGCTGAGTTTTGTTTTGGCAAGTTTTTTGACAACACGCATGATGGGACTTTTTTCGTTTTCATTCATGTGTTTTGGTGCCTCCCCTTTCGTAAGTTTGCGTAGAACTTTTTGGTTAACTTGTGAGAGGTTGCTATGGTGCATATAAATGTTAACCAGAATTTAGAACGTTACGTCATGGAATTTGCTGTAAAACCATTTTTTTCTGGGCTTTTTTATGGGTTTGATGTTATTGTCTGGTTCCAGATGTATACGTGCTGGTAATTGTCTGTGATTGGATACGCGGGGTCGTCGTAGACTATGTCCAAGCTTGTGCCATATTGGTCTAGAAGTTGTTGTAGGATTGTCCAGATTTGTTCTGACTTTTCGTCTGGTTCCCAGAATGCCCAGATTTTGTCTTGGAGGTTTCGCATGCCCCAACCGTAATTGTGTGGCAGCACTAGCACCGCTTCAGCTTTTGTTGAGCCATGAACTATCTGCTCTTTTGTAGCATCATTCCAAAAACTTTCTAGAGCCTCAAAGTGCTCGTTTGACATGATGCCATACTGGTTGTCTTCAGGGTATGTTGGGTAATTGAAGATGACAATGTATTCTGCGCCAGCCTCGTAGGATAGCACCATTTGGTTGTAAATGTTTTCTGGAGTGTCCAGGTATGGCGGGTCATTGTATTTCCATGTGATTATTGTTCCCCAGCTTTTGTTTTGCAGATTTGCTGCGCCCCTTACCAGTGCGATGTCTTGTTCTATTGTGTGGTTCCAGCCTACCTCTGTAAGTATTACATCGTAGCCCATCAGGTAATCAAACCAGTAAAGGACATAATCTGACGTTAAAATTGGAATAGAGTTGTTTTCAAGCTGCTCGTAGCCTTCATCATAACTTGGAAATTCTATGTAACGTTGAGCTACATCATCGTAGGTAGTGTTGGCTATTACTTCACGATAATCCGTAACATTTGATACTGCTTCAATGTACGTGTTCCATATTTCACAGTCAAGCCAATTTCCACCTGGCTCATCATAATAGTACACTGCAAGCAAATTATCGCCCCATCTTTGCTTAGCTGTATTTATCCATGATGTACGCCAAAGCACGTCTTGTCCAAGCGTTTCCACTTTGTAGTTAAGTACTCTTGGGTCCAGGTCTCCAAAGTATACTATAATGTCAAGTCCAGCATCAACTGCATATTCGCAGATTTCGTTCATTGCTGTTTCATTCTCACTTATTGGTCCAGACTGCAAAACAAACAGATTCGTGTAATCCTTAACCCTGTCAATAAGAAGCTCTGCCCCTGCGGCTGTGTCTCCACAAAACGTGACGCCAACATGGCAGTCCAGTGTTTCTTTTTCTTGGCTTTCAAGAATGGACGGAACAAAGAACGCGGCGCTAACTATCAACAGGATGCACATGAGGGGAACTGTGAACTTTTTTTTCATCTTTATTCCTCTGTTGTCAGTGGGTTTTCTGAAAAAACCATGTTTTCAACAATGAACCTCTATTAGTCTCCTAATATGAATGTTGGATTGGCTACTTTTGAGGGTTTAGCTAAAAATGGTGGGCCGAGCAGGATTCGAACCTGCGACCTCAGCCGCGTAAGGGCTGCATCCTAACCGGACTAGACAACCGGCCCGTGTTTCCAACAGTATGGATGCAGAGGTTTTATAAAAACTTGGTTTTGTTGGAACAGATACTTTTTTTAG